>JAJRVY010000272.1 GCA_024277065.1 Planctomycetota bacterium
AGAAGACCAAGAAGGGCGGCGGCAAGAAGCGCCGCTGAGCGTCCCGTCCGCGCCCCGTCGTCCGGCCGAGTTCGCGCGGCCGCGCGTGGCGGGGCTCGTAACCTCGCGGGCGTGAGCCGCACGTACTGCCTCGACCCCTTCGCGCCGCGGCGGCGGCGGACGCGCGTCGTGCGCATCGGGGGCGTGCTCATCGGCGGCGAGCACCCGGTGGCGGTGCAGTCGATGACGACCACCGACACGCTGGACGTCGCGGCGACGGCGCGGCAGACCCTCGAGCTCGCCGCGGCGGGGTCGCAGATCGTCCGCATCACCGCGCCCACGACGGCGGCGGCGCGCGCCCTCGGCGAGATCCGCGCAGCGGTGCGCGCGGCGGGCTGCGACGTGCCTCTCGTGGCCGACATCCACTTCCAGCCGGCGGCGGCCATGGAAGCCGTACGCCACGTCGAGAAGGTGCGCGTCAACCCCGGCAACTACGTCGATGGGAGGGCCTTCCGGCAGCGCGAGTACGGCGACGACGAGTACGCCGCCGAGGTGCAGCGCGTGCAGGATCGCTTCCGGCCCCTCGTGCGCGAGGCGTTGGTGCGCGGCGTCGCGCTGCGCATCGGCACCAACCACGGCTCGCTCTCGGACCGCATCATGAACCGCTTCGGGGACACGCCGGCGGGCATGGTGGAGTCGGCGGTCGAGTTCCTAGAGGTCTGCGAGGACGAGAGCCTGCGCGACGTCGTGCTCTCGATGAAATCGAGCAATCCGCAGGTCATGATCCAGGCCTACCGTCTGCTCGCGACGCGGTTGGCGGCGCGCGGCTGGGACCACCCGTTCCATCTCGGCGTGACCGAGGCCGGCGCGGGCGAGGACGGCCGCGTCAAGAGCGCCATCGGCATCGGGTCGCTGCTCCGCGACGGCGTCGGCGAGACGATCCGCGTCTCGCTCACCGAGTCTCCCGTGGCCGAGATCCCCGTGGCGCGGCGCCTCGTGCGGCTCTGCGTTCCGGCCACCCGGCACGATGAGGGCGGGGGCGACGGGGCCGACGACGCATGCGCGACGCCCACCGCGGCTCTGCCCTTCGATCCCTACACGTACGCGCGCCGCGCGAGCGACGCCGTGCCGTTCGGCGCCCACCGCCTGGGCGCGGGCGCCCCCGTGCTGGCCATGATCGCGCTCCCGCCGGGCTTCGCGGCGCGGGACGACGGGGCGGCGCGCGTCGCGCGGCTCGCGACGCCCGCGGAGCCCGGCCTGCCCGCCCTCGAGGGCGTGCTGCTGCCCGCCGCCGACGCCGGGCACGCGGACGCTCTGCGCCGCGCCGCGCCGGGGCTCGCCGTCACCATCGACGACCCGTCGCGCGACGACGCCTGCGGCGAACGCCGCGAGATCTGCGGCGGCACGGCGGTGTCCCTGCGCGCGGGCGACGTCGGCGCGCACCGCGCGCTCGCGACCCGCCTCCGTCGTGAGCCACTGATCGTGCACGTGGACCTGCCGGACGACGCCGACGACGCGCTGCTCGTCGCGGCGTCCGTCGCGGGCCCGCTGCTCACGGACGGCATCGGCGACGCGCTCCGCCTCGGCGGCCGCCACGAACCCGAGCGCCTGCTGGAGCTGGTGCTCTCCGTCCTGCAATCCACACGGCTGCGCTCGTCGCGCACCGACTACATCGCGTGCCCCGGCTGCGGGCGCACGCTGTTCGATCTCGAGACCACGACGCGGCGCATCGAGGAACGGACGGGGCATCTCCCGGGCGTGAAGATCGCCGTCATGGGCTGCATCGTGAACGGTCCCGGCGAGATGGCGGACGCCGACTTCGGCTATGTCGGCAGCGCCCCGGGCCTCGTCAACCTGTACGCCCGTAAGGAGATCGTGGTCCGCAACGTACCCGAGGAGGAGGCCGACGAACGGTTGATCGCCCTGCTGCGCGAACACGGAGTTTGGCGCGAGCCGGCGGCGATCACCGCAGAGGCCTGACACAACGTGCGCTATCGAAGGATCGAATACCGCTACGAGATGGCCACGGGTCATCGACAGAGCCTGAACGACACCTGGTCGGGCCTTCCCGGCATGACGGTCGGCGACCGTGCGTGGCGGCCTCCCGCCGACGTCTTCGAGACCACCGACGGCTACACCGTGCGCCTCGAAGTCGCAGGGGTGGCCGACGACGACATCGAGGTCTGCCTGTACGCCGACGCGCTCGTCGTGCGTGGCACGCGGCCCTGCGTGGCGGACCCGCACGCACGGTTCCTCCTGGTCGGCATCCGGCACGGCGACTTCGTGTTCGACATGCCGCTGCCGGGAGAGGTGGACGTCGAGGCCGTGAAGGCGAGCTACGACCGCGGCTACGTCATCGTGAGTCTGCCGCGGCGCCGGGGAGACGCATCATGAGCGACGAGCGACGCAAGGGCGACGCGCCCCCCGAGACCGGAGACGGCCCCGAGACGGACGCCGCAACGGCTGCCGACGCGGGAACGGCGGGTGACACGACAACGGCGGGTGACACGACGACGGCGGGCGACGCGGCGCTCGCGGACGACGATGGCCAACCTCTCGCCACGATCGACTCGTTCCCGACCGAGCTGCCGCTCCTGCCGCTGCGCGGCAGCGTCGTGCTGCCACTCGCGATGGCGCCCCTGATCATCGGACAGGAGCGGTCGCTGAAGCTGATCGACGACGTCATGCAGGGGCCACGACTCGTGGCCGTCGCCTGCCAGAGGAGCCCGGACGAGCCCGCGTCGGCGCTCGACGAGATCCACACGATCGGCACGATCGCCACCGTCCATCAACTGCGCCGCCTGCCCGACGGCAGCGTGCGCATCGTCGTCCAGGGTCTCGAGCGCATCCGCGTCGAACGTCTCACGCAGAGCGAGCCCTTCATGCGGGCGCGCATCGCGCGTCACCCCGAGAGCATCTACGACGAGACCGAGACGGAGGCGCTCGGGCGCGCCGTGCGCGATCAGTTCGCCGAACTCGTGGCCCTCGTCCCCGAGTTGCCCGACGTCCTCGCGTCGGCGGTCGAGACGCTCGACGACCTCGAACCCGTGGCCTACGTCATCGGCGCCACGGCACCGCTCGACGCGGCGCAGCGCCAGCAGCTCCTCGAGATCGACGACGTCAAGGGCAAGCTGCAGCTCCTGCTCGACGTGATGAACCGCGAGCTCTCCATCCGGCGTCTCGGCCGCAAGATCGCCTCGGACGCCGAGCAGGAGATGACCAAGGCGCAGCGCGAGTACTTCCTGCGCCAGCAGCAGAAGGCCATCCAGAAGGAGCTCGGCGAGGGCGACTCCGGAGACGCGGCGCTCGACGATCTCCGCGAGCGGCTCGCCGGTCTCGACCTGCACGACGACGTACGCAAGGAGGTGGACCGCGAGCTGCGGCGGCTCGGGCACGTGCCCGAGGCATCCCCCGAGCACGGCGTCATCCGCACGTTCCTCGAGTGGATCGGCGACCTGCCGTGGAACGTCCCCACCGGGGGCGCCATCGACGTCGTGCACGCGCGCGAAGTGCTCGACGCGGACCACCACGGCCTGGACCGCGTGAAGGACCGCATCATCGAGTACCTGGCGGTGCGCAAGCTGCGCCGCGACCGGGGTCTGGCGGAGACCGAGGAAGGCGCCGCCGAGCCGATCCTCTGCCTCGTCGGACCGCCCGGCACCGGCAAGACGAGTCTCGGGCAGTCCGTCGCGCGCGCGCTCGGCCGCAAGTTCGTGCGCATCAGCCTCGGCGGCGTGGACGACGAGTCCGAGATCCGTGGCCACCGGCGCACGTACATCGGCGCCATGCCAGGGCGCATCATCCAGGCCTTCCGGCGCACCGCGGCGTCGGACCCGATCTTCATGCTCGACGAGGTGGACAAGCTCGGGCGCGGCATGCGCGGCGACCCCTCGGCGGCGCTGCTCGAGGTGCTCGATCCGGCCCAGAACGGGACCTTCACCGACACCTATCTCGGCGTGCCCTTCGACCTCTCGAAGGTGCTCTTCATCTGCACGGCCAACGACGCGTCCACCATCGCCCGGCCGCTTCTGGATCGCATGGAGACGATCACCATCCCGGGCTACACCGAGGCGGAGAAGGTGGCCATCGCGCGGCGCTTCCTGCTGCCGCGGCAGGTGCGCGCCAACGGTCTCGTGCAGGACGAGGTGGGCATCGACGACGACGTCATCCGCGCCGTCGTCCGCGAGTACACCCGCGAGGCGGGCGTGCGCGGGCTGGACCGCACCGTGGCGCGTCTCTGCCGCAAGATCGCACAGCGCATCGCGACGGATACGACGACGCACGTGGACGTGGCGCCGGACGCGCTCAAGGAGTGGCTCGGGCCCCCGCGCCACCGCCCCGAGAGCGCCGAACGCACGGACCGCGCGGGGGTCGCCACCGGCCTCGCATGGACGCCCGTGGGCGGCGAGATCCTGTTCGTCGAGGCGGCCATCCTGCCGCGCGGGACGGGGCGCCTGATCCTCACCGGCTCGCTCGGCGACGTCATGCAGGAGTCCGTGCAGGCGGGCCTCTCGTACGTGCGCCACCGCAACACCGCCATCGGCGTCCCGGACGACGCGTTCGAGGGCAAGGACGTGCACGTCCACGTGCCAGCGGGGGCCATCCCCAAGGACGGTCCGTCGGCGGGCGTCACGATGGTGACGGCGCTCGTCTCGGCTGCCACGGGGCGCCTCGTGCGCAGCGACGTGGCGATGACCGGCGAGATCTCGCTGCGCGGCAAGGTGCTGCCGGTCGGCGGCATCAAGGAGAAGGTGCTCGGCGCCCACCGCGCCGGGATCAAGCACATCATCCTGCCCAAGGGCAACCGGGATGACGTCGATGAGGTCGATCCGGTGCTGCGTCGCGAGATCGAGTTCGTGCTCGCGGACACCGTCGAGGACGTGCTCGCGGCGGCACTGCTCCCCATCGCCGAGGACGCCACGGCAGCCGTGTCCGCGCCTTGACGAAGGCACCCGACGAGCGGCGGTGATGGTAATCTGCGAAGCGCACCCGGAGCCCGGTCAGAGGTGAACGAGTTGGACGAGACGAACGACACGGCACGCATCGACGACGCGCTCGCGCGCGCGGTGCGTGGTGAGCGCTTGACGCCGGAAGACGCGCTGTACCTGCTCGAGGAGGCCGACCTCCTGGCGCTGGGCGCCGCCGCGCACGCCGTCCGCATGCGCCTCCACGGCACCGGCGCGGACGGCGTCCCGGTCGTCACCTACATCGTCGATCGCAACGTCAACTACTCGAACGTCTGCGACTCGTACTGCAAGTTCTGCAGTTTCTACGCCGCGCCGGGCTCCAGGAACGGCTACGTCCTGTCGCGCGCGGCCCTCGCCAAGAAGATCGAGGAGACCAAGGCGCTCGGGGGCGGCCAGATCCTCATGCAGGGCGGCACACATCCCGAGTGGGACGTCGCCTGGTACGCGGAACTGCTCTCGTTCTGCAAGTCCTTCGGCATCCACGTCCACGCGCTCTCGTCGCCGGAGATCCACAAGATCGCGGAGGTCTCGGGACTGTCGCTGCGCGACACGATCGTGCACCTGCGCGACGCGGGCCTCGACTCGATCCCGGGTGGCGGCGCGGAGGTGCTGACCGACTACGCGCGCGGCGAGATCTCACCGCAGAAGTGCACCACCGACGAGTGGCTCGCGGTGCACCGCGAAGCCCACGCGCTCGGCATGCGCACGACGGCCACGATGATGCTCGGGCACCGCGAGCGGCTCGTGGACCGCATCGAGCACCTGGACCGCATCCGCGACGTGCAGGACGAGGCGCTGGCGGCGGCCCGCGGCGAGGACGCCGGCTTCACGGCGTTCATCTGCTGGCTCTTCCAGCCGACGCACGTGCTCAAGAACGACGAGCCGCGGGGCGGCAGCGAGTACCTGCGCACGCTCGCGGTGTCGCGGCTCTACCTGCAGAACGTGCGCAACTTCCAGTCGTCGTGGGTCACGATGGGGCCCAAGGTCGGGCAGATGGCACTGTGGTTCGGTTGCAACGACATGGGCTCGACGATGATCGAGGAGAACGTCGTCTCGTCGGCGGGGGTGCAGTACCGCATGCTCTCGTCCGAGATCCACAGCGTGATCCGCGCCGCGGGCTTCCGCCCGCAGGAGCGCAACTTCTACTACGAACCCGTGCAGGCCCGGTTCCTCGACAGCCCCGAGCGGTTGGCCGAGATCGCGGGCCAGGACCCCAAGAACCTCGCGCTGCCCGCCGAGTCCTTCGACCAGGTGCCGGCGTCGGTCGCGACACGCCGCTGAGGAAGAGCCGCCAGCATGAGCCGTGAACGCATACTCCGTGACACCGTCACCGCAGCGGGCCTCGGCGATCTGTGGGATCGCGCGTCGCGCGGGGCGCGGCTTCCGCGCGCCGACCTCGAGCGCGTGATCGCCTGCGCAAATCCGCTCGCGGCGGCCGCGCTGGCCGACGCCGCCCGCGAACAGCGCTCGGGCGTGGTGGTCACGCACCCGTGGACGCTGCGCGTGCGCGCGCCCGGTGTGCCGTTCGCCGCCGAGGACGGGACGCGCGTCTCGCACGCGGCGGACGCCCTGGCGGGCATCCCCGCCACCGAAGCGCAGATCGTCGGCGCGCCGCCGGCGGACCTCGCCCTCGGGCTGGCCGTCGAGATGGTGCGCACGGTCAAGGTCGCGCGCCCGGACCTCACGCTGCGGGCCTTCTCGTCCACCTGCATCCAGGCACTCGCGGACACCGCGGGCGCATCGCTCGCGGCGGTGCTCGGCGAGCTGCGACAGGCCGGCCTCGACACGCTGGACTGGGAGCCGGGAGACGGTCTCGACGAGCACGCCGCCGCGTTGCACCGCAGCGCACACGAACAGGGCTTCGAGACGACGGCGCCGCTCGGCTACCGCAAGGACGGCCTCGACGGCGCGTTCCTCGACCGGCTGGACGCCGCGCGCGACGTCGCCGAGGACACCGGACGCTTCCTCGCCGCGCTGCCGCTGCCCGTCTGCACCGAAGGCGCCGGCCCGCTGACGGGCTCGGCCGGCACCGAGGACGCCCTCGCGTGCGCGCTGACGGCGCTGGCGCTCGGCCACGCCGTGAAGCGCATCGCGGTGGACGCGCACGTCGTCGGTCACAAGCTCGGCGCGGTGCTGCTCTCGTGCGGCGCGGACGACTTCGTCGGCGCGCAGGCCGCCGCGGCGTGGGCGCCGCCCACGTCCGACGGACCACGCCCCCTCAACCCCGATCGCGTGCGGCGCTACGTCATCGAGGCGCGGCGCTCACCGGCGCTACGCGACGGGCTGCACCGCGCGTGCGAAGCGAGCAGCGGCGCATGAAGGTGCGCGTACTCTTCTTCGCCGCCGCGCGCGAAATGGCCGGCGCGGGCGCCGCCGACGTCGAGGTCGCGGGCGGCGCCACGGTGGCGGCGCTCTTCGCCCAGCTCGCGGCAGAGCACCCGCGTCTCGGCGACGTGCTGCACGCGTGCCGCGCAGCCGTGGACGAGGACTTCGCGCCGCCGGGGACCGTGCTGCGCGACGGCCAGACCGTGGCGGTGCTGCCGCCGGTGTCGGGCGGCTGAAGGTGGAGCGCTACGGCATCACGGACGGCCCGCTCGACCTCGGCGCTCTCGTCGCGCTCGTCGCCGACCCCGCCGCCGGCGCCATCACCACGTTCCTCGGCACCTCGCGGCAGAGTTCCGCCGACGCCTCGAACGTCGAGCGCCCGGTCGAGACCCTCTGGTACGAGGCCTACGGCCCGATGGCGGAGAGGCGCCTGCGGGCGATCGGCGAGGCCGCGCGAGCGCGCCACGACGCCTGCCGTGTCGCGTGCTGGCACCGTACGGGCGAAGTCGCGATCGGCGCCGCGTCGGTGGCCATCGCCGTCTCCGCCCCCCACCGCGCCGAGGCGTTCGCCTGCTGCCGCGACGTCATCGACGAGATCAAGCGCTCCGTCCCCATCTGGAAGCGCGAGCGCTTCACCGACGGAGAGGAATGGGTCGAGGGGCACCGTACAGAGGACGGCGCCACGTGACGTGACATCGTGGCCGCGCAGTTGCGGAGCTGCACGCAGTTCGGCGCACGCGTCCTCGCCGCAGGCTGACGGATCAGCGGCGGCGACGGGATCCGGAGCGCGCGCCGGAACGGCCCGCTGCGCCGGACTTACCGCGATGCGACGGCCGGCGGGCACCGTGTCCCTGCGGCCCTCCTCGCGACGTCGCACCGTGCGCACCGTGCGCACCGTGCGCACCGTGCGCAGCCGGCGACGGGGATGACGAAGACGACGTGCGACGCCGTCCGCCGCCCGCATTCCTCGGCCGACCACCGCTGCGTGGGCGACCGCCACCGCGCGGCGCGGTGTCGATCTCCTCGCTCTCGAAGCCCGGGTAGCGGCGCTGCTCGATGCTCGCGCCGAGCATGCGCTCGGTGGCGCGCACCCACTCCGAGTCCTCGCGCGTCACGAACGTGACGGCCTTGCCGCTCGCGTCGGAGCGGCCCGTGCGGCCGATGCGATGCGTGTACGTCTCGGCGGTGCTCGGCGGGTCGAAGTTGATGACGTAGTCGATGCCCGCGACGTCCAGGCCGCGCGCGGCGATGTCCGTCGCGACGAGGATCTCGAACGTCCCGTCGCGGAACCCCTTCATCGCGCGATCACGCTGCGGCTGCGACATGTTGCCCTGCAGCGCGACGGCGTTGTGTCCCTCGCGCACGAGCTGCTGCGCCATGCGCTTGGCGCGATGCTTGGTGCGCGTGAACACGATGGCCGTGCGGCAGTCGTCCTCGGCGAGAACGCGGTCCAGGAGATCGCGCTTGCGCCCCTGTGACACGGGCCGCAGGAAGTGCTCGATGCGCTCGGCGGGCGCCGCGGGCGCCAGTTCGACGACGTGCGGCCTGTAGAGGATGCTGTGCGCCAGGTCGCGGACCTCGTTCGGCATCGTCGCCGAGAAGAGCAGGTTCTGACGATCGCGCGGCAGGGCCGCGAGGATGCGCTTGATACTCGGCAGGAACCCCATGTCGAACATGTGGTCCGCCTCGTCGAGCACGAGCGTCTCGACCTCGGACAGATCGAGCTTGCGCTGCTGCAGGAGGTCGAGCACGCGCCCGGGGCAACCGACCACGATCTCGGGCCGGCCGCGCAGGGTCTGGATCTGCTTGTGCGCCGAGACGCCGCCGAAGATCGTCATCGACTTGATCCGGGTGTGCTTGGCGAGCATGCGGATCTCGGTGTCGATCTGGAGCGCGAGCTCGCGCGTCGGCGCCAGGATGAGGACGAGCGGGCCCTGGCCCGGCTCCTCGATCAGGCGCTGCAGGATGGGCAGCGCGAAGGCGGCGGTCTTGCCGGTTCCGGTCTGGGCGAGGCCCATGACGTCGCGGCCTTCGAGACAGGCGGGGATCGTGTCGTTCTGGATGGGACGCGGCTCCCTGAAGCCGGCATCGGCGACGGCGCGCGTCAGCGCGCCGTCGAGACGGAAGCGGTCGAAGCCGCCCTCCGTCCGTGCGGGGGTTCGTGTACTGGACAGGTGTCTTCTCCGCCGTGCAGGCGCATGGGCTCAGGACGAGAACGCGTGGGCCCCACGTGGCACGGTCGTTGCATCCGGCCCGTACAACAGAGACGGGCAGGATAGGGGTGGTGGGCGGCGCGATCTCGATCGCCTGGCGAGAGATCCTGTTGTTCGCCGCATCGAGCCGCCGCGTCCGAGCGACGCGGCGGGGTTTCATTACTGGGATCGGTATGTAGACGCCGCGGACTGGAATGCCCAACTCTCCCGAGGGCGCCTCCGCGTTCTCTCGCCCCCCCCCCCGGCGCATCGGTAGGCGCCGAGGACGACGGCGCGTACTCTCCGCGGCGTATGTCCACGAAGAACACTCACGAGCGCGCGACGACGCACCGGGTCGCACACCGGGTCGCGCACGCACGCACGCCCCCTCGCGCACGACGCGGAGCGACGTCGTGAGCGCCGCCGTCGCCTTCGTCATCACGGACGTCCTGAAGCGCTACGCCGGCACGACCGTACTCGAGCATGCGAGCGTCTCCATCCACGAGCGCAGCAAGGTCGGCATCATCGGACGCAACGGCGCCGGTAAGTCCACGCTCATCCGCCTGCTGCTCGGACAGGAGGAGCCGGACGACGGCACGATCATCTCTGCCGACGGCCTGCGCATCGGCTACCTCGAGCAACACGATGCATTCTCGCTGGGCGAGACGGCGGGCGCCTTCCTCGAGCGGCACACCGGTCGCGAGGAATGGCGCTGCGGGCAGGTGGCCCACAAGCTGGGCCTGACTCCCGAGAACCTCGCGACGACGATGGGCGAACTGTCCGGCGGCTATCGCACGCGCGTGAAGCTCGCGGCGATGCTGCTCGCGGACCCCGACTTCCTCGTGCTCGACGAGCCGACGAACTTCCTCGACCTCTCGACCGTGCTGCTGCTGCAGGACTTCCTGGCAGGTTTCCGCGGCGGCGTGCTGGTCGTCTCCCACGACCGCGAGTTCCTGCGGGCATCGTGCGACCACACGCTGCTCGTCGAGCGCGGCGGTCTCACGCTCTATCCCGGCGACATCGAGGAGTTCTTCGTCTGGAAGGCCGAGCAACTGGACCTGGCCCGGCGCACCAACGCCGCCGTGGACACCAGGCGCAAGCACCTGCAGTCGTTCGTCGACCGCTTCGGCGCCAAGGCGTCCAAGGCGGCGCAGGCGAAGAGCAAGCGGCGCCAGATCGAACGCCTGCAGCCGGTGACCATCGCCAACCCGCTCGCCACCGCCCGCGTGCACATCCCGCGGGCGGGAGGGCGCCCGGGTCTCGCCATCGCCGCCGAGAACGTCGCGATCGGCTATCCCGGCCGCACCATCGCGACCGGCGTCGATCTGATGATCGACCGCGGCGACAAGATCGCCATCGTCGGGGACAACGGCCAGGGCAAGACGACGCTGCTGCGAACGCTCGCGTCCGACCTGGACGTAGTCTCCGGCAGTGTGCGCCGCGGGCACGACACCGGGATCAGCTACTACGCGCAGCACGTCTACCAGGCTCTGGACGCGAGCGACACCATCTACGGGCACCTCGAACGCTGTGCGCCCCGCGACGTCTCGCGGCAGCAGGTCCTCGCCATGGCGGGCTCGCTGCTGTTCCGCGGCGACGATGTCCTGAAGCGCATCGCGGTCCTGTCCGGCGGAGAGCGCGCGCGCGTCTGCCTGGCGGGTCTGCTGCTGGCACGCAAGCCGGTGTTGATCCTCGACGAGCCCACGAACCACCTGGACTTCGAGACCGTCGAGGCGCTCGGCGCAGCGCTCCGCGAGTTCGACGGAGCCGTGCTCTTCGTCAGCCACGATCGAACGTTCGTGAACATGGCGGCGACGCACATCGTGGAGGTCGATCAGGGTCGCGTGCGACGCCTGTCCGGCACGTACGCGGACTACGTCGAGGAACTCCAGGTGCGCGCCCGCCGGACGTCCGCGCCGACGCGGCACGGCACAGGTCGTCGCGACGGTGCCGCCCTCCGGCAGCGACCGCGCGCGGCGAGCAACGCCGCAGAGACCGCCGCGCTGACGCCCAAGCAACTCCACGCCGAGACACGGCGCCGCAAGAACGCGCGTCAGAGCGCGGAGCGCAAGCTGCGCGAGATCGAACGGCGGATGGCGCAGTTCGAGGCGCAAAGGGCCGAGTTGCACGCGCGCATCGCCGCGAGCGCCGGCGACCGCGACCTCTACTCGCAACTCGCCGAGGTCGAAGACCGTCTCGCCGTCGTCGAGCCGGAGTGGATCGAGGTCTCGTCGCTTCTGGAGTCGCTGCCGACCTGACCGACCTGACCGACCTGACCGACGTGACGCGGCGCCCCGGGGGCCCGGTCGCGTCAGCGCAGCAGACGCGTCAGGGCCAGGATCAGGGACTCGCGCAGCGCCGCGCCGCGCGCGTTCGGCGCGACGACGGGCGGCGGTGGTTCGACGCGCGTCGCGGCGACCCCGGCGGCCGTCAGCGCGAGCGCGAGCCGTTCATCGACGGCGACGTAGGCGATCCGCCAGGGCGCGTCTCCGCGCACGGCGCGCAATGCGTGCAGCGCATCGGCGTGCCACGCGGCGTGGAACCGGAACGGTCCGAGCGCGAGGCCGGCGATGGCGCGTGGGCTTGCGAGCGCCGCCGCAAACGCACTCTGCGCGGCCGCAGGCGACAGCGACGCCATGAAGACGCGCGAGGCGTCCACGCGCTCGTCGGTGCGGAGGGCGGCCAACGCCTCTTCGATCTTCGCCACGGCGAAGCGCTCGTCGCCATCGACGAGGAGCCAGCGGCGGGATCGCGGCGTGGGGCGGACCGGCCCGGCGACGAACGCCAGCACGGCCGGGACCTCCGCGAGCGCCTCGCGCCAGTACGCCGCGCCACGCTCCACGTACTGGTCCTCGGCGAGCGCGACGATCACGCCCGGCAGCGATTCGGGCGCAATCTCGGCCGACGCGGCGGCGGCCGTGAGTTCGACCAGCGGCTCGCCGGCGCGCAGCAGCGGACGCAGCACGTCCTGGAAGTCGCTCCGGTCACGCAGGCTGTCCAGGTCCGGGTCCGCCAGGATGTGCGCGAACGAGAGGCCCGGGCTGAGCACGACGCGGCCGTCCGCGACAGGCGTCACCAGTGGCCTGATCCCGTACTCGACGCTCTCGGCGAAGGCGCGCACGGCGTCCTCGGCGCGGCCCAGGCGCGCCTGCGCGCACGCCACGTTGTAGAGACACTGGTCGCGCAGGCCACCCAGCAGCGCGTGCGGCTCGAGTGCGTCCGCGACCTCGCGAAAGGCCGGCACGGCGCCCTCCCAGTCATGCACGGCCAGGCGCTCGAACGCCCGCGCGAGCGTGGAACGCGTCGCCGCCACGGCGGCGGCGGCGGCCACCGGAGAGTCCGGCGCCGGTGCGTCGCCGGGCGCCGACGCCTCCGCGGCGTCCGCCCCGGGCTCCGGGACCGGCGGCTCTTCCTGTGCCGCCGCACGGGGCACACCGACGGTCAGCCCGCCGATGGCTGCGCAGAGCAGCGCGACGGCGGCAGCGCGTGAGACCACGGCTCGTGACGACGGACGGAGGAATGCGCGCACGCCGGGATGGTACCCTCCCCCGCCGTGAGACTCCGACCTGTCGCCGTGCCGCTCCTCCTCCTCGCCGCCTGCGGTGCGTCGGGGCCGGCGCCGGTGCAGCGGCCGCCGCAGCCGGGGGACCTGCCGGACGAGACAGAGTTCCTGGCGCAGGTCGATCGCAGCCGGGGCACGCGCGACTGCTTCGCCGTCATCCGCGACCCGGTGTTCGTGCGCGCCACGGGCCGCCACGGCATCGCGGACGACGAGATCGTCATGGGTGTCGATCTCGGGACCACGCAGGTGGCGTATCCGATCCAGCTCCTCAACTTCCACGAGATCGTGGAGCACACGACCCAGGGACTGGATCTGCTGGCGTGCTGGTGACCGCTCTGCCGGACGGGCGTCGTGCACGTCCGCGAGGTGAACGGCCGCTCGTTGCGTTTCGGGCACCGCGGCTGGCTCTGGAACAACGCGTTCCTGCTCTACGACAAGGAGACGGACAGCATCTGGCACCACCTGACGGGCTGGGCGATGTCCGGTCCGCTGCGCGGTGCGTCCCTGCCGCGCTTCCCGACCGTACAGACGACGTTCGCCGCCTGGCGCGCGGAGTATCCCGCGACCCTCGTGCTCCCCAAGCCCGCGGGTGACGAGCGCCCGCTCGATCGCGACGTCTACGCGGGCCGCAACTCGGGACTCGCCTTCGGCCTCGGCGTGGACCTGCCGCAGGCGTTCAGGTTGTACCCGTTCGAGGCGCTCGCCGCGGCCGGCGGCGTCGTCACGGAGACCGTGGGCGAGATGGCGCTGGTCGTCGCGCTGGACCCGGTCGCGCGCAGCGCGTTCGCCTACGAGAGCCGCACGGACGGCGACGATCTCGACCTGGTGCTCGTCGCGAACGCGGAACAGGGACCCGTGCTGCGTGAGCGCGACGGCAGACGCGCGTGGCGCCTGCGGAGCGGCAGGCCCGCGCCGGGATCGGGTGCCGGCACGCGTCTGCGGCCTCTCCTCGCAAGCCCCTGGGAGACCTTCGCCTGGCGCCGCCAACATCCTGCCGGGACCGTCTGGCCGGCGTCCGCGGAGGGCTCCGGTGTCCCCGCCGAGGGACGCTGAGAACTGCGCCGCGGGGATGGCGCAAGCCCGCCGCCGATCGGCCGGGCACTTGCTGGAGGGAACGCGGAGCGTTCGAGAGACGTCATGGATGATGGTAGGCTGAGAGAGAGTCCCCCAAGGAGGATGTCCCCATGTTCAAGCGACTGGCGGTCCTGACACTCACGGCGCTCGTCTCCGCGACGTTCATCGCGCCGACCGTGTTCGCCGGCAACGACGCCGAGAAGAACAAGCTGAACCGCGAGAAGGTGCGCGCCAAGTACACAGAGGACAGGGGCGGGTTCGCGTACTACGACCTCGTCTACTGGGTGGACGTCGCCAAGCTCGAGGACAGCCGCTGGTCCGTCCAGGCGCTGCGCGAACCGAAGCACGACCGCGGCCTGCAGCTCTACGCGAACTGGGTCAACACGGCCAACGCGGAGGGCATGAACATCAAGGTCTTCGGCTACAAGTTCCTCCACGAAGAGCGCGAAGGCAGCATCCGGCGCCCGTTCTCGTACCCCTTCAACAACCTCGGCGAGTCGGTGCGCTGCTCCGACATGAAGGGCATGCTCGAGGGCTTCTACGAGGACTGGAAGCGCGGCGCGTCCGACGTGATCGAGGACCAGTGCGAGAAGCCGAAGAAATCGAAGTTCAAGATCCCCAAGATGCAGGCCGCCGCCGTGGGCACGGACCCCGAGCTGAAACAGCGCGTGCGCCGTGAGTGGTATGCTTGGAGCAACGGCAAGCAGATGTCCACGTACATCATCGAGATCCGCTACGGCCCAGCGCTCTACAACCGGGAAGGGCTCGTCGCCAAGGGCGCCGAGTTCGTCAAGAACCTCAAGGAGATCAAGGACAAGGTCAAGTGGTAGGCCGCCGGGCGTAGGCGCCCGGTCGAAGACGGCCGGCTCCCGGACCGCCCGGGAGTGGTCCGAGACGGCACTGCACCGCGAACCCTTGCGCACGCGCCGCGGTTGACGCTCCGATGCAGACCGCCAAGAGCGCCGACACCACGCAGGCCGATCGTGTGCGCGGGCCCGATGGTGGCTATCCTCCGCGTCCCGTGGAGACCGTGTCCGTCCTGCAACTCGACAAGTCGTTCGGCGACGTCCGCGCGCTGCGTGAACTGACCGTCGATTTCCCGGCCGGCGCCGTGGGTCTCCTGGGCCCCAACGGCGCGGGCAAGTCGACGCTCCTCAAGATCCTGCTGGGGCTCTTGCCGGCGGACGGCGGCTCAGCCTCGGTGCTCGGACGCGACGTGCGGCGCGACCCCCTCGAAGTGCGGCGCGTGGCGGGCTACATGCCCGAGATCGATGCCTACGTCCCGGGGCTGACGGGCGCCGAGTCCGTCGTCTTCTGCGGCGTGCTCTGCGGACTGCCGCGGCGCATCGCGCAGCAGCGCGCGCATGAGATCCTCTACTACGTCGGGCTGGCCGAGTCCCGCTACAGGCGCGTCGAGCAGTACTCGACGGGCATGCGGCAACGACTGCGCCTGGCGCAGGCGCTCGTCCACGACCCGGGCCTCATCTTCCTCGACGAGCCGACCAACGGACTCGATCCCGACGGCCGCGACGAGGTGCTCGCGCTGATCGAGGATCTGGCCACGAACCACGGCAAGAGCATCGTGCTCTGTTCGCACCTGCTGCACGACGTCGAGGCGGTCTGCGAGCACGTCATCGTGCTGCGCGAGGGCGCCATCGCCCTCGAGGGCTCGGTGGACGAGGTCCGCAAGCTCGAGCGCGGCACCTTCCACGTGCGCATCTCGGGAGACCTCGAGGCATTCCTCGGGGCAGCGCAGCGCGGTGGACTGAGCGCGGAACGTCACGACGCCGAGATGCTGCGCGTGCGCGTTCCCGACGGCGCCGGCGCGCACGAGATCTTCGGCGCCGCGCGCGCCGCGAACTGCGCCGTGCGCTCACTCTCGACGGTCGAGCAGTCGCTCGAGGGCGTGTTCATCCGCGCGGTGTGCGACGTGAAGGGCGGCGACTGATGCCCGTCTTCGAACAGGGCTATCGGCCGTTCGAAGGCGAGCTCGCGCGGCGCTCCCCCGTCCCGGCCGCCGTCTGGCACAACGTGCGCACGCGGCTGCGCTGGTGGATCTGGGTACTCACGGCGGGGCTCCTGATGTATCCGTATGTCGTCTGGGGTGTGGCCGTCTTCCTGTTCACGGCCGGCCAGGCGCTGTTCGGCATCACGCCGCCCGGCGGCATGGCGACCGTCCCACGCTTCGCCTACGAATCGGCCGGCGACCCCGACCCGACGAAGTTGCTGGCGATGCTCACTGCGAGTTCACCACGCGGAGCCCTCGCCCTCTACTGGACGATCCTCGAGCAGGCGTCGCTCGCGGCCATCGTGCTCCCGGCGGTCGCCTGCGGGGGCATCCTGGCCTCGGATCGCGCCACAGGTGCGATGCAGATCTACTTCGCGCGCCCGGTCACGCGCTTCCAGTACCTGCTCTCGAAGATCCTCACCGTGTCGTGCTTCACGGCGCTCGTGACCTCCCTGCCCACACTGTTCATCTGGGGCGAGACCGTGGCCTTCCACCCGGATGGAGACTTCCTGCTGCGCACGTGGATGGCGCCACTGTCCATCATCGGCGCGGGTCTCTTCTACGCGCTGTGGTCGTCGTCCATCGTGCTTGCTCTGTCGAGCGTGTTGCGACGCCCGGCACTGGCCTCGATCTGCGCCATCTTCGGCTACTTCCTGCTGCGCTACATCGGCTTCCTGGTGTCGAGCAGCCTGGACGACAAGACCTGGCGCCTGCTCGATCCGCACTACGCACTGGGCGGCATCGTCGCGCCGCTGTTCGGTCTCGAGCTCCCGGACTGGCTGGCAACGCCCTGGCTGCCGGTGCCATCGCTCCTCGTGCCGCTCGCCCTGCTGTTCTTCGTGTGGACCCGCGTCCGGGCCGTCGAGGTGACGACGTGAGCGAGCAGGCGCGCCCACCGGTCATCCACGTCGAACGCCTCACGAGGTCGTACGGCGCGGTCGTGGCGATCAACGACATCTCCCTCGACGTCGCCGGGGGCGTGATCGGCCTGCTCGGCCCCAACGGCGCGGGCAAGTCCACGCTGCTGAAGACGCTGACGGGGGAGCTGCGGCCGGGCATGGGCGACGTCACGGTGCTCGGCATGGCGCCCTTCGCCAACCCGGACCTGTACGCGCGCATCGGGATCTGCCCGGAGCAGGACGCGCTGTTCGAGGACATGACGGCGCGCGAATTCATGTCGTTCCTGCTGCGGTTGCGCGGGCTCGAGAGCCGCGTCGCGCGCGACCGCGCGGACGCGTGGATCGAGCGCATGGGCCTCACGGACGCGCGCAACCGACGCCTGCGCGGCTTCTCGAAGGGCATGCGCCAGCGCACGAAGCTGTGTACGGCGTTCGCCCACGAGCCGGAACTGCTGTTCCTCGACGAGCCGCTGACAGGGCTCGACCCGCTCTGGCGCCACCACGTGCAGGAGCTGGTGCGCGAGCGGGCGCGGGCGGGGGCGACCGTGCTGTTCTCGTCGCACGTCCTGCACGAGGTCGAGCAGGTGACGCACGAGGTCGTGCTGCTGCACCGCGGCCGCGTCGCCGCGCAGGGGGACGCGCGCGAGATCCGCGCGCTGATCGACCGCGTGCCGCACCGCGTCGAGGTGCTCGCGACGCGTCCACGACACGTGGCCGTCATGCTCGCCGGCTGGGAGTGCGTCGAGAGCGTCCGCGTGCACGAGGCGGGCGTGGACGTCACGACCCCGCGCCCCGACCTCTTCTACGCGTTGCTCACGGAGGCGTGCGCGGACGACGACCTCGGCGTGCAGGGTCTCAGCAGTCCCGACGACAGCCTGCAGGCACTGTTCGACACGCTCGTGAACGCGCGGCCCGAACGCACGCGGCGGAGGGCCGCGTCATGAGCGCGGGGCACGCGAGCGGCTCCTCGCAGCCCCCGGAGTCCTCGGGGGCGGTGGGGGCGGCGCCCCCACCGCTGCGCCGGCTCGACGCCGTCGAGAGCGTCTATCAGGTCACTCTGCTGACGCTGCGGCGCACACTGCGCGGCAAGCGCATGCTCTGGATCGCAGCCCTCCTGGCGTTGCCGTGCATCCTGGCATGGTCGGTCGCGCGCGGTCTCGATCCCGAACGCCAGGAGAGGTTCTTCTACGAGACGCTGGTCTTCTACCAGTTCGGGATCGCGGTGCCGTCCGTGGCGCTGCTGATGGCCACGGCGTTCCCCTGGCCCGAGAGCGACGAGGGTTCGCTGACCTACTGGTTCACGGCGCCGGTGCGGCGCTGGACCGTGCACCTCGGCCGCACGCTGGCCTCTCTCGCCATCGGCGCCATCGTCCTGCCCGTCGCCGTGCTCGCGCTGGCGCTGCCGCTCGATCCCGGCGACAGCGTCGAGCTCGCGGGGCCCGTGCGCACGGCGGTGACGGCGACGCTGCTCGCGTTCCCGGCCTACCTCGCGGTGTTCTCCTTGCTGTGCACGTGGCTGCGGCGAGGACTCATCGGCGGCGTGTTCCTGATCCTCGTCGAGAACTCGCTGTCGCTCGTCACCGGCAACCTCGCGAAACTGACCGTCGTGTACTACGTACGCTCGATCCTGTGGCCGGCCACGTCACTGCTCGGGCGCCGCGTCCTCGAGAACGCGGCGCGCATCGACGACCCGGCGTCGTCCGCGACCGCCATCACGGTCTTCGTCGCCGTGACGATCGTCGCCCTCGGCATCGCGATGGTGCTCGTCGAGGTGCTGGAGTACCGCGGCAAGCACGCCCAGCCGGGTTAGCCTGCGCGGGTGCGGCGGCCGGCCTCGGAGCCGGGCCGCGGCAGGGACATGCCCGGGAGACGCGAACGTGGAGAGCGAACAGAGCCCGCCCCCGATTCCCCTCACGCCCCTGCGCATCGATCGCAGCGTGCGCAGGCGCCGCCGCACGTGGCTGCGGTGGACGATCGTGCTCGTCCTGCTGCTCGCCGTCGTCGCCGTGATCGCCGGGCCGCTGCGCAGCACGCTCTTCCCGCTGCGCGTCACGACCGCCGTGGTCACACGCTTGGCGGCGACCCAGGGCGCCGTGCGCACGACCGCCAGCGGCTATGTCCTCGCGCGGCACCGGGCGGCGATCTCCAGCCGGCTCTCGGGGCGGCTCGAGACGCTGCTCGTCGATGTCGGGGACCACGTCGAGAAGGACCAGCTCCTGGGGCGCCTGGGCCAGGCGGATCTGGTCGCGGCCGTGGCGGAAGCGCAGGCGGCCCTCGCGCAGGCGCGCCTCGAGGTGCCGGTGCTCGAGCGCCGCATCGACGTCGCCGTGGCGGCGGTGGCGACCACGAAGGGACGACTCGGGCAGATCGAGGCCGCGGTCGGTACGGCGCGCGACCGCCTCACCGAGGCCGAGCGCGTCGTGGCACTCGAGGAGCGTCTCGTGGAGACGGGCAGCTCGTCGCAGGACGCGGTGGACGCGAGCCGCGCGGACCGCGACATCCGGGCCACCGAGCTACGCGTGGCGACGGCAGCCGTGGGGGCCGCCCGCGCCGAGGTCGCCGAACGGCAGCAGGACGTCGGTGTCCTGCGCGCGCAGATCGAGTCGGCCCGCGCCGGCGTGCAGGCCGCCGAAGCGGCGCTGACGCGCGCCGAGGCGCTGCGCGCGGACGCCGACATCAGGGCCCCGTTCGCCGGCGTCGTGCTCCGCAAGGAAGCCGAGATCGGCGAGATGGTCTCCCCTGTCAACGCCGCGGGCAGCACGACACGCGGCGCCATCGTGACCATCGCCGACTTCGCCTCGCTGGAGATGGAAGTGGACGTCATCGAGCGCGACATCGGCGAGGTCGCCGAGGGCATGCCCTGTCGCATCGTCCTCGACGCGCGTGACGGCCCGTACGCCGGACACGTGCGCCAGGTCGTGCCCACCGCCGATCGCACACGCGGCACGGTTCAGGTGAAGGTCGCCTTCGATGCGCTGGACGATCGCGTGCTCCCGGAGATGAGCGGGCGCGTCGAGTTCCTCGCGATGGGCGCGGAGGATGTCGTGCTCGGGGCGGACCGCGTTCTTGTCGATGAGCGCGCGCTGGTCGCAGTACCGGACTCCTGGCAGGTGTGGGTGGTGCGCGACGGAAGCGTGCACCGCACGCACGTGGAACTCGTGAGCGGCGAGGCACCGAGCGGCAAGCGCGAGGTCGCAAGCGGGCTGCGCGGCGGCGAGGAAGTCGTGCTCTCCCCGTCCACGGACCTCACCGACGGCGCGGCCGTCACGGCGCAACCCGCGGGAGACGCACCCTGATGCTGATCGAGGCCCGGGGCGTCGTGAAGACGTACACGCGTGGCGATCAGGAGCTCTGCGTGCTCGACGACCTGGATCTGGACGTCGGCGACGGCGAATGGGTGGCGCTGATGGGCCCCAGCTGCAGCGGCAAGACGACGCTGCTCAACCTGATCGGCGGACTCGATGTTCCGGACGCCGGCTCCATCCGCGCGGGCGGGGACGAGATCGTGGGCCGCAGCGCGGCGGACCTGGCGGCGTGGCGCGCGCGGCACGTCGGGTTCATCTTCCAACTCTACAACCTGCTGCCGGTCCTGACCGCGTGGCAGAACGTCGAGTTGCCGCTCCTGCTCGCGCCGCTCACGCGCCGCGAGCGGCGCGAGCACGTCGATGTCGCGCTCTCCGTGGTCGGGCTCGCCGACCGCACCGAGCACTTCCCGTCGCAGCTCTCGGGCGGACAGCAGCAGCGCGTGGCGATCGCGCGCGCCATCGCCACGGACCCCAGCTTCCTCTTGGCCGACGAGCCGACGGGCGACCTCGACGCGAAGAGCGCCGAGGAGATCCTGGGCCTGCTCGGCCGCCTCCACACGGACTTCGGCAAGGCCATCGTGATGGTCACGCACGACCCCCACGCCGCGCGCTACGCCGACCGGCTGGTGCACCTCGACAAGGGACGCATCGCGACATCCGAGGCGCTGCGCTCGTGACGCCCTGGCGGCTGCTTTTAGCACATCTGCGACGGGCCTGGTTCCGCGTGGCGTTGACGGCGGGCGGCGTGGCGCTCGCCGTCTTCCTGCTCGCGTCACTGCGAACGTTCGTGACGAGCCTCGACGAGACGGTGAAGGCATCCGGCAGCAACCGCGTGATCGTGTCGAGCGCCGTGTCGCTGTTCGTGTTCCTACCGAGCAGGATCGAGCCCGAGCTGCGCTCGCTGCCGGGTGTCCGGGAGGTGACGCACTGGACGTGGTTCGGCGGCGTGTACGTGGATCCGAAGAACATGTTCGGCCGCTTCGCGACGGATCCCAACACGTTGCGCAACGTCTACGGCGACCGCTCCCCGAACGACGAGGAGATCGTCCTCACGGCCGACGAGTGGGACGCCTTCGCGGCCGATCGCGCCGGCTGCGTCGTCGGCGACGGGATCGCCGAGCAGTACGGCTTCCGCGTCGGGGACCAGATCGAACTGACGGGAACGCTCTTCGAGGGCGACTGGACGTTCAACGTCCGCGGCATCTACCACTCGGGCAGCGCGCAGGTGGACAACGCAACGATGTTCTTCCAGTGGGAGTACCTCGACGAGAAGTCCGGGCGACGCGGCGAGGTGAGCACGTACACCGTCGATCTGGAGCCCGGCGCGGACCTCGCCGCGATCAGCCGCGCGATCGACGCGCGCTTCGAGTCCTCGGACCATCGCACGCGCACGCTGACCGAGGCGGCCTTCAACCAGATGTTCGTCTCGATGTGGGGCAACGTGCCCGTACTGCTCTCGATGATCGGCGGCGCGGTGCTGTTCGCGGCGTTCATGATCGCGCTGAACACGATGCTCCTGCACGGGCAGGAACGCCGGCTGGAGATCGGCGTGCTCGAGGCCCTGGGCTTCCCCAGCAGGGTCGTCGCCACGCTGTTCGTCGCCGAAGGCGTCATCGTCTGCGGTCTCGGCGGCCTGGTCGGCGTGGCGGGCGCGCACCTGCTCTTCAACACGTTCGGCGTGCCCGCTCTGGAGCGCTTCTTCCCGGCGTTCCGCATCCTGCCCGAGACCGAACTGCTGGCGCTGCTCGTGGCCCTCGCGGTGGGCGCGGTCAGCGGGGCGATCCCCGCCTGGGTGGCGGTGCGCACGACCGTCGTGGACGCTCTGGCGAAACGCTGATGCCGGTCCCCCTCCGCTACAACCTGCGCAGTCTGGTCGTGAGGCGAGCCGGCACCCTTCTGAGCATCGCCTCGATCGGGCTGTCCGTCGCCGTGCTGGTCCTCGTGCTCGCGCTGGCCCGGGGCTTCGAACTGTCACTGGTCGGAACCGGCACCGACGGCAATCTCATCGTGCTGCGCAAGAGCGCCACGAGCGAGGGCGAGAGCGGCCTGCAGCGCTGGCAGTTCCGGGCGCTCTCGGCGTTCCCGGGCATCGCCGTCGGCGAGACGGGCGCGCCGCTGGCCGCCGCAGAGGTCTACGCGGCGCTCAACCTCGACAAGTCCGGCGGCGGCAGCGCGAACTTCCCGCTGCGCGGCGTCATGCTCAGCTCGTTTCGCATCCGCGACACCGCGCGCGTGGTCGCCGGCCGGCGCTTCACGCCCGGCACGCGCGAGGTCGTCGTCGGCAAGGCGCTGCTGGGGCGCATCGACGGCTGCCGCCTGGGCGGCGCGCTCCAGCTCCAAGGGCAGGACTGGCCGGTCGTGGGCGTGATCGACTCGGGCGGCAGCGCCTACGACTCGGAGATCTGGTGCGACGTCGAGGTGTTCATGCAGGAGCTCGATCGACCGGTCTACGGCATCGCGATCCTGCGCGTCGATGCGCAGATCGAGGGCGGCGCAGGCGCGCTGGCGACGTCCATCGAGGACGACCCGCGCTTCGACGCGAAGGTCATGACGGAGCCCGCCTACTTCGCCGCGCAGGCCGGCACGCTCGGAGAGGTGCTGCTCTTCACGGGGTACTTCATCGCCGGGATCATGGCCGTGGGCGCCGCGTTCGGAACGGCGGTGACGCTGCTCGCTTCGCTCGCGCGGCGCACGCACGAGGTCGGCACGCTGCTGGCCGTCGGCTTCCGGCCACGCGAGATCCTCGCCGGTTTCCTCGTGGAGTCCCTCGTCCTCGGACTCGCCGGCGGCGTCGTCGGCGTGCTGATCGCGCTGCCGGTCAACGGTGTCGCCACGGGCACGATGAACTGGGACACCTTCACCGAACAGGCGTTCGCATTCCGGATCACGCCCGGCGTCGTGATGCGGGCGGTCACGTTCAGCACGATCGTCGGCGTCCTCAGCGGCGTCGTCCCGGCGTGGAAGGCCGCCGGCCTCCCGCCCAGCGAAGCGCTGCGGCGCTGAACCGCGTGTCCAGCGGAATGGACACGCCCGGCGCGCCGATGTCGCGCGATGCAGTCTCGCGCCGCCGAAATCCCGGAACGGGGGATAAGGATCCGCCTCGCCCGGAGCCGATCCCGGAAACACCCGGCGTCAGCGGCCCCGGCGAGCGAGCGACGCTCGGCACGGCCCGCTGATTGCAGGGCAGTTGACTGCAACCCCCGGAGGTTCCGATGTCATCGGTCGTGCGAAGTTGGCTGAGAGCGTGGTGCACCGGCTGTGAGAAGAAACAGGTCTTCGTACTCCAGCCCGGATGGGTGCTCGTCTGCTCGGAGTGCGGCCACGAGAAGCGCCTCGACAAGAGCGGCCTCATCCCACAGCAGTAGCCGCTGGCTCGCGCGGGCAACGGCCGCAACGAACGGGCTCGACGGCGGCCACCCGGTGCTGCGCGGCCGACGCCACTCGTGAGTGCGCTCTCCCGGGCCACGCCGCGAGGGGCTTCACGTCCTGGTCCACCGCCGCGCAGCGGCCGCTGGTCCACCGTCCGAGGCGGCTCGGCGCGCCTCACACGGCCCCCGCGAGACCGTGGCCGCGGCCGTGGCCGGCGGCTTCTTGACAGGAAGCCACTCATGGAGTAGGGCCATAGGGGCCGTCGCGCAAGAAGGACGGTCCAGGCAACGGAGGCGAACGATGGTCTCTCTCCGCTCCATCCCGGTTCTGCTGCCGGCCCTCTTCATCTTGGCCCTCGCGGCGGGGCCGGCCCGGGCCGAGGCGCCTGCCGAACCATCGCTCGCATTCTCCGAAACACCACCGCTCTCCCGACTGAAGGTCGGAACCCTCACGTCGTCGGGCAGGAGCACGAAGAAGTTCGCCGGCACCGGAACGCTCACGTTCCTCGGCGACGTCGAGATCGATCTCGACGTCGTCGCCAGGAACAAGGTGAACAAGAAGCACCCGGCCCGTACGAGGGCCACTTACATCCTCAAGTCTCCTCGAGGTGCGCTGCCCCGGGTGAGGGTGAAGTTCGTGATGCGGGGCGGCGCACTCTCCTCCCTCTCCGTGTCGCTCAAGGCCAAGGTGAAGAACGCGGCCGCCATCGCATCCACGGAACCCGGCGTCTATGAGATTCGGGGCATCCCGCCCCTCCGGGGAATCGACGTCCGCGGCGCCGCTCCGGTACTCGACCATGGCGAGCACCTCGGGCTGTCGGTGAAGAGCCAGACGGACAGGAAGGGCCGCACCACTCACTCGATCACTTCACGGTCGAAGAGTCCGAAGGTGAAGGGGAAGCTGACGATCGAAGGCGCGCCAGAGACGGTCGTGAGCGTCAACTTGAAGTACACCCTGTTCAAGAAGGGCCTGGACGGCGTCAGTCTCCGGACCGGCGCCTTCGCGATCGCGCCGCTCTCCGGCGTCGTCGCGGACGCACCCGGCGTCGTCGAGGTCAGGAACAGCCTGAGCAGTGCACCTGTCGGGTCCGGCGGCACGTTCACGATCAACGCCTTCGCCGAGGGCCGGCAGCTCGCCATGGGCGCGACATCCGACGGCACGCTCCTTCTCGGCTGGCTGGGAGAGGGGCGTACGACGCTGAGCGCCCGCAGCACGGCCGAGGTCATGCTCTTCGTGGCCGGTTCGATGTTCACGGTCCCTCTCGACCGCGTGGACACGGTGATCGACGAGATCGCTGCATCGCAGCAGGCGGCAGACCTCGCCGTCGAGGTCGAGGCGGCGCTCTGGTCGGGCGCCTCGACGTTCGCGGAGTTGGTCGCAGACGTCGCGCCGCAGCTCTCCGATCTCACCGACCAACTCATCGCCGACGCCGGTGGGAAGAGCCTCCTGATCGACCCGATCGCGGGCAGCAGCGGCATCGACGTAAGCGCCGAGGGCTTCCAGAACGTCGTGATCACGAACTACTACCGCCGCCGCGCGCACGCTTTCATCCAGCGGCTCGGTCACACGCCCGAAGACGGGATCGGCTTCATCCAGGACGAGGCGGACCTCACGGATGTCGTGATCTCTCCCTCTCCGGGGATCAGTTCGGTGATCGGACTCCTCATCAGTCTCGGCAGCGGCGCCTACACGCCCGTCGAGAAGGGACCGTTCACGCTGCCGCTGACCCCCGACCGCGCGAGCTCGACCCTATACAAGGTCACGGTGGTGGGACTCGGCTTCTCGCAGGGAGACTTCGGCCAGCTGAATCAGACGCAGCGTACGTGGCACGCGCGCGTCGCCATCGAGACGATCGTACTCGATATCATCGGCCCCTGGCTGGCTGCGGCGGCGCTCCCGAGCGGCCCCCAGCAGGGGATGCAGCAGGTGGGTATTCGAATCGCCGGAGGCGGCGGGTTCGACAGGTTCACGGCCGAACTGCTCGTCGCCGTGCCTCTCGCCGCCGAGCAGGCCGCGGGCGGTGACTTCACCGGCGCCATCGGGGGGATACTCACCGCCTTGAACACCGACGACACGCTCACGACCCTGTTCACCGTCGCGCTCGCCGGGGCGGTGGAGAACGTGCTCGGCAAGGGAGCGGCCGAGGGAGTCACGGGTTTCATGGCCAAGTTCGCGCTCGAGGTACTGGCGCCTCTGGACATCAGCCTGAAGATCACCGACACCGTGGTCCAAGGTCTCCATATCGCGAAATCCAACAACGCGGACGTCTGGAACGTGGAGGTCACCAGCGCCAAGGTCTCGCTCGTACCCGAGTTCGAGATCGTCCGGAACACCAGCGGGCGGGTGGATCAGCCGGTCTTCGAGGCGATCGTCCAGGACGGCGAGGAACTGAACCTCACGTACAAGTGGTCGTGCGGCGACAAGGGCCGGATCGGCGACACCAAGGGCCACTTCGGCACGGAGTTCGAGTCCAGCGACGGGCAGGTCGTCTTCACTCCCGACGTCGGCGCCGAGGGAACCACTCACGTCACGGTCGAGGTGGAAGAGATCGTCGGCAGCGGTCGGAGACCGATCGGCAAGGCCAGAGCCAAGGTCGAGATCATCCGCCGCACCGTCCTCATCATCGAGCGGAAGGCATCGCTTGCCCCGAATGAGAGCAGGGACTTCGAAGTGCGCGTCGATCCACCCGTCACCGACGGCACAGTCTTCTATCGCTGGAGCGGAACCGAGGACTTCGGACAGGCGGACGCCGCATTCGGCGAGGACACGAGCGACACGATCGTGAACTACGTCGCCGGCGACGCAGAGGGGACGGACTCGCTTCACTGCGAGGCATTCCTCGTTCGCAACGGTCAGACCGAGTCGCTCGGCAAGGCAGACGGCGAGATTCGCGTCGAGTTGCGCAAGAGCATCATCCTGGGCACCTACGTGTACGACGTGGTGGCCGTCACGGAAAACACCACATGTGGCGCCGCTCGGTGCCGGGTCGCCATCCCCGATGGCGCGATTCGTCTCGACCTGCGAGCCTACGGCCACACTGACCCCTCCTTCCACGGAAGCGAGATCAACAAGTCCGCCGTCCGGCTGGGCGACGGACGCTGGCGCTTCGGTTCGACGACCAACTCGCCGGACGACGCGTTCTGGAACCTGTCCGGGCTCTGTAGTAGTAGCGCGGAGAGCGTGACCGATGCGAAAGCCGTCTATGACGGCCGATTCGCCGCTTTCATCTACGAGATCGAGGTCACCTACGAGGAATGAGAACGTGAGCAGCCCTGACATCGACCACCTCCCGGTCCCTCTCCGACGTGGCCCCGGACAGCGCTGACGGACTTCGTCAATCTGATCGAAGCGGTGACTCGCCGTGCTGCGCGCCAAGCGGTCATGCGCTCGCAAGGGCGCCCCCACCCGTCCCCACCCGCCCCCGCACGCGGGCGGAGCGAGCCGTGGCGCGTAGCGAGGGTGTGAGCCGGACCTCGCATGGCCGGTCCCCGAGCGGGGACGCGCCACCGACAAAGAGATCCCCGGTGCTGCGCGCCGAGCGCTCACGCACTCGCGAGACGGGTCCACCGCGCAGCGCCGGGGATCACCACTCGGTGAGCACCCAGGTCTTCCACTCCTTCTCCATGTCCTCGATCAGGGGGTAGTCGTACGTCGCGCGCCACGCGTCGTCGTCCGAGCGTCCGCCGCGGACGAGGTTGACGAGCAGTTCGGCGAACTTCTCACGGTCCTTCGTGACGAGCCAGGTGACGAGTCCGTACGCGCCCCCCTCCTCGGCCGGGCCGTAGTCGCCGATCTGCATGCGCAGGAACTTGCGCATGGCGGGGAACGTGCCGTCCTGGATCGCCTCGATGCACCGCTCCTTGCGTTCGTCGATGTCCTGCTTGCTGCCCTTCTTGCGCTTCTTCTTCCTACGCGCGTCGGACGTGCCGCCGGCGCCCTTGGCTGTCTTGCCACCGACGCAACTCGCGAGGTGCTCCCCCATCACCTCCATCTCGACCCACTCGCCGAGGCCCTCCTCGAGCCACGTCGGCGGCTTGCGGCTACCGCCCCAGATCTTCCAGACGGCGAGGTGGCCGACCATGTGTACGCACGAGTACCACATGCCCTCGACGCCGCGTTTCGGGAAGCGGAGTTGCGTCGGGATCGGCCGGTCGCGCCAGACACCGCCGCCGGTCGGCAGCCGGGCGAACTTCATCCACGCCTCGCTCATGCCCCACTGCTTCGACAGCTTCGAGAGCACGGGCAGATACGACTCGTGGTTCGGCAGCGTGATGGTCGGCGAACGGTTGCGCCAGAGGCCCTCGCGACCGCTGAGATCGGCGATCAGCGCGTAGGCCTCCTCCAACGTCTCGGCGCGCTGCGCGAGATCCTGGTCCTCGGTACCGTCCACGAGCAGGAAGTGCTCGGTCTGGTAGACATCGACGGTGGTGCCGAGCTTCTGCGACCACTCGCGGCGCAGCTTCGTGCGCTCGGCCTCGGCCCGCAGGCGCGGCAGATCGACATTGCGCACCCACTTGCCCTCGAAGCGGACGTCGCCGTTCGCCTCACGCGCCGCCTCGTGGTCGGGGTCGAGCCGGAGGACCTTCGCCAGGAGTTTGCGGGCCTCCTTCGTGAGATCCTTGTCGCCGCCGGCGTGCTCGCGCAGGAAAGCGCAGAGTTCCCACAGGGCGGCGGCGGACTTGGGAGCGGCGTTCGCGGCTGCCGTGAGCCGTTCGTGGACCTCGACGGGCGACTCGCCGGACCGCCGCTCGGTGACCTTGGCCACCTCGAGTTTCTCGACGCCCGTGAGCGTCTTCACCCAGACGTACCCGCCGTCCTCGCGCAGGACCTTGCCGTCGATGGACGTTCCGTCGCCGAGGACGAACACGTCCGCGAACGAGAACGCCACGAGGGCGCACACGAGGGCGGCGGCGAGGCCGGGGATGCGGCCGCGTGGGCCGGCGTCGTTGCTGGTCATGGTCTACTCCTGTGCATCGCGGCGCTGCCACCAGGATAGACGCGCGGCGCGCGCCGGGATTCCGCGATTCGAGGGCCGCCGGCGGCTTCTCGTGCCGCCGCCCGTGAGCGGGGGCGCGCCGTGGAAAGCGACGTGGGCGCCCGCGCTCGCGCGCGGACGCCCTTCGTTGTCGTGCCGGAGCAGCGACGACCACTGCTACATGTCGTCGTCTTCGCCGTCGGCATCGTCGGCGTCGTCATCGTCGCCGGACGCCTTCAACGCCTCGAGGCGCTTTTCCTGCGCGTCGAAGAAGCCCTTGGCCCGGGCGTTGTCACCGAACTTCTCGCGGAGTTTGCCCAGAGCGCGCTCGAAGAGATCGGCGTCGCCCTCGCGCTCGGCGTGACCGAGCAAGGCGATGAAGAAACTCTGGAATGCCGCTTCGGAGGTCGGCTCGCGGCCGGCCGCCCACATCTCGGCGAACTTCTTGCCGGCCGCCTCGGACAGCGCCTCGTACTCCTCGCGAGACTTCGGGCTGCCCATGGCATCCGCGATCTCGAGGTCGGTCAGGAGACCGTCGATCTCCTTCTTCTGCGCGTCGGAGAGGCCCTCGAGCTTGGACACGCGGTCCTTGGCATCGTCGAGCTTCGCGTTGCCCATCTCGATGTCGTGCTTCAGCAGGAAGACGTGATCGTCCAGCGACTTGTCTTCCTTGGCACGGATCGCCATGAGCTTGGCGCCCGAATCCATCATCGCGCGGAAGCCGGCGACGTCGCGGTTGCCGGACAGTTTGGCGATCACATCGCCGTTCTCGTCGAGGGCGGCCAGCGACGGAAAGCCGCCGAAGCCCTTCTCGGAGAGCAGGTTCTCGTACTTACGGCCCTCGAGCCGCGTCGTGACGTGTGCAAACATGACGAAGTCCTTGGCGAATGCCGCGAACTCTTCGGTGGAGAACGGACCGTCCTCCAATGCTTTGCAGGGGGGTCAGAACGAGTACGAGCGCGTGAAGTAGGTGAAGATCGGCTTCCCCAACTCCTTCGAGCGCTGCCGGGCGACGTCGTAGTCGTCCGTGAAACCGTTGTCGGTGAACCAGGCCTCGGCCACCTTCGCTTCGTACTTCGCCTGGAGATCCGCCTGCGCGGAATCCTGAGCGAAACCGACCGCCGCTGCCCCGGCCACGAGCAGGCCGGAAAGGGCGATCCCGATCGATCGAATCATGAACTACCTCCTAGGGGTCCGCGGCCCACGACGGGCCCGGACGCCAGAAACGCTATCACGTCGTGGCCCGAAACCCAGCCACCGACGATGCGCGCTCGGACGAGCGCCGCGCGCCACATGTTCCACGGAGTCCGCGATTCAGATGTCCTCGGAGCGCCGCTGCAGCTCTTCGTCCAGCACACGGAGAACGTTCTCCCGCTCCTCGGGCACGACGTAGTCGAGGTTGACCTGGCGGTCGGTGACCTCCCAGAACATGGCATCCGTCGTGGACTCGATGTCGCGCGTCGCAACCTGCAGATCGTGCGCGGACGCCGTCGCCAGCAGACGCCGCAGGCGTGCGCACTCGTTCTCGTGCCCGAGCGACTCGAGCGCGGCGTGGAGCATGGCCTGGGACTTGACGAAGCGCGGTCCCGAACCCTCCTCGCAGAGACTGCTGAACTCGTCGAACAGCCTGGGCGCCGCCGTGTTGTCGCGCTCGTAGGCGGCACGGACGACGGCGGCGAAATCGGCCGCAGCGAGTTCCTGGATGAAGCCGAGATCCGCGCCACGGGCGAGACCTGCGTAGTAGCGGAAGTAGCGCCCGATGTCGATCACGCGGCTCGAGCGCGTCGCCAGCAGGTCGATCGCGAGCAGGCGGTACTCGTGCAGCACGTCGAACACGGCGTGCGCGTCGCGTTTCGCGATGGCGGCGCGCACGAACGTGTTGAAGAAGCGGATGCTCAGCACGAGCACGGCGTGGTTGCCCACGGCGCTGGCGCGCAGCCCGACGCGCCCGTTGATCAGCGAGATGGCGCTGACGGCGTCCGGCATCTTGGCCAGCGCGGCCTCGTACGCGAGGTAGAGTTGCAGGAGCGTCTTGTGCTCGACCCACGTGCGCTCCTCGTGGAGCAGCGCGATGGCCTCGGCCGAACGCCCGGGAAAGCGCTCGCGCTCGACACGGAACCACGCCTCGTTCAGGCGCTTCTTCGTCTTGGCGTACGCGACGAGTGTCTCGTCGAGAGCTCGGATCGCCTCCAGCGCGACGTCGCGGTCCGAGCGATCGACGGCGCGCAGGACGACGTTGCCGAGCTGCAGGATGCGGTCGTCGAGGCGCCGCCGGGCATCGGAGTACGGCCCCTCGGCGGGGATGCGCTGGATCTCGTCCGTCACGCGCTCGCGAACGCGCCGGATGATCGTCGAGGGGTTCAGGAAATCGACGACGTAGATGTAGTACGGAATGACGACGACGAAGCCGAGGATGCCCGAGAACGACAGCACGTAGACGTGGAGGCTGGGCGTCCAGCCGTTGACGAAGATCGTCTGGCAGTAGATCGCGTGCGCCCCCATCGCGGCGAAGTAGAGCAGGCATATCTGGTTGATGCGGTCCTGGAAGAAGATCTCGACGAGCTTCGGCGTGTACATGTTCGCCGTGATCGGGATCGCGATCGCGACGAACGCCAGGACCATCGCCAGCAGGTTGTTGATCGCACGGGACACCGTGGAGGCGAGCGCGCGGGCCGTCGGCGGGTCGTACTCCAGCGCCATCGGGTCGATGCCGTGCCGCCACAACTCCCAGAGCGTCTCGGCGACGAAGACGACGGCGAGTGAGAGCACGAGGCCGCCCAGAATCCGGATGGCGAGTCGCTGCATCGAGCCTTTGATCCTGCGCATGGGCGCCCGATTGAACGGGCCGCCCGCCCGGACCGCAACCCGCGATTGACGGTGACGGCGCGCGCGGCCCTCAGTCGCGGGTCCAGCGCACGCCGTCCGGCCCGTCCTCGAGCCGGATGCCGCGGGCCGCGAGTTCGTCCCTGATGGCGTCGGCACGAGCCCAGTCACGGTCCTCGCGCGCCGCCGTTCGGGCGTCCACGAGACCCTGTATCTCGGCGTCGTCGGGCCGCGCCTCGGGCGTGGACGCGGCGTGGGCGAGCAGGTCGAGCCCGAGCACCGAATCGAGCCGCTCCCACGTCCCGCGCAGGCGCGCCGCGTCGCCGCGTGACACGGTCTGCGCCCGATTGACCGCCGCGCGCAACTCGTGGACGACGGCCAGGGCGGCCGAGACGTTCAGGTCGTCCTCGAGCGCAGCGAGGAATCGCGTCTCCGCGCCGGCAGAGAGCGCGGCGAGCGACGGGTCGTCGGCGACGCCGTCCGCGGCGGTGATGCCGCGCACGCTCGTGTCGAGACTGCGCACCGCGCCCGCAGCGGCGTCCAGCGCGGGCCACGTGAAGTTCATGGGCTGGCGGTAGTGCGTCGCGAGGAGCATGTAGCGCAGCGCACGCAGGGAGTGCCCGCGCGCCTCGATGTCGTCCACCGTGTACATCGTGCCGGAGCTCTTGGACATCTTGCGACCGTCCACGAGCAGGTGGCGGTTGTGCAACCAGAGACGCGCGAACGGCTTGCCGGTGAGCCCCTCGCTCTGCGCGATCTCGCACTCGTGGTGCGGGAAGATGTTGTCCTCGCCGCCGGTGTGGATGTCGATCTCGTCGCCCAGGTACTTGCGCGCCATCGCCGAGCACTCGACGTGCCAGCCGGGGTAACCCCGGCCCCAGGGCGAGTCCCACTGCATCTGGTGCTGCTCGTCGCGCTTCCAGAGCGCGAAGTCGGCCGGGTGGCGCTTCTCCGGGACGACGGCCACCCGCGCCCCCGCCTCGAGTTCCTCGACCGTGTTGCCCGACAGCCGCCCGTAGGCGGGAAACGTCGCGACGTCGTAGTAGACGTTGCCCGCCGGCGTCACGTACGCGTGGCCGCGGTCGATCAGGCCCCGGATCATGGCGATCATCTCGGGCACGTGCTGCGTGGCGCGCGGGTACTCGTGGGCCGGGAGAATGTTCAGACGGCGCGCGCTCTCGAAGAACTCCTCGGTGTAGCGCGCGGCGATGTCCCAGGCCGTCACGCCCTCGCGCCGCGAGGCCGCCTCGAGCTTGTCCTCGCCGCTCTCGGTGTCGTCGAGCGTCAGGTGCCCGACGTCGGTGATGTTCATGATCTGCCGCACCTCGTGCCCCCCGAGTTCGAGGGCACGCCGCAGCACGTCGGCGAACATCCAGGCCCGGAAGTTGCCGATCTGGGGCGTCGAGTAGACCGTCGGGCCGCAGTTGTACATGCGCACGACGCCGGGCTCGAGGGTGGCGAGCTCACGCGTCTCGCCGGTCAGCGTGTCACGGAACAGGAAGGGCATCGGTCAGTCCGAAATGGGTGCGAGGAGGACGACGGCGCGCGCCTCGATGGCGCGCCCCTCTCCGATCGCGCCGAGGCCCTCGGCGGTCTTGGCCTTGACGCCGACGCGGTCGGCGGGAAGCCCCAGCATAGACGCCAGGCTCGCGCGGATGGCGTCCTTCCACGGGCTCAGCCGCGGACGCTCGGCGATCACGATCGAATCGACGCTGACCGGCGCGAATCCGAGCGCGCGCGCGCGGCGCAGCGCCTCATCGAGGAACGGTCGCGAGTCGGCCCCCGCGAGCCGCTCGTCGGACGGCGGGAAGATGTCGCCGATGTCGCCCTCGCCACAGGCGCCCAACACGGCATCGGTGATCGCGTGCAGGAGCGCATCGCCGTCGCTGTGGCCGAGCGGGCCGACGTCCGAGGGGATCTCGACGCCGCCGAGGATGCACGCCCGCCCGGCGGCGAGGCGGTGCAGGTCCGCTCCGATCCCGATGCGCGGGGCCTCTTTCATGCGAAGTTCTCCCCCGTCTCTCCGGGCGCGTCCGCGGACGATCTCCGTCGCTCGAGGAGCGCGGCGGCCACGACGAGGTCCTGCGGCTCGGTCACCTTGAGGTTCCAGCGATCTCCCCGCACGACGGGCACCGGGTGGCCGAGAAGTTCCACGAGCGCCGCGTCATCGGTGGCGACGACACCGTCGCGCGCCGCCTGCTCGTGGGCGCGCAGGAGCACGTCCGTGGCGAAGCACTGCGGCGTCTGCGCCTGCCACAGCCGCGCACGGTCCGGCGTCCCGACGATCTGCCCGCCGCCGTCCACTTCCTTGATGGTGTCGGAGACCGGCACCGCCACGAGCGCGGCGCCGTGCTCGGCGGCCACGGCGACCGCACGCGCCGCCGTCGAGATGCGCAGCAGCGGCCGCGCCGCGTCGTGGACGGCCACGACGTCCGCGGCGACGTCGATCGCCGCCAGCCCGAGGCGCACCGAGTCCTGGCGGCGCTCCCCGCCGACGGTGACGCGCGCCAAGGGCAGATCGGCGGCGCCCTGCGTGACCTCGTCGATGCGATCCACCGCCGTGACGAGCACCAGGCGTCGGCAGCCGGGCACAGCGACCAGCGTCCGCGCGGCGTGGCGCCACAGCGGCTCGCCCGCGAGCGTCGCGAAGATCTTGGGCCGCGGCCCGCCGAAGCGGCGGCCGGAGCCGGCCATGACAAGGATCGCGGCGAACGTCGGAGCGGACACGGGACCATCGTACGGAGAAGGCGGCCGCGCGCACGCACAGTCGGCGCCGCCGAGAGATCGCAGCGCCGCGCCGCGGCGTCGTGTAGCGTCGCGCCGTGAGCCCTGACGAGCCCCCGACCGCCGCCGAGTGCGTACTCGGCATCGATCCCGGCACACGCGTCACCGGCTGGGGAGTCGTGGAAGTGCGCGGCAACCGGGCGCGGGTGATCGCCGCGGGAGCGATCACGACGCGCACCGGCTCCGTACCCGAGCGTCTGCATGAGATCCACGAGGCGCTGCGCAAGGTGGTCGCGGCGCACGCCCCCGGCGCCATCGCGGTGGAGCGGCCCTTCTTCGGCAAGAACGCCTCGTCGGCGCTGGTCGTCGGCATGGCGCGGGGCGTGGCGCTGCTCTCCGCCGCCGAGGCCGGGCTCGGCGTCCACGAATATCCGCCCGCGACCGTGAAGAAGGCCGTCGTCGGCCGCGGCTCGGCGTCCAAGGCGCAGGTCGCGGCCATGGTCCGCGTCATCCTCGGCCTCGCCGTGACGCCGACTCCCTCGGACGTGACGGACGCGCTGGCCGTGGCGCTCGCGCATGTCCATCGATCCGCCGGTGCGAAGATCCCCTCCCGATCGTAGAATCCCCTCGTGTCCACCCGCGTCGTACTCTCCGCCACCGTCCTCGTCGTCGCGCTGACGGCGGGCGCCATCGCCTTGCTGGGCGGCGACGAGCCGGCGCCGGCGCCACCGGAGTCCTCCGGGGAGGGCGCTCCCGCGCCACATGAAAGTGACGCCGCGTCACCGTCCATCGCACAGATGACGCAGCGCGAGCGCGTGCAGACCCGTCACGACCAGCCGTGGCCGTACGGGGACTTCGCCGCGGACATCGCCGAGATGAAGCGGCCGCGGCGCCGCGAGATCGTCTATGAGCGCGACCAGATCGAACTGCGGCTCGGCACCGCGCTGTCAGAGCGCAAGGTGACCATCCGTCTCGAGAACGCCACGCCCGCCGACGTGATCGCGCAGCTCACGCGGCAGTTCGCCGATGACGATCTCGCCGTCTACACGCGTGACCCGCCCGTCGAAAACGACCCGGTGTTCGAGCACTTCTACATGACCGACGTCTCGGTGTGGGACGTCATCGAGTCGATGCGCGTGCGCACCAACGACCTCGTGACCTACGCCATCACGCCCGTCGGGCTCTGCATCGGCTCGAAGAAGGCCTGCCAGAACGCCCGCATCGACGCGACGCTCTGGGAGCAGCAGCAGGTCGGCAAGGGCTCGCCGGACGATGCCTTCGACTTCGTGAAGGGCGAGTACCGGCCGGACTTCCGCGGCGCGCAGATCGGCGCCGTCGTCCGCGACATCCGTGAGAAGACCGGCGTCGAGGTCGTCGTGGACGCCGAGCTGTGGAGCAGCCCCGTCACACTCACGTGGACGGCGGACCCGATGCCCGTCCTCGCCGCACTGCGCCAGATCGCGATGAAGCTCGGCGGAGGAATCTTCGCGCGCGACGGGCGCGTGTTCCTGTTGGGGCGATGAGGAGGCCCGCCGCCCTGCGCGGAACCGGGCTGACGAGATAGCGTGCCGCAGCGCCGTGTCCGCGCCCTGATCCTGCGCACGTTCGAGTTCAGCGAGAACAGCCAGGTCGCGCACATCCTGACCCTGGACGAGGGCCGCGTGCACGGGCTGGCGAAGGGCGCGCGCCGGTTGAACGGCGCCTTCCACGGCGGCCTCGACGCGCTGGCGCTCGGCGAGCTGGGGCTGTACACCCGCCGCCCGGGCGCGGGTCTGCGGACGCTCGCGAGCTTCCGCGTCAGCACCAACTTCCCCGGACTGCGGCGGCGGCTCCCGCGCTTCCACGCCGCCGAGCACGCGCGCGCGCTGGTGCTGGGCTTCGCCCGCGAGGAAGAGGCCGCGCCACGCCTGTTCGAGCTCACGGTGTCGCTGCTGCGGATGCTCGAGGTGGCGGAGGACGACGCGGCGCCGGCGCTCGGTCTCGGATTCGAAGCCATGCTGCTCGCGCTCTCGGGCTTCGCGCCGGGGCTCACGTGCTGCGTGCGCTGCGAGCGGCCCGCACGCAACGTCCACACGACGCGTCTCTCCGCGCTCCGCGGCGGCCTCCTGTGTCGCGGCTGCCGCGGCGAGGACCCGGGCGCGCCCGAGATCTCGGGACGCGCGGTCGCGGCGCTGGTCGCGCTCGGCGGCGGCCCACTCGTCCAGGCCGTCCGCATGGCCCCGGACCACGAACTGCTCGGCGAGCTCGCAGCCGCGCTGGACTCGTGGACGTCCGCGGTCCTCGACCGCCGCCTCGCAACGCGCGCGACGATGATGCACGTGGGCACGGCGGCGCGGTAGCATCACCCGGCTCAGCCCTGGAGATCCCCCACATGAATCCGCGTCGGCGCACCTGGCTCCCGCTCCTGGCGATCGTCCCGCTCCTCGCGAGCTGCTCCCTGTTCGGCGGGTCGAAGCAGGTGGACGACTCTCCGGAGGCGGCCTACGAGCGAGCCCGTGACTCCTTCCGCCAGGAGCAGTGGGAAGACGCCGAGGACATCTTCGGCGACATCTGGAAGGACCACCCCGACTCGCCCCTGGCCGCGGACGCCCGCTTCTACGAGGCCGAGGCGCGCTACGGCCGCGGCAAGTACAACGGCGCCTTCGAGCTGTACAAGCGCTTCCTCACGGCGCACCCCCTCTCACCCCATTCGCCGCTGATCCAGCAGCGCCTCTACGACATGGGCACGTTCCTCGTCGAGGAGGGCAAGGAGGGCCTGTTCGGCGTCCTGACGTATTCCGAGGAGGGCATCAAGATCCTCGACTACCTGGTCGCCGCGTTCCCCCACGGGGACCTCGCCGACGACGCGCTCGTCTACGCCGCGGACCACGAGTGGCGTGCGCGGCAGCCGCTGCGCGCGATCGGCCACCTGCACGACCTCATCGACGGCTACCCGGGCAGCGAGTGGGCGCTCGAGGCGCGCATCCGGCTGGCCCGCGCCTACCGCGACGTCAACCGTGGGACGCGCTACGACGGCGACGCGCTGCGGCGCGCGAAAGCACAGTACCTGGCGTACATCGACATCGTGAGCGCCGACGCGGCCCGCGAGCGCGAGTACGCGGACCTGCTCGCGCAGGCGCGCACGGAATTGGCCGAGGTGGAGGACATGCTCGGCCGCAAGATGATCGAGGCTGCGGACTTCTACCTGCGCACGGGCAAGCCCGACGCCGCCCAGGCGGAACTGCGCAACCTGGTTCGCGATCACCCCGGGACGACCGCCGCCGCCGAGGCGCGCAAGCGTCTCGGGCGCACCGACGAAGAGGAGACACCGTGAGACACGGCCGCCACGCCCGCCTGCTGCTGACGTTCCTCGCCGCGCTGGTCATCGCGGGCTGCGGTTACACGACGCGCGCGCTCGTCGCGGAGCAGTACCAGACGATCGCCGTCCCCATCTTCGACAACACGACGCGCCGCCACGACCTCGAGTGGGAGGTGACGCGCGCCGTGATCGAGGAACTGCACGCGCGCACGCACCTCGTCGTGGTGCCCGAGGACGCGAACCCCGACCTCGTGCTGACCGGCACGCTCGTCGAGGTGGACGAGAACACGCTCTCGCGCCGCAAGTTCCAGCGCCCCCGCGACTCGGCCGTCTTCGTCACGGCCGAGATGGCCGTCCGCGACACGCACTCGGGCGAGGATCTCGTGGCCCGGCGCCGCGTCTCCGAACGCGAGTCGTACACGTACCTGGCGGGCGAGGACGTCCGCACCGCCCGCGAGGAGGCCGTGCGCTCGCTGGCCGAACGCATCGTCCGACAGTTGGAAGAGGGCTGGTTAACGACGAGGTCGCGACGGACCTCGACCTGCCGCTCCCGCACGGCGGCCGCCTGAGGTGCGGCGGACGCACGCTGCTGATGGGCATCGTCAACGTCACGCCGGACTCGTTCTCGGATGGCGGACGGCACGCGGATGCGCGCGCCGCCATCGAGTTCGCCGAACGCGCCATCGACGACGGCGCCGACATCCTGGACATCGGCGGCGAGAGCACGCGCCCCGGCGCCGCGGAGGTCCCGGCGGCGGAGCAGTTGCGCCGCATCCTGCCCGTCGTCCGCGCGCTCGCCGCGCGCCGCCCGGACGTGCCGCTCTCGATCGACACGCGCAGCGCCCGCGTCGCTCGTGAGACCGTGGCCGCCGGCGCGTCCATCGTCAACGACGTGTCCGGGCTCACGCATGACCCGGCCATGGCGCAGGCCGTCGCCGCCCTCGGCGCGCCGGCCGTCGTCATGCACATGCGCGGCAGCCCCGGCGACATGCAGCAGCTCACGAGTTACGACGACGTCGTCGGCGAGGTCCTGACGGAGTTGCGCGAGCGCCTCGACGCGGCCCGCGGCGCGGGCGTCCGGCACCTGATCGCGGACCCGGGACTCGGCTTTGCGAAGACCGCTGGGCAGAGCGCGGCGCTGCTCGCCGCGACGCCGCGCTTCCTCGCTCTCGGGGTGCCGCTCCTCGTCGGCCCCTCGCGCAAGAGTTTCCTCGCCGCGGCCACCGGCGAGCGCAGCGGAACGCCGGCGCGCACGCGCCTCCACACCACCGTCGCGGCGGTCACGGTAGCGGCGCTCGGCGGCGCGCACATCGTCCGCGTCCACGACGTCGCAGCGTGCGCCGACGCCGTCCGCGTCGCCCACATGCTGCGCATGCCGGAAGGGCGGGCGCCGGAGGGGTGGACTTCGGAAGGCGGCGCCGCGAGGATGGAGCCTGCTCCCCCACGCTCGGTGTAGAGCAGCGGGACGCGAGCGCGGTCAGCCTTGGACTTCCACTCCCTCCTACCGACGACCTGGCCCGACGGCGTGCAGTTCGTCGTGATCTTCCTGGTCATCTACGGGTTGCTGAGGCTCGTCCGTGGCACGATCGCCGCCAGCATCCTGCGCGGCGCGCTCCTGATGGTGGCGGCGGCCATCGTGCTGGCGGCGTTCGTGCTGAGCGCGTTCGAGCTGACGGTGCTGCAGGCGATCCTCTCGCAGCTCCTCAACGCCGTGATCTTCGCCCTGATCGTGGTCTTCCAACCGGAACTGCGCCGCGGCCTCCTCTCGCTGGGCGAGCATCGTTTCTTCGATCGCTTCCGCGCCCGCCCGCGCAGTTGCCTGGACGACCTGGCGCGCGCCGCGGTGAACCTCTCGCGCGAGCGACACGGGGCGTTGTTCGCGATCGAACGCCGCGCGGCCCTCAACGACATCGTCGAGACGGGCGTCCAGATCGAGGCCGACGCCCGCGCCGAGCTGCTCGACAACATCTTCTGGCCGGGAGCGCCGCTGCACGACGGTGGCGTCGTGATCCGCGGCGACCGCGTGATCGCCGCGGGCTGCATCTGCCCGCTCGCCGAGCGGCGCGACATCTCGTCGCGCCTCGGCACGCGGCACCGCGCCGGGATCGGGATGTCCGAGCAGAGCGATGCCGTCGTCGTGATCGTCAGCGAGGAGACGGGCCGCGTCTCCGTGGCCGTGGACGGTGAGATCCGCCCGATCGACCCGCCGAGCGACCTCGCCCGCATCCTGCGCGAACTGACGGCGTCCACCACCGAGCCCGTGGACGAGGTCGAGATCGATCCCGACGCGGACGACGACGCGCCGCCGGGCGACGCGTTGCGGCGCGCCGACGGCGACGAACGACCCGGGAGCGAGGGGGAGGCGGCGGCATGAGGCTCCTAGGGCTCATCTTCGACAATCTCGGCCTCAAGACGCTCGCCCTCTGCATGGCATGGGCCGTCTGGTTCATGGTGAGTCAGAGCCTGACGGACGAGAAGACGGTCCCGCTGCGGCTCGAGATCGCCGTCGATGACAGCAATCAGTTCGAGGCGACACCGGTGCCCGCGGACCTGACGACCGTCACGGTCACGGTCGCCGGTCCCGTGCGGCTGGTCGAGGACTTCGAGCGCATGGCGACGTCGAGCGTCGCCATGATCCACGTCGGCCGCGAGAACTACCCGCCCGACGAGGAGCGGCAGGCGGTCTTCCGCCTCGAGGACGTCGAGATCCGGCAGCTCGCGGACTTCCCCGCTCTGCGCGTCACCGCGATGGACCCGAAGGAGATCCGCCTCAACGTCGAACGCATGGAGATGCGCGAGGTGCCCGTGGGCCGTCCGGCCGTGCCCAAGACCGTGGGCACGGCGAGCGTGCGCGTCGTCACCTGGGACACCGTCGTCAAAATCCGCGCCTCGGCCAACAACCTCCGGACGCAGCTCGCGACGCTGAAGACGAGCGTCGATGCGGCGGCGCTCAAACAGGCCGCGGAGAGCATCGGCGACGCGCCCTCCATCACGGTCCCGGTCGATCTGACCCTCGACCCCGATCAGGCCAAGCTGTTCACGCTGGTCGATCGGGACGAGATCACGGTGCGACTCGAGCTGCGCCACGTGGAGATCGGGACGTTCGCGGTGCCCGTACGCATCCTGCGCCGCGCAGGCCGCGCCAGCACGTCGCTCGGGAACGTGCACTTCTCACCCGGCAACGACATGGACATGCGCCTCAGCGGAATCTACGAGAAGGGCGAGGACGGCGCACCGCCGACCCTGCGTCTGACCCTCGAGGGCTCCCCGGCGGCCATCGCCGCCGTGGATCCCGAGCGCCTGATCGCGTTCGTGCTGGAAGACGACATGTCGGCCGACGACGAGATCTCCAACCTGCCCGTACACGTGGCCGGGCTGCCGGTCGGCGTGCGTCTCAAGCCCCAGCCGCTCACGCTCTCGGTCGAGCGCGACCGCTGATCACAGCGGCGCCGGACCACGAACGCGCGTCGCCGCGCCGCGCCGCCGGCTCACGACGCGTTTGCGGCCGACGCGGCGGTATCGCGTGGGCGCCGGCCGCGGTCTGACGTAGGATCCCTCCACCCCCGACCGGACCGCGCTCTCGCCGCGTCCACCCCATGCCCGAGCGACTCTTCGGAACCGACGGAATACGCGGTCCCGCCGGCGTTGGAAAACTCGCGCCGCCCGCACTCGCCCGCCTCGGCCTCGCCGTGGCGCGTACGCTGCGCGCATGTCCTCGCGACCGCCCGCCGCGCGCCCTGCTCGGACGCGACACGCGACTCTCCGGCCCGTCGGTCACCGCAGCGATGACCGCCGGGCTGCTCACGGGGGGCGTCGCCGTGGACGATGGCGGTGTGCTACCCACGCCGGCCGTGGCGCTGCTCACGCGACGCCGCGCCTACGACGTCGGCGTCGTGATCTCGGCCTCCCACAACCCGTGGCCCGACAACGGCGTCAAGCTGCTCGGAGCCGGCGGCGCGAAGCTCTCGGACGAAGCGGAGGCGGCGATCGAGTCGGCCTACGCCGATCCCGCGCTCGAGGCTGCCGCGGACCCGCGCGACGTCGCGCGCCCACGCCCACTCGACGACGCCCGCGACGCCTACGAGCGCGCGCTCGCCACCGAGTTCCGCGACGTGCGCCTGCGTCGCCTGCACGTCGTCATCGACGCCGCCCACGGCGCCCAGAGCGGGATCGCACGCCGCGTGCTGCGGCGCCTGGGCGCCCGCGTGACCGAGTTGCACGCGGCGCCGGACGGACGCAACATCAACGAGTCGTGCGGCGCCATGCACACGCGCCCACTGCGGCGCGCCGTCAAGCAGCTCGGGGCGGCCGTCGGCATCGCCTTCGACGGCGACGCGGACCGCGTACAGCTCGTGGACGAGAAGGGCCGCCTGCGCGACGGCGACGTGATCCTCGCCGCGCTGGCGCCGCGGCTCCTCGCGCGGCGCAGACTGCCCGGGCGCACCGTCGTCGGTACGCTCATGACCAACGCCGCGCTCGAGGCGCACCTCGCCGCAGAGGGCATCCGGCTCGTGCGCACGCCGGTCGGCGACCGGCACATCGTGGCGGCCATGACGGAGCACGGCTACGGGCTCGGCGGTGAGCCCTCGGGGCACGTTCTCGTCCCCCGCCGCGGGCTGCTCACGGGTGACGGGCTGGTGGCCGCCGTCGCCTGTCTGCGCATCCTCGCGAACGAGCGCATCCGCGCCTCCGAACTGGCAGCGGGCTACCGCGCGTGGCCGCTCGAGATCGTGTCGCTGCGCGTCGCGCGCAAGACGCCGCTGTCCCGTCTGAAGCGCTCGTCCGCGGCCGTCCGCGAGGCCGAGGAGTGCTTCGCGGGGAAGGCACGCATCGTCGTGCGCTACAGCGGCACGGAGCCGAAGGTGCGCGTGATGGTGGAGGCCCGGCGACGACGCGACGTGGACGCGGCCATGGCCCCCATCGTCGCCGCGCTGCGCGCGGAGGTCGGCGCATGATCGCCCTCGCCCTCGATACGAGCGGTCCCGTCGGCAGCGTGGCGGTGCTGAGGACCTGTCCGGGAACAAGTGCGTCGACCACCGAGGGCGCGCGAGACGGTTCAGGGCAAGGCGCGCCGACGACGGCGACGGCGACTCATGGCGAAGCCGAGTCGCGGAGGAGGCACAACGCAGCCCTGGACCGTCGCAGCCGACCGAATGGAGCGGTTGTTTCCGGACAGGTCCTGAACGGCGAGGCGCCGCAGGCGCAGGTCCTCGCGTTGCGGACGATCGACGACGGCATGCGACGCGGCGTCGAGCTCTTCCCGGCGATCGAGGCCGCACTCGACGAGGCGGGCGTCCGCGCCCGCGAGATCAGCGTGGTCGCGGTGGGCACCGGACCGGGGAGCTACACGGGGCTGCGCGTCGGCGTCACGGCGGCGCGCGCGCTGGCCTACGCCACCGGGGCCGAGCTGATGGGCGTGCCGAGCTGCGACGCACTCGCCGCGGCCGCTCCGCAGGACGCCGGCACGCTCGCCGTCGTCGTGGACGCCCGCGTGCGCGCCGTCTACGTCGCCGTCTACACACGCGCAGCGGATGGGCGCCGGCAGCGCGCGGGACCACCGCGGATCCTCCCGCCCGCGGAGGCCGCGGAGGCCATTCCGGGCGGCGCTCTCGTCGTCGGCGACGCGCTCGACGCCCACGGTGAGGCGTTCGCGCACTTCCGCTGCGCTCCGCAGCCGCGCAACGCGGGTGCCCCGGAGATCGCGCGGCTCGCGCTGGCCGCCAGGGCGCGCGGCGAACACCAGACGATCGACGCGGTGGTGCCGCTCTACCTCAGGAAGACCGCAGCAGAGCGCAAGCTCGAGGAAGGACGGGCATGACGGCGATCGACGGACGGTCCGAGACCTCTGCGGCGGGCGACCACCCGCTGCCCCCGCTCGACGCACGTGCCCGCGTCTGGGCCGAGATCGACCTCGGCGCGCTCGAACGCAATTTCCGCTACCTGGAACAGCGGCTGCCCGAGACGACGCGCATCATGGCCGTGCTCAAGGCGAACGCGTACGGGCACGGCGCCGTGATCACCGCGCGCAAGCTCGCGGAGCTCGGCGTGGCGATGCTCGGGGTCGGGGACTCCAGCGAGGCACTCGAGTTGCGCGAGGCCGGCATCGACGCTCCCGTGCTCGTGCTCGGCGCCATCGTCCCGGGTGAGATGGAGGCGCTGGTCCGCGGCGACATCGCGACGTGCATCCACTCGCACGACCGCGCGCGTCTGCTGTCGAACGTCGCGCGCGCCCTCGGCAGGCGGGTGCGCGTACACATCAAGATCGACACCGGCATGGGGCGCCTCGGCGTGCGACCCGAGGTCGCGTGCGGGCTCGCCAAGCAGCTCGCGGACGATCCGCACATCGTACTCGAGGGCGTCTGCACGCACTACGGCAGCGCCGCGTCGCCGGTGCCCTTCCACACGTCCGAGCAGATCTCGCTCTTCGTGCGCATCGTCCAGGAGATCCGCGCCTTCGGCGTGCAACCGAAGTTCCTGCACGCCAGCAACTCGGCCGCCGTCTTCTCGACCCTCTCGGAGCACTTCTCGATGGCGCGCGTCGGTCTGGCCCTGTTCGGTCTCAACCCCGGCAACCTGCCGCTCGGGACGCCGCCCATCGACCCCGTCCTGGCGCTGCGCTCCCAGGTGGCGTTCCTCAAGGACGTCCCCGAGGGCACGCCGGTGGGCTACAATCGCATGTGCCTGACACGCCGCGCGACGCGCCTCGCCGTGCTGCCCCTCGGCTACAACGACGGACTGCCCTACGCGCTCTCGAACCGCGCCTTCGTGCTGATCCGCGGCGAACGCGCCCCCGTCCTCGGTGCCATCTCCATGGACTACACGACGGTGGACGTGACGGACATCGCCGGCGTGGGCGTCGGCGACCGCGCCACCGTCATCGGCGCCGACGGCAAGCAGCGCATCACCGTCGAGGACCTGGCACGCACGATCGGCACGATCCCGTACGAGATCACGACGCGTCTCGGCATCCGCGTCGCCCGCATCCCCGTCTCACACTGATCCCGTCTCGATCGCCGCGCACCCGGCGCGCGGCTCGGCTCCGCAGTGAGTCGCGTCGTCGAGGCGCCTTGCCCCGCGCCGTCTCGCTCGCCCTCGGTCCTACGAGCTCATTCCTGCGCGGGCCCATGCGGAACGCGAGCGCGTGCGTGATGGGAGGATGTGCATGACGAAGTCGTGGATCTGGTCGCGCGCGCTCGGCGCGGCGGCCCTGGCTCCCTTCCTCCTGGCCGCCCTCCTCCTGGCCGCCTGGGCGCCGGACGGGCCGGCAAGGGGGGAGAAGGTGGACGTCGCAGCGCTTCTGGACACGTTCTCCGCCGCATGGCCGGCGGACCGCATCGACCACCGCACGCCCGGCGACGACTCCTGGAAGGTCTACGTGCGCACGCTGCGCGACGCCGTCGCGACCGGCGACGCGGCCGCGCTACGCGACGGCCTGCAGCACGAGAACCGGCAGGTGCGGGCCCTGTGCGCCCGGGCCCTGGGCTACCTCGCTCGCCCCGCGTCGGCCGCGCCACTGACGCGTGCGCTCGCGGACGGCTGGGCGACGTGGTCCACCGGGCGGGGCCGGTCGAGACGCCCAACCCGCTCGCAGCGCTCGACGACTACCTCACCGCGCGGGCCCCTACCTCAGAAGCTCGGTGACGAAGGGCCGCAGGGCCGCCGCCGCGATCCCGTGCGCGGCGGCGTTGGGATGGTGGTCCGTGGGGTGTACCCAGAGCGCTGCCTCGTCGCGACCGGCGAACGCCGCGCCGAGGTCGAGGTACGGGATGCCCGCGACGCGGCACTTGCGGCTGAGTTCGGCGTGGACGTCGGCGAGCGGCAGATCGTCCAGGCGGTGCAGCAGCGGGAAGCAGGCGACGCCGAGCCGGGCGCCGGCGCGCGCGCACTCCTCTGCGGCGACCTGCAGAGCGACCCCGAGTCCGTCGCCGAAGCGGCGGTTGGCGCCGAGCCAGTACGAGCGATACCACTCCTCGGTGGCGCGCGCCGCCCCCGGCGCGCGCAGCAGCGCGAGCAGCCGCAGGCCGCCAGCGCCCGGGAGGGCGAGGAGATCGCCGCCGTCACGTCGCTGGGCGTGCGCGATCGGCACGGCGTCGTTGGGCTGGGCGACGATCAGCACGGCCCGCGGGCGGCGCGCGGCGAGCAGTTCGGGGAGTACGGCGACCTCGTCCATCGTGGACCAGCCGGGCACGCCGGCGTTGTAGATGCCCGCGCCCGCGAGGACGTCCCGCGACGAGGCCGCGAGCCGCTCGGTGAACCTGTCCGGGACGCGCACGCCCTCGCCGAAGGTGAACGAGTCCCCCATCACGAGCAACGCCGTCGGGATTCCTGCGGCGGCGCCCGAGCGGTACCCCGCGGCGTCGATCTCGTAGCTCAGCGCGGCGCCCGGCGGCAGCGCGCCCAGCGGATCGCCGTCCCACTCCTCACGGAAGCTCGTGCCGGGCGCCAAACGGTAGAGCGGCCCGCCCTCGCCGCCGGGCACGATCACGGGCTGGCCGCGACGCGGTGCGAGACGCGGCGCAGCCAGCCGCAGTGAGGCCTCGGCGAGCACGAGAGCCAGCAACGTCGCCGCGGCGGCGAGCACGAGCCGGGAGCGTGTTCGTCGCATGCACTTCGTTCTAGTCCACCCCGGCACTGCGACGTACCGTTCTCCGGTCCCATGCGCGCCCGCAACCGTCTGGCCCTCGCCGCTGCGGGGGCCCTCTGTCTGATCGCCACGGTCTACGTGACCGCCACCCGGCGCAGCGCCGTGGAGGCGCGGCTGCGCGCGCTGCTCGCAGCGCAGCTCCGCGCGCCCTGCGTCTTCGAGAGCGCCGAGTTCAGTTTCCTGGGCGGGTTCACGATCACGGGCCTGCGCGTGCTCGATCCGGAGGACCCCCTGCGTCCGCCGCTCGTCGAGGTCGGCGAGGCGCGCCTCGACTTCAATCTCGATCTGCTCGGGCGCGGCCCCCACGTCACCCTCGTGCAACTGCGGCGGCCGGTGGTGCGCGTGACCGCAGACCGTGACGGCAGGCTGCTCCTGCTCCAGGTCGCCGCACCGCCCGAGGCCGGGCAGCCGACGCCGGTGCTGCCGGTCATCCGGATCTTCGACGGCACGGTGGTACTCGACGGTCCGCCGACGCTGCCCGTGGGCGACGGAGCGGTGCTCACGAGCATCCGCGCGGACGTCATCTCGGAGGACGGCCGCGTGGCGGTGCGCAGCGGCCACGCCCGCGGCGCGGCGCTCGGGCCGCTGGACTTCACGGTGGACCTCGGCGGAGACGGGCGCTCGATCACGGCCACCGTTCGCGCCAGCGAGATCGACGCCCGCGAGTTCCGAGAGCACGCCCGGCTCGAGGCCGTCACCCGCGTGCTCGAACGTCTCGACGTCGTGGGGCGCGCATCCGCCGACATCGTCCTGGACATCGAGGGCGGCGCCGTCACCGGAAGCCGCGTCGAGCTGCGTATCGAGGACGCTGCGGCCACGGTCACGCTCACCGACGAACCGCAATGGACGCCGCCCGAACCGTTTCGCGTCGCGCTCCGCGAAACCCACATCACGTTCGTGAACGGTCACGTCGAGGTCGAGCGGGCGCGGGGCGAGGCTCTCGGCGCGGCCTTCGAGGTCTCGGGCAGCGCCGACATCGGCCGTGTGCTCGGCATCGGGGCCGACGTGGCGCCCGCGCTCGACGTGACGCTGCGGGTGACCGGCGCCCACGTCGGACCGGAACTCGAGGCCTACGTTCCCGAGTACCTGCGCCGCATCCGCCAGGCGTTCTCGCTCGTCGGGGGGACCGACGCCGAGTTCCACATCCGCGGCCCGCTCGAGGAGCCGTCGGTGGACGGCACGTTGGGCGTGCGCGGCATCAGCGCCGCGTACGCGGGCTACGTCGATGACGAGACCGGTGAGCGACACGGGTTCCCGTGGAAAGTGGACGACCTGCAAGGGACCGTCACGGTCGCCGGCGCGCGCGTCAGCTTCGACGCCCGCGGCAGGCACGGTGCCGCGTCCGTCGCCGTCAGCGGGTTCCACGACTCGACGCCGGAGAACGGTCCACGCACGAGTGTGACGATCGCTGCGACGGACGTGCCCCTCGACGCAGCGCTCGGGCGGGCGTTCGGCGATCGCGAGGACGCCACTCTCGGGCCGTGGCGCCCCGAGGGCGTGGCCGCCCGCATCGACGTCATCGTCACCGAGGACCCCGCCGTCGCCGGCGGCGAGGTCGGCACCGACGTCGTGGCGCTGCTGGACGGGCGCGCCGGCTTCACACCCGACGTGTTTCCCGTGCCCCTGCAGGGCACGCGCGGCACGCTGCGCATCCTCGAGCCGGAGGTGGACGGGCGGCGCGTGTCACGCGTCGTGCTCGAGGGCATCGGCGCGGCCGGGGACGGCTTCCGCATCGTCGCGGTCGATGGCGTCATCGAGGGGCACGACGAGGATCTGCGCATCGCCATCGACGTGGAGCGTCTCTCCGGACCGTTCCGCGCAGGCGTGCTCGGCTCGGACGCGTTGCCCGAGAACACCAAGGACGCGGTCCGCCGCCTCGCCCCGACGGGGAGCGCGGCCCTCGAGGCGCGGCTACGAAGCGCGAACGGGGAACGCGACGACGTCGTCACGGCGACGCTGCGAGGCACCGGCGTGCGCGGCTGGGGCGACGTGCCGCTCGCCGCGGACGCCCTCGTGGGCCGCATCCGGTACGAGGACGACACGCTCGTGGCCGAGGACGTGAGGGGCACCGTGCTGGGAGGCGCCGTGCTGCGCCTTCGCGGCTCCCTCGCGAACCTCTCGGCGGACACGCCCGAGCCGCGGCTCGAGATCGCGGCCGAGGGACTGCCCCTCGGGGACGAGCTGCGCGACGGCCTCGGCACGTTGGCGCGGGATGCCGCGGCCGCGTGGGACGAGCTCGCCCCGGCGCCCGACGCGCGCGCCGACGTCTCGTTGACCGTGCGCCCGCCCGGAGACCCGGCAGGCGAGCTGACGCTGCGGCTACGCGATCTACGCGGCGGCGTGCGCCTGCTCGGCCTGCCCATCGACGTCGAGATCGCGGACGTGACCTACGATCGAGGCGTCGTCAGCGGTTCCCTGCGGGGAGTGCGCGCAGGCGGCGAAATCGCGAGCGAGGCGTTCACGTACGACACCCACAGCGGCGACCTCGACGCGGAGGTCTCGGCGCGCGGCCTGGCCTTCCCGAGCGACCTCGTGCCGCTGCTTCCCGCAGAGGCTTCAGCGACCATCGCCAAGACACTGCGCCCGGCGCTCCTGCACGTACCACGCCTCATGCTGCGCTGGGACGCGGCGGCCCGCACGCTCTCCGCCGCGGGCGCGGTGGCGCTGCGCGACGCACGGTCCGCGGCGCCGGACGACGGGCTGCACGTGCGGACGTCCATCGCCATCGAGGAGCTCACGGTGACCCTGCCGGAGGACGCGCCGGCGACCATGGCCGGCCGCGTCGAGCTGCGCGAAACGTCGCTCGACCCGGGCGTGGCCATCACCGAGCTCGCGGGCGCGGCCGCGATCGAGGGCACGTTCGGTGGCGACGACGACGCGTTCGCGGTGGACATCGCGAGCGGCCGGGCACGCGTGAGCGGGCTGCTCCTCGAGGACCTGAGCCTGCGGCTCGAGGTCGAGGGCGCGCGTATCCGCATCCCCGACATCACCGCCGAGATCTACGGCGGCAAGCTGACCGGCCGCTTCAATCGGGGTGGCGAACGCCTCGTCCATCGCGGCGCATTCGATGTCGTGGACGCGGACCTGGCGCAGTACGCGCGCGACCAGCAGCGCGAGGTGATGGCCGGCACCGTGAACGGCGGACTGCGGTTCCGTGACCCCGGCGGACCCGGAAGCACCCTCGAGGGCAGCGGTCACGTCGAGCTCTCCGGCGCCGAGATCCGGCTCCCGTGGATCTCGGCGGCACTGCGCGCCATCGACGACGCGCTGTTCGGCATCGCGGCGATCGAGGGCAACTTCCACGCCGGGAACATGAAATTCGACCTCCGCGGACGCCGCGTGCTGATCCGCGAACTCCATTTCGAGGGGCCCAGCGTGCCACTGCTCCTCGGCGCGACACTGGAGCTCCAGGACGGCCGCGGGGCCATCGAACTCGACGGCAACCGGATCGACCTCGTCGTCTACCCGCGCATGAAACTCGGAGTGCTCGGGCTCGACCCCACCGGGATCTTCGACCGCGTGGTCGGGCTGGCGCAGTTCATGGTGCGGCGGCTGCGCATCGAAGGGACCACGCGCAATCCGCGTGCGCGCTGGGAACTCATCGGTGGCGATCTCGACGAGGAGTTCCGGCGCCGCCCGCGACCGATCGGCGACGTGCGGCGCTCGGGCCCCGAGCCCTGGTGAACGCGGCGCCGGGATCTGCAATCCACGGCGCAGAGAGGACGATGGCGGGAAATCCCCGTGGCCGCGGCGGGCACACGCGGACAATCGCAGTGTGAACATCCACGCAGCCGTTCTCGCCGGAGGCTCGGGCACGAGGTTCTGGCCCGCCGGCACCCTGGACGTCCCGAAGCAGATGCTGCCGCTCACGGGGGGGGAGCCGCTCATCTGCGAGACCGTGGCGCGCCTGCGGGGGCTCGTGACACCCGAGCGGACGTTCGTCGTGACCGGCGCGCGCTACGCCGACCGGGTGCGCACTCTGCTTCCGCAGTTGCCGCGCGACAACGTCCTGGGCGAACCACGTCCACGCAACACGGCGGCCGCCTGCGCCCTGGCCGCGCACCGCGCACTGCGCGACGACGCGGACGCGGTGATGGTCGTCCTGCCCTCGGACCACGTGATCGCCCCCGACGACGAGCTGCGCGCGCAACTCCTCACGGCCTGCGAGCGCGCGAACGCCGCCCGGACGCTGGTCACGCTCGGACTGACGCCGCGCTTCGCCGCGACCGGCTACGGCTGGATCGAGACCGGCGCGGCGGCGGCACCGGGCGCCGGCGGCGAGGTGCGCGCGGTCACGCGCTTCACCGAGAAGCCCGACCGAGAGACGGCGGAGGCGTTCCTGGCGGGCGGCGGCCATCTCTGGAACCTCGGGCTGTTTGCGTGGCGCGCCGACGTGCTGCTGGAAGAGATCGCACGCCACCAGCCCGGAGTCGCGGCGCCCCTCGCGGCCGCCGCCCCGGCGCTCGGCACGGCGGACGAACCGGCCGCCCTCGCCGCGGCCTTCGACGCCTGCACGTCGATCTCGATCGACCACGGCGTGCTGGAGCACTCCACACGCATCGAGTGCCTCCCGTGCGGCTTCGAGTGGGACGATCTCGGCGCCTTCCCCGCACTCCTACGGCACCTCCCGACCGACGCGGACGGCAACGCCGCGGTGGGACCGCTGCTGGCACTCGACGCACGTGGCTGCGTGGCCTTCTCCGAGGACGGCGACATGACCGCGCTGCTCGGCGTGAGCGACCTGATCGTCGTCCACGCGAACGGCGTCACGCTCGTCGCGCCGCTGACACGCGCCGAGGACGTCCGGCGACTGGTGGCCGAGCTCGCGGCGCGGGGGCTCGAGAGGTTCCGGTGACCGTCCGCGCCATCGGCATCGACTTCGGGGAGAAGCGCATCGGCGTGGCGGCGACGGACTGGCTCGGTCTCGCCGCGAGGCCACTCGAGATCGTCACCTCGACGCCGCGCGACGCCGCGGCGGATCGCATCGCGGAGATCGCCCGCGAGCGCGAGGCAACGGTGCTGGTCATCGGGATGCCGGCGAACATGGACGGTTCCCGCCATGACTCCGAGCCCCAGGTGCGCGCGTTCGCACGCCGCTGCGCCGAGCGCACGAACCTGCCGGTGGAATTCGTGGACGAGCGCCTCAGCACGGTCGAGGCGGAGCGGCTCATGCGCGAGACGGGCAAGCGCCGCCGGCACCAGCGGGCGCTCGTGGACATGTTCTCCGCAGCGGTCATCCTCGGCGACTGGCTCGCGGCGCACCCGGGCGATCACTGACGCTCCCGCGCGGCAGGCCGCCCTCGATCGGGCGCCGGACGCTCGGATTATCGGTCGCAGGAACAGGAGTGCGGGCTACCGTCCGCCGCTCGGTCCCCTACCGGAGGGGACACTCGAATGGGACCCGGGCGGCGGTTGCGGCGGATCCGCGTACTGCTCCCCGTGGTGACGAGACAGAGGCGAAGAGATGTCGATCACGAAGGAAGAGAAGACGGAGTTGGTAGCCGAGTACGGCCTGTCCGAAGGGGACACCGGCTCGACGGAGGTGCAGGTCGCGCTGCTCACGAAGCGCATCCGGAGCCTGACCGAGCACCTCAAGATGCACAAGAAGGACCACGCCTCCCGCCGGGGGCTCCTCAAGCTGGTGGGGCGCCGTGCGGCACTCCTCAAGTACCTCGCTCGCACCGAGCGCCCGCGCTACCTCGAGCTGGTTCAGCGCCTGGGCATTCGCCGCAAGAACTAGCGGTACCGACAGCGAGACCGCCTCTCGGCGGCGCCACGTGACCGCGGGCCCCGGCTCGCGCAACCTGGTCCGAGGCCGGTGTCCGTGCAACGACACGAACTCCCGCGACGCGGGGGTGCCCGTGAAGTGCGGAACGTGACGGCGCGAGCGCGCCGGCGTCCCGCGCGACGGCAGCCGGATCCGCCCGAGGACGCAGCACGCCCGACGCGCTGCTCCCCGGCCACGTCCGGCTGAGAACGGACGACAACGAAACCGAGCCCCACACGACGTGGGGCCAACGATGGCCCGGGCGCAGGAGGGATGCCTCCGCCGGGCGAAGGAGAACGCAGTATGGCTCACGTTGTGAGCGTGCCCGTCGGGGCACACGAGATGAAGTTCGAGACAGGACGTCTGGCGCGCATGGCGGCCGGATCCTGCATCGTCACCATCGGCGACACGATCGTGCTCGCCGCCGCGTCCCACGGGACGCCGCGCTTCAAGATGAACTTCCTGCCGCTGACGATGGACTACCGCGAGAAGATGTACGCGGGCGGTCTGATCCCCGGTGGGTTCTTCAAGCGCGAGGGTCGCCCTTCGGAGAAGGAGATCCTCACCATGCGGATGATGGACCGCCCGATGCGGCCCCTCTTCCCCACCGGCCTGCAGCGCGACATCCAGGTCCAGGCGGCGGTGCTGTCCTCGGACCGCGAGATCGACGGCGACGTGCTCGCCATCAACGCCGGCTCGGCCGCGCTCGCCCTGTCGAACCTGCCCTGGGACGGCCCCGTCGGCGCCGTGCGCATCGGTCGCGTCGATGGCAACTGGATCCTCAACCCCACGCTCACCGAGCGTGAGGAGAGCGACATCGACATGGTCGTCGTCGGCACGCTCCAGGCCATCACGATGGTCGAGGCCTCCGCGAAGGAGCTTCCCGAGGCCGAGATGGTGCGCGCCCTCGAGATCGCGCACGAGACGATCGCCGCGATCTGCAAGGCCCAGGCCGAACTCGTCGCCCTCGGCGGCAAGCCGAAGATGGAGTTCGAGGGACCGGCCGAGAACGCCGATCTTCTGGCGCGGATCAGCGAGATGCGCGACCGCATCGAGACCGCGCACCGCACGCCCGGCAACAAGCACGAGCGCAACGCGGCGCACAAGGCATGCCTCGCGGCGATCGTCGCCGAGGTCTGCCCGGCCGATGCCGACGGCAACGTGGACGCCACGTGCGTCGAGATCGCCAAGCGCTACGCCGAGCAGGTGTCGCAGGAGGTCTTCCGCGCGGTCTGCCTGTCCGGCAAGCGTTACGACGATCGCGCGCCGAGCGACGTGCGCGCGCTCGAGTGCGAGGCCAGTTTCCTGCCGCGCACGCACGGCTCCGCGTTCTTCCAGCGCGGCGAGACACAGACGCTCTCGGTCGTGACCCTCGGCACGAAGCGCGAGGAGCAGCTCATCGAGGGCCTGCACGAGACCTACTACCGCAAGTTCATGCTGCACTACAATTTCCCGAACTTCTGCGTCGGCGACACCAAGCCGATCCGCGGGACGAGCCGCCGCGAGGTGGGTCACGGGAAGCTCGGCGAACGCGCGCTCCAGGCAGTGCTGCCGGAACACGAGGACTTCCCGTACACGATCCGCATCGTGTCCGAGACCCTAGAGTCCAACGGCTCCTCGTCGATGGCCAGCGTCTGCGCGGGCACGCTCGCACTGATGGACGCCGGCGTGAAGATCAGTCAGCCGGTGGCGGGCATCGCCATGGGCCTGATCAAGGATGGCGACCGTGAGGTCATCATGACCGACATCGCAGGCAAGGAAGATGCCTGGGGCGACATGGACTTCAAGGTCGCCGGCACCCAGCGCGGCATCACCGCGCTGCAGATGGACATCAAGATCGACGGCGTGTCCAGCGACCTGTTGCAGCGCGCCCTCGAGCAGGCCAAGGAAGCCCGCATCCACATTCTGAAGACGATGCTCGGTGCACTGCGCCGGCCGCGCACGGAACTCAACCGCTTCGCGCCGCGCCTCGAGCGCATCTACATCCCGAAGGACAAGATCGGCGCCATCATCGGCCCCGGCGGCAAGATCATCCGGCAGATGCAGGAGGACTACGAGGTCACGATCAACGTCGATGACGACGGTGCCGTGACGATCTACTCCACGAACGCCGCCGGCATCGAGGCGGCCAAGGCCCAGATCGAGGGCATGACGCAGGAAGCCGAGATCGGCCGCGACTACATCGGCAAGGTGATCTCCATCAAGGACTTCGGCGCGTTCCTCGAGATCGCCCCGGGTATGGAGGCGCTCTGCCACGTCAGTGAGCTGGATGACGCCTACGTCGAGCGTCCGGACGACGTCGTCCAGATGGGCGACGAGATCAAGGTGCGCTGCATCAACGTCGATCCCTCCGGCAAGGTGAAGGTGTCGCGCAAGGCCGTCATCCGCGAGGAGAAGGGCCTGCCCCCGGAGCCGTCGTCGGGCGGCGGCGGTGGACGCCGGGGTGGCGGGGATCGCGGTGGCCGCGGTCGTCGCGACCGGCGCTGAGCGACGGAAGAACCTCGACGGGTGTGCGGCAGCGCGTGCAGGGCACGCGTGCCGCGCCCCGATCGGACATCACGCGGGGGGCGCGGCAGCGCCCCCCGTTTCCGATTCCGTGTCCGAAGTCGCTGCCGCACCCGGATCGGACATAGCGGGCGGCGGCCAGAGTGCGCAGGGCACGGACGATCCGCCGCGATTCGACGGGTCGGCGTCCGATCCCGCATCCGCCCCGGATTCGGCCGTCGAGAGGGAAGCGCTGACCGAGCCTGGGCGCAGCCTGTGAGCCGTCGCGGTGTCGAGTCCGCTGCGGGGCTCGTCGCCGCCATGGCGGTTCGCGACCGATCCGGTGCCTCCTTGGCATCCGCCTGGCGGACATCTAGCATTCCGACGTGCAACGTCGGATTCGCCGTGGCCTCGTCGGATTGAGCCTGGGGCTGGTCTTCGTATCCGCCACAGCCCTGGCGCAGACGGAGCATACCGACATCGTGATCTGTCCCCCGGTCGAGGGCGACATCACGCTCGACGGGCAGCTCGACGAGTGGGTGCGCGGCCCCGAGATCCGCCTCGGCGAGGCGGATCTCGTCAAGCGCGACCCGCAATACCTCGGCGAGGGCGACCTCTCCGGCGAGATCTACGTCGCGCGCGACAGCACGACGCTCTACGTGGCAGGTCGCATCCAGGACGACACGCTCTTCTGGAACCCGCGCGTGCCCTGGCTCGGCGACGGGGTGGAGATCTTCCTCGACTTCCACCCCGACCCGATGTCGCGCACGCCGGACTCGACCTACGACAGCTACACGAGCCAGATCATCCTCCACCCACTCGCGCGTGAGGTGCGCTGGAGTTTCTCCAGGTACCGCGGCAAGGAAGGGCAGATGGACGATCCCGTGGACGGCATCCGGCTCGCCGGACTGCCGCTCCGCGACGCGCGCGGCGCCACCGTCGGCTACACCTTCGAGATCGCCCTCCCGTTCTCGAACTTCACCGACGAGGAGCTCACGGAAGGTCGCGTGCTCGGCTTCGACGTCGCGCTCTCGGACTCCGACGGGCTGCCCGAACAGAAGAACTACGCCACGAGCTCGGGCAAGTCCGGCCTCGCGCAGTTCGTGGACCGCATGGGCCGGATGCGACTCGGCCCGGACCCCGAACCCCGCGGCGGGGATGGCTCGTCGGGAGCACGAGGGCTCTCTCCGACGGGCCCGCTCGCCGTGCTCTGCGCGGTCCTCGGCGCCCTTCTCTTCCTCTGGCTCGGACGACTGACGACTCCCGGCGGCAGACGACTCGCCGCGCTGCTCGACCGCGTTCGTCGCATCCGTCTACGGCCCAAGGTCATCGCCGTCGTCGTCGTGGTCGTGTTGCTCGCGGTCGCGCGTCTCGTCGGCGACTACGCATCGTCGCGGCTGGCGGATCGCGACGTGGCGACGCACCGTGAGCTCGTGGACCGCCTGCGCCGCGCCACCGCCGAAGCACGCCGCCTGGGACTGCTCGATGCGCCGCCCGAGGCCGAGGACGACCCCGTGCTGCGCCTGCTCAGCGGCCGCAGCGTGCAGCCGCCGACGCGCTACGACTACTCGCTCGTCCCGGTCACCGACGAGGTCCCCCATCGTACGGCCGACGGCACACCGTTCCTCCGCAGGGACATCCCGGCGCAGGGCGTGCGGCCGCTCGCGTTCATCGTGCAGCCGGCCATCCGGGCGCGCCGCGCGACGTTCGTCTACTCCTGGCACGCCGCCGCCGGCGCGTCGGCGGCGCCGGAGGACGAGACGCCGCTCGCCGAGGTGCGCCTCGTCCACGAAGACGGGCGCGTCGCGCCGGCCGTCGAGATCCTGACCGGCCGGCATGTCGCACCGTTCGCCGACGAGACCGCCGCGCCACCCGAGGCGCAGCCGGCATTCACGGGCACCGTGCCCTTCTTCGCCAGCCGCGGCCGCGCGTACGAACTCACGGTGGAGGTCCCACGCGAAGGAGACGACGCCCCCATCGTCCGCGTCGAGCTCGACAGCCGCTCTCCCATCGGGACCTTCGTGCTGCACGGGGTGACGCTCGATGCCGGCGACGGGACTCCGCCGCGCACGCTGCGTCTGGGACGCGCCACCGACGCCGGCGTCCCGACGACAGCCTCGCCGTTCCCCTCCACGGCGGCGCTGGCGACACTCGACGCGCAGCACGACTGGACGGTGCTGCGCGACCTGGACGTGCCGGCCGACCGCCTCTGGTTGATCGCCGCGCTGCGCAGCAGTCCCCCGGATCATCGCTTCCGCGCGCCGGTGCTCACCGTGGAGGCGGTATTCGACGACGGCTCCATCGACGGCCCGTTCCGCGTCGAGAACGGGATCTCGATCGAGTCCGAGACTCTCCCGGCGCGTCAGCACGCGGCCACGTTCCGTTCGACGGTGGCTCTCGAGTGGGGCCTGCCCGGTGAGGCACGGCGACATTTCGACGTGATGTCGATCCCTCTCGAGCGCACCGGACGCCGCCTCTCCGAACTCCAGTTGCGTTTCACCGGCGAGAACGAGGTCGTGCGCATCGCGGGCATCACCGCGGGTGCCGAGACCCCTGCCGCTCCGCCGCAGGACGTGCAGTACCTCGAGGAGGGACCGGACGGTTTCAGGCTGCCGCGGCCCGACCTCGAGGCGCTCGCGGGCCTGTCCTTCACGCTCTATCGCAACGGGACCGCCATCGGCACGACGCTGCCGGACGAGAGCCGCGACCGCTCACTGGCCCGCCGCCTGACCGCGGCGCAGTTCGAGGCGCTCACGGCGAATGACGCCGGCGTCCACGAGCCCCGCGTCTCCGATGGCGAGCGCCAGCACGCGTTGCTCGTGCCGCTCGCCGGCGGCGCGCGTGGCGACGTCCTCTAGATGGTGTGGCGCAGCGACTCCGCGGGTCGCATCGACAACGCCGTCGCCGTCGCGCGCGGCGTGCTGGCGGCGCTGCTCCTGCCTCTGCTCGTACTCATCGCAGCCGACCTCGCGCTGCGCATCGCATCGCTCCACATGCGCCTCGTGGCGACGTTCGCCGCGGCGGTCGCCGTGCCCATCGCACTGGCGGTGTTCGCCGTGCCGCACCTCGTCGGGGCGAAGATCGAGGGCGTCGAGGAGGAGGCGGTGCTGGAGAAGGCGCAGGCCGTGCTGCGGCGCCTGACCGCCCTGCGATCCGTCGCGCGGCAGAGCGCCGAGTCCGCCCTTGGCTACGAAGGGTTGCAGGACGCCCTGCGCCGCCGCGACGCCGAGGACTACGCTGCCGCCGTCGCGGCGGCGCTGCGCGATGCAGAGCGACTCGTCACGGCGGCCGATGGCGGCGAGGTGCGCGTCGCCCTCGAGGTCTCGCCGCCTCCGGGCAGCGGCGGCGAGCCGCTCGTCTTTCCGGAGCAGGCGCGCTGGACGGTGTTCAAGAACCCGCTCGTGAACATGAGCGACGCGTTCGCCAAGCGGTGGTCGCGCCTCTACGCGAGCGGTGTGGCGAAGCGCTTCGACGCCGAGGGTTGGAGCACTTCGCTCGTCGTGGAACTGCCGCTCGAACACGCGGCGCTCCAGGAGGCCGCCCGCGCCGCAGGCGGTGGCGTGCAGGTTCTGCTCTACGCGCCGAGCGGCTTCCCACTCGCGGCGACACTCGACGCGCGCGACCAGGAAGCCACGCCTGAGCGCAAGCGCAAGCAGGCGGTGCTGCGACGCGTGCTTGCGGCGCAGCAGCCGATCGTCGAGCCGTTCGCCATGCGCGGCAACCTCTACACCGTGGCCTACGACGTGCTGCGCGAGGGTGCCGATCCGGTGTGTCTCGTCGCCACGGCGCTGCCGCGCGCGGGCACCGATGCGCTCGTGCGCCGCGTCGAGTCCGTCTCGCTGATGATCTTCGGCGTGGGCATCGTCATGCAGTTCCTGCTGGCGGTGCTCGTCGTCGGCGGCGCGACGCGACGCTTCGAGCGCACGCTCGGGCGGGCGCGCCTCGCGACGCAGCACACGGACAACGCCGGGCACGACGATCTCACGGCACTCGACGAAGTCCTGCGCGAGCTGCGGCGTGATCGGGACGTGTACCGTACCGAACTGGCGCAGCTCCACGAGGCCGTCGAGGCGCTGTCGATCGCACGTTCGCCGGACGAAGTCGTCGAGGCGGCTCTGGGCGTCGTGCGCGGCGCCATCGCGCCGTGGGGCGCGCTGATCGTCGTCGGCGGCGATCGGGAGTCGGCCGAGCTCCTCGGCGGCTTCCACGGCAGCGAGGGCGTCGGCCCCGCGCGGCTCCGTCTGCACGAGGACGGCGTTCTCTCGAAGATCGTGCGCGGCGGACGCGAGTGGCGCGGTGCGGCGACGGAGTTCGGCGACGGACCGGCCCGGGTCACCATCGCCGGTGCGGCGCAGCGGCTCGAGGCGTACCCGCTCGGGGGCGTCGGCGGACCGGGCGGCGCGCTGCTTCTCCTGCACGACGCAGCGACACGTCCGAAGACCTACCACCCGGAGTTCGCGGCGGCCCTCGCGCAGCACGCAGGCCAGGCCCTCAGCAGCGCGAGGCTGGTCCGTCTCGCCGTGCACGACCAGGAGTCGGGCGCCTACGTCGGGAAGTACTTCGAGCAGCGACTCGCCCAAGAGGTGGATCACGCCGTCGCCGCCAAGCGCTCGATCGCGGTGCTCCTGGTCAGGGTGGACGGCATCGCACCCGGCCCCGGTGGTGGTCGCGACCGCAGCCGGCTCGCCGCTGCGATCCGTGATCGCGCACCCGCCCGCGCCTTTCTCGGGCAGTACGAGAGCGGCGTGCTCGGTGTCGCGGTGCCGGAGACGGATCGCGCCGGCGCGGAGGCTTTCGCGCGAGACATGCAACGCTCGGCGAGCGACTTCGGGTCGAGCCCGGCGGCGGTCTCCATCGGCCTCGCCGCGTGTCCGGAGGACGCCGGGAGCTGTGAGTTCCTGCTCGCCGAGGCGCGGCGGGCGCTGGCCGGCACGGCGCTCGAGAGCTCCGGCGACGGCGACGCGATGGAGGATCGCCAGCGACGCCTGGTCGAAGACGCCCGCGCACTCGGCGCCGTGTTCCGGAGCGAGAAGGGCATCCACCTGCTCGAGACGATCGAGCGTATCGCGGCGAGCAACCTCACGATCCTCATCGAGGGCGAGACGGGTGTCGGCAAGGAGGTCGTCGCCGACCTGATCCATCGCAAGAGCGCGCGCGGCGCCCGCCCGCTCGTCAAGATCAACTGCGCGGCACTACCCGACACCCTGCTCGAGAGCGAGCTCTTCGGCTACGAACCCGGTGCGTTCACCGGCGCCGATCGCCTCAAGCCCGGGCGCTTCGAACTGGCCGACGGCGGGACCATCTTCCTCGACGAGATCGGCGACATCCCGCAGGCGACGCAGGTCAAGCTGCTGAACGTTCTGGAGGACCGCGTGGTCGAGCACCTGGGCGGCACGCGCCCGATCCCGGTGGACGTTCGCGTCATCGCCGCCACGAACCGCGATCTGCGTGGTGAGATCGCCGCCGGGCGGTTCCGCGAGGACCTCTACTACCGCCTCAACGGCGTGGGCATCGCCGTTCCGCCGCTGCGCGCCCGCAAGGAGGACATCCCCGCGCTCGCCCGCGACATCGTGCGGCGGGCCGCCGAGAGCGCCGGCAGGCGCCCGCCCGAGATCTCCCCGGACGCGATGGACACCCTGTACCGCCATCCGTGGCCGGGCAACGTCCGTTAACTCCGCAACGCTCTCGAGCAGGCCGTCGTGCTCTCCGCCGGGGAGGTGCTCCGCGCGAGCGACATCCGCCCCGCGCTCCAGGCATCGACGGCGCGATGGACGTCGCGGCGCCCCGCCGCGTCGCCGGCCGCCCGGCGCGCCACGAACGAGCTGTCGGATCGCCAGCGCCGCGTGCTCCAGATCCTCGCCGAACAGGAGTGGCTGACGAACACCGAGTACTGCGAGCTCGTCGGGATCTCGACACGCACCGGTCTGCGCGATCTCAAGGAGCTCATCGAACGTGGGCTCGTCGCCATGGAAGGCAAGCGCCGCGGCGCACGCTACCGCCTGCGCTGACGTCGCATACGCCCGCGAGTTGCAGAAGGTCGCCCGTGGGAGGGCGAATTGGGTAGTCTTGCGACATCGTCCGCGCATGTTCGCAGCATGGAACGTCCGCGCCGCCGCTGCGGCGCAGGACACGCGCGGACGCCGACCAGGAGGAAAACGGTATGAGAATCCGCAAGAGAACGGTCCTGACGCTCGTCGCGCCGGCGCTGCTGGCGCTGTCCGTGCCGGCGCTGGGCGAGACGACGATCGACTCGGAGTTGCAGGTATCGGTCGCCAAGGGCACGAAGTTCGTCGTCCAGGCCGATGTCACGATGTCGAACAGCGGCCAAGTCACGCTCGCCGGCACGCTCGGCTCCAAGCAGTTCTCGTTCAAGAAGAAGTTCAAGACCAAGGCCGGCCGGAGCAAGTCCAAGACGGTCAAGTTCACGGTCGATCCCAAGAAGATCGGCCTGCGCGACCTCACCGACACTCTGATCCTGCGGGCGGCCGTGTCGGCCAAGGAAGACGGTGAGGCCGAGCCGGTGACGGCGGTCGGCGGCGCGGCGCTGCCCCCGCCGCTGATGATCGTGCCCGGTCTCGGCAACGAGCTCCCGCCGGACCAGTTCAAGCTCATCTACAACCCGTTCCGTGACGCCCTCAACGAGAACGGCGGAGGCGTCTGGATCGCCAGGGGCAAGCGCGCGACGATCCGCACGCAGAAGTACTTCAGCACGAGCTTCCCCATCGAGCAGCTCGGCGCCGCGGTCGCCAAGCAGGGCGCGAAGATGCTGAAGAAGTCGAGGCTCTTCGCGCGCATGGACTTCATCGGGCAGTCGACCGGCGGTCTCGTGATCCGGCAGGCGATGGTGCCGATCGCCAGGGGCAAGGGGAAGGGCCCCGTCTCGTTGGCCGGACAGGTACGCCAGGTGTTCTTCATGGGCGCGCCGCAGTCCGGGACGCCGATCGCTTTCCTCGCCCGTCAGGCTCTCATCGGCACGATGGACCTCCCCAACGGGGTCCGCGAGCGCGCGCTCGCGGAGATTCAGGACTCCCTCGTCGCCAGCGTGGACAGTCCCACCGCGGCCAGCCTCGCCGGTCTGCTGCTGCGCCCGGCTCGCAAGCAGGGCCAGACGCCGCCGTTCCTCGGCGTGGTCGATCTCTTCCTGCCGACGTACCCCTTCGCCACGATCCCGGTCGGCGCGAACACGACGGCGACGATCGATCTCCCGACGCTCACCGGCCTGTCCGGTACGCCGCTGACCCCGATCCTCGCCGGGCTGAACGGCGTGGCCCCCGACCCGAACACGACGTACTACGCTCTCTACTACAGCGACGTGATCGAAGCCACGGGCGCCGTGCGGTCGGTGGACGGGCTCGACATGATCGCGTTCGTCGCGGGCGGATCGTCGGACAGTTCGCTAATCCAGTCCGTCAACGGCGCCGGCGACGGCCTCGCGACGAGAACCAGCACGCTGATGACCGCCCATCCCGCTTGGAACGCCGTGCTGCAGGCCCTCGACCTCGGTCCCGGGCTGCACAGTATCGATCCCGCGCGTCCGAGCCTTCCGGCGTACTACAACGATCCCAACGTCCTCGGGTTCATCCTGCCGCGGTTGCTCTCCCCGACGACGGTGTCGAAGCAGTAGCCCGACAAGACGCGCCGTCGGGCAACATCGAGGCGCACGCGGCCCTGCCGCGTGCGCCTCGCGCCAGAAGAAGGGACGGCCGCAACCTACGGGCTCGAGCGCAACCTACGGGCTCGAGCAACGAACGGCCACCGACCGGCGACGCAGCAGAGGCATCCACGGCGCCGCTCCACACGCCACGCCCGCGCTGTCACGACGCCGCGCCCGCGTGAGGTCCGCGTGATGTGCCATTGCACCGATAGGGTGGGTACGTCGTAGCGAGGGCGTGAACAAGGACCGCGTTTTCGGCCCCACCGCCCCCCCCCCGCCACGCCAACCCGGCACCCCGGATCGTGCGTATCCCGGTGTAGGGGCGACCCTACGTGGTCGTCCCCGAAGGGGCCGGGCATTGGTCCCGGCCCCGGAGGTTCGATCACCGCCTCGGCAACGGCATACCCAGGCGGGCGCAGCCCGCCCCACGAGCGGGGACGCGCCACCAACAACAACGGCGCAGGGCCGGCAGGTTTCCCTGCCGGCCCCATGGATCCGGTCCGGTCCGGTCGATCCGCCGCGCTAGTTGACGCGGTGGGCGGTCATGACCTCGGCACGCTGTTCGTCGCTGAGTTTGGTGGCCCCCAGGGCGCCGCCGGCAGCCGTGCGGACGGCGACGCTGTCGTCGCCCATCGCCTCGAGCAGTGCCTTGAAGGCGCCGTCCGAGACTTCCTGTCCGCGCAGGGCCGTACCGAGCGCCTTGGCGGCGGCGGCACGGATGTCGGCACTGTTGTCGCTGCGCGCGACGACGCCCGCCAGGGTGTCGATCGCGTCGTTGTCGGCGATGTTCGCCAGGGCGCCGAGCGCCGCGAGGCGCACGTCGTCAGCCGCGCCGTCGCGCAGAGCCGCGAGCAGGCCCGGCTGGGCATCCTTCAGCATGAAGGCGCGGCCGCGCACGCCGGCAAGGGCGTTGCTGGCGCGCACCGAGAGGCCGTTGGCCATCGCCGCGTTGCGATCCGTGCCGTCGCCGAGCGCGGCCTTGACGGCGTTGATGACGCCGACGGAGTCGTCACTCGTGGGCGCGGCACCGGCGATGCCGCGGCTCTCGAAGTCGGAGGTGGCCGCGCCGAGGTCGGCGTTCGCCGCCATGACGACCGTCTTGATGCGGTCGGTGCGGAAGTCGCGCTTCAACTCGTCGAGCACCTGGAACGTCGTGATGTCGCCGAGCGTGTCGCGCACGACGATGGCGTCGAACGCGCCCGTCGCCTTGGCGATCATGAGGCCCTCGGCGCCGGACTGCGCCGCGACGACGTGATAGCCGGCCCCGTTCAGCGCCCGCTGCACGTTCATGGCGTTCTTGCTGTCGCTGTCGATCACGAGCACCTGCTGGATCGCGGCCTCGGACGCCGCGTCGCCCGCGGCCTTCGCCACGAGGTTCGACATCGGGAACGACTTGCCGGGGTCCAAACGGAGCAGCGCGATGGCGGCGCCGTAGCGGATGGTCTTGTCGGCGTTCGTGAGCGCCTCGGTGAGGGCGTTGCCACCGGCGAGCTCACAGCCGCAGGCGACGCCGAGATCGGCGATGGCGCTGCAGATCATGCTGGCGGCGTCGCCGTGCTTCATGTGGACGGCCATGGCGAGGGCGTCCATGAGGCCCGCGGTGCCCGTCGATGCAGCCAGTGCGGCGGCACCGTCGAGAGCGGCCTTCGTCTCGGCGAGTCCCTCGCTGGCCTTGGCCTCGTCGCCGAGGGCGTCCCACGCCGACAGTTCCGCGTACACGGTGACGGCGATCATCGAACGCGCCTTGCCGAGCGCCGGGTTCAGTGCGAGGGCGTCGTAGCAGGCCTGTTCCGCCATCTCGTACTGGTAGAGGAACTGCGGTACGTCGCGGCTCGTGAGCTCGCCGTCCACGGCGCTCCAGACCGTGTAGGTCCCGTCGTAGTTCAGGAGCGTCTGTGCATCGCCGTGGAAGTACATCATCGCCAGGTGCAGGTACGCCTCGGCGGCATCGCCGTCACCGCCGAGCTTCGCGGCGGCAGCCGCTGCGGACTCGGCGGCCATGCCCTCACCGCCCGCGGCGGCGAGAAGTGCCGGAAGTGCGCGGTGGTCGCCGATACGGCCGAGCACCTCGGCGGCGTTGCGGCGCTGCATGTCGTTGCCCGTCGCCAACCCGGCGGCGAGTGGCGTGACGGCATCCATGCCGACGCGCGACAGCGCGATGATCGCGTTGGCGCGGGCATCGATGTCGTTCGACCCCAGGTAGTTGAGCAGCGCCGGGACGGCGTACTCGCCGTGGGACGCGACGATCTGATGCACGGCGCGCATACGCTCGCCCAGATCCTTGCCGCGCACGGCCTGCGTGACAAGCGCCTTGATGGCGGCTTCGTCCTGCGACTTCGCCGTCTCGGACTGGTGGGACAGATCCAGGAGGCGCGCGGCCACCTGTTCCGAGTTCCCGCCGGCCTTGAGCATCTCGAGGAACACGCGGAAATCGGTGGACTTCACCAGGTTGTACGCGTCATCGCTGCTCGGATCGGCCGCCAGAACGGCCCGGAACTTCGCGTTCGCGTCCTCGGTCTTGCCGCGCTTGAGCAGCTCGACGCCGTCCTTGAGGAGATCTTCCATCTCGCCGGCGACGGCACGCGTCGGAGCAACGAGGAAGCCCACGGAGGCGACCAGCGCAGCCGTCGCGAGCGAACGCTTCATGAACCGCAACATCATCCCAATGCCCTCCCTGTGGCCATCCGTGGAGCCGGAATGGCGCGCACGAAGTCCTGTCGTTTACCCCACTTACGGCGACTCCGTACGTCCGAAAGCGAGGCGGATACTAGGTGGCACAAAAACGGTGGCAATCAAAAAACCCAAGCACGGAAGACCCATGCGGAGCGTGTTTTAGCGCCTTCCGGGTCGCTGCTGCAAGGGGCCTTTCGGGGCTTCTCGACTCGGATCCTCGCCGCAGCCGGATCCGAGCCTGGAACGCGCGCCTCATGCCGCGGTTTCCGGCGCCGGGTCGAGGCCGCGCATGGGGCTGCCGGACAGGAGGACGTCCAGCGCCGCGCGCACCGACACGGGCGCGTCCCCCCAGGCCGCGATCAGCGTCCGCGGCTGCGGCCGCACGTCGGCGATCACGCCGGGCGAGGCGAGCAACAGGCACACGACCCTGCCCTCCGCGCGCTCGATCACATGCCCCACGAGATCCCGCAACGACGGCTTGAGACCCGGCCGCCCCTTCCACGCGCGCTGCGCACAGGCAACGGCCAGGACGACGAGCGCGGCCTCATCGACGAGGCTGACGAGCGGGCCGTTGCGGTCGCCGTCCCAGTCGGTCACGCGCGCGAACCCGGCAGGGAAGCCGTGGCCCGCAGCCCGCATGGCGTGTTCGCGCCCCGGCTCGTTGTCGTCGTCGATCAGGAGCGCCATCACGTTGTCGCCGGGGCGCACGCTCAGCGGCAGCAGCGGCAGCTCGTCGCGGATGACGGTGATGCCGTCGCGGGCGAGCCCGTACGCGTCATAGAGATGGTCGGCGGCGAGCTTCTGCGGCTCACGGGACTCGACGATGAGATCCGCGAGCGTGAGCCCCAGGCGGCCGTCGATCGCCTGTAGATCGATGTGCCCCGCGGTGTGCGCCTCCTCGAGGGCGGCAGCGGTCACGTACGCGTCGTCGGGGTAGAGCAGGAGGTCGCAGCCGGCAGAGATGCAGCGCAGCGCCGCCTCGGCGCCCGAGAGCGGCTCCGGCCCCTCGCCGGAGTCGAGCAGCCCCGCCATGACCAGCGCGTCGGACACGATGAGCCCGCCGAACCCCAGTTCCCCCCGCAGCACGTCCTGCAGGATGTGAGCGGAGAGGCTCGCCGGCAGACGCGGCAACGGGTCGAGCGCGGGATAGGCGACGTGCGCGGTCATGATCGCCCCGACGCCGGCCCGCACCGCGGCACGGAACGGGACGAGTTCCCGCACGTCCAGCGTCTCCCGATCCGCGACGACGATCGGCAGCCCCTCGTGGGAGTCCACCGACGTGTCGCCGTGCCCGGGGAAGTGCTTGGCGCAGGCGAGCACACCCTGGTCCTGGGCGCCGGAGATCCACGCGGCGGTCAGCGACGCGACGGTCTCCGGGTTGGCGCCGAAGGAGCGGTTGCCGATGATCGGATTCGTGGCGTGCGACAGCACGTCGGCCACGGGCGCCAGCAGCATGTTGATGCCCAGCGCGCGCGCCTCGAGCGCTGTGGCGCGACCGTGCTCGTACGCGCGCTCCTCGGACAGCGTGGCGCCGACGGCGAGCAGCGGTGGCAGGTCCAGGCAGCCCTCGACCTGCTGCCCCACGCCGCGCTCGGCATCCATCATGAACAGCAGCGGCCGCCGGGCGGCCTGGCGCAGGCCCGCGAGCAGCGCCGGCATGAGGTCGCGCTCCCCGCCGAACACGAGGAAACCCGCGACGCCGTCGGCAGCGAGCCGCCGGAAGTGATCGACGCGGGCGTAGTCGCGCGGCAGGCGGATGGCAGGAACCAGCACGCCCAGCCCCGGACAGCGGCGCGGTACGGGTACCGAGAACATCAGCGCAGTCTACTCAGAGGGCGTTCCTGCGGACAAAGGGAGCGCACCGTCCGAAGGTGTGAACGCGCCGAGTACGCGTGGTGCCGCGGCGCCCGTGACGGCGGGGAGATTGCCCGGGCGGCCGCGCACGGCCTCGCACGCCAGCACGGCGAAGGCGACGGCCTCACGCAGGTCGGGCTGCACACCGATCTCCGCCGACGAGAGCACCGGCAACGGCTCCAGCAGCGCCGCGAGACGCCGCATGAGGGTGGCGTTGTGTACGCCGCCGCCCGACACGACGACGTCGCGCACGCGCGGCCCCCCACGCGTGCCGAGCGCCAGATGATCGCGATAGGCGGCCACGACCGAGCGCGCGACGAACTCGGTGAGCGTCGCCATGAGGTCGTCCGGCGCGAGATCCGGCCGGCGCTCGCGCAACGCACGCACGAGCGGCTCGGCGAACGTCTCCCGCGCGAGCGAGCGCGGCGGCGGGCTCCGGAACCAGGGATGCGCGAGCAGCCGCTCGACCTCCGAGGCAACCGGGCGGCCGCGCGCCGCCGCCGCCCCGCCGCGGTCGCTGTCCATGCCGAGCACCGCCCGCGCCGCGGCGTCGAGCGGCCCGTTCGCCGGCCCCGTGTCGAACGCGCGGACGTCGGCGGCCTCCGCCGTCACGAGCGTGACGTTGCCCACTCCGCCGAGGTTCTGCACGAGACGGTCGCCGTCGGCGCGCGCCAGGAGCAGCCAATCGACGAGCGGCACGAGCGGCGCGCCCTCGCCGCCCGCAGCGACGTCGCGCGCACGGAAGTCCGAGACGACGGCGATGCCGGTGCGCTCGGCGATGCGCGCCGGGCAGCCGATCTGGAGCGTGGCCGTACCACACGGACCGCGTGGCAGATGGGCGACCGTCTGACCGTGACTGCCGATCAGATCCACCGTGCCGGGATCGAGCCCGGCGTCGTGGATCGCGGCGCGTGCAGCAGCGGCGAAGCGCTCCCCGAGTTCTGCGTGCAGGAGCGCGATCTCGTCGGCGCCGGCCGTGCGCACGGCCAGGATGCGCGCGCGCAGGTCGCTCGCGTGCGCCGCGACGGCGCCGCCGAGCGTCTCGGCGCGAAGGCCGCGCCCGGATCCGGTGACGCGCACGACGGCGGCGTCGATGCCGTCGGCGGACGTGCCGGACAGCAGCCCGATCGCGGTCAGCGACGGCCGCGCAGCGAGCGCCGCGAGCCGCTGCAGTGGCGTCACGCGTCCCCGAGTGCGACCGACAGGACGTTGCGCGCGCGCGCCAGTCGCTCCCGCGCGGCGTCCACCGCGAGATCCGCGCGCGCCATGAGGATGGCGAGCTTGGCGCTGCCCTCCGCCTCGTCGAGCAGATCCGCGGCGCATGCGTCCTCGACACCTCCCAGCTCGACGACGAGCCGCGTCGCGCGGTCGCGCAACTTCGCCGACGTGACACGCACATCGACCATGCGATTGCCGTGCACCTTGCCGATCCGCGCCATGGCGCCGAGCGACAACGCGTTCAGCACCATCTTGGTCGCCGATCCGGCCTTCATGCGCGTGCTCCCCGCCAGCACCTCGGGCCCGGTCGCGAGAACGACGACGATCTCGGCCGGAAACGAGGGCTCGACCACGTTGCACACGATGGCGCCCGTGCGCGCGCCGCGGCGGCGCGCGGTGTGCAGGGCCCCCAGCGTGAACGGCGTGCGCCCGCTCGCGCTGACTCCGACGACGAGATCGAGGGGTCCGACGCCCGCCTTCTGTACCGCGCGCCCGCCGTCGATCTCACGATCCTCGGCGCCCTCGCGCGAGCGGAACACCGCGTCGCGCCCGCCGGCGAGCAGCACCGGGACGCGCTCGACGTCGAAGTCGAACGTCGGCCCGAGTTCGACGGCGTCGAGCAGCGCCAGGCGGCCGCTGGTACCCGCCCCGGCGTAGACGAGCCGACCACCGACGGAGAGCGCCTCGGCCGCAGCGTCGATGAGCCGTCCGACGTCGGCCGCCGCGGCCGCACAGGCGGTCTGCACGGCGCGATCCTCCGCGAACACCAGCGCGGCCAGCGCGGCGCCGTCCAGCCGGTCGAGGTCCGCGCTGCGCGGGTTCGGCAACTCGGTGACGAGCCCCTCGTGTGCGCCACACCCCGTGGCTCGTGGCTCCACGCTCACCGCTCCGACGCCACCACGCCGCGGCCGAACACGCCCAGCCGGCCGCCGCGCACGAGGACCGTGACCTCGCTCCCGTCGCGGACGACGACCACGGGAACGGCGGCGCGCCCGTCCACGGCGCTCGCCGCGGTCTGCAAGGCGTCCGCGGTCGGGATCGCGCGGCCGTCGTAGGAGACCAGCACGTCGCCCACGCGCAGCCCCGCCGCCGCCGCCTGGCTGTCCGGCAACGTGCCGGTGACGAGGTAGCCGGTGGCCGGCGGATCGCGGGCGATCAACGCCGCGCGCGCCGCGTCGCGTACCGCAGCGTCCTCGTCGCTGCGCGCGGCGGTCTCGAGCACACGGACGAGGCCCTCGTCCGCGGTCGTCGCGAGCTCCGCGGCGGCCGCTGCGCGCAGCGCGGCGGCGCGGCCCGTGTCGGCGAGGATGCCGCCGAGCAGCCGCTCGGCGGCCGGATCACGCAGGCGGCCGAGATTGGCGACGAGGGCGCGCTGGACCTCGCTCGCGCGTTCGCTCCGCAGGGCGCCCGCGAACTGCGACAGCGTGCGCGACGCGTCCTGCGTCCACGGCAGGCTGTAGGCGGCGATCACGCGGAAGCCCGGCGGCGTCTCGTCGCGCACGAGCGCCCAATCCATCAGTTCCTTGACGGCGGGATCTCCGAGCCCCGAGTAGAAGGCCACGTCCGAGAGCTGCAGGCGCCCCTCGCCCGAGACGTCGGCGTTGATGGCGAGCGCGAGCGCCATGGCCGCCTCGCGCCCCTCGGGCACGAGCGCCGACAGTTCGCGCAACGCCGCGAGGGCCTCGTCTCCGGCGCCGTGCTCGAACCACCGCGGCCGGGCCGCCACCAGATCGGCGACGCGCGCGGCGCGTGCCGCGCCGTCGGGCAGTTCGCCCGTCGCCGCCGACGGACGCGCGCCGACGGCTGCGGGAGCGTCGCTCCCGGCGACGCCGGGAGACGCGACGTCCGCGGCACGGACGCGCGACCGGCCCACGACCGGCGGCGGTCGCTGCGGCGGGAGCTCCGACGCCGACCGGGCGCGCGCCGCTGCATCGCGGGCGAGACGCAGCTCGCCGCGCAGGCTCTCGAGACGGGACACGGACCACGACGAGGCGACGATCAGGCCGAGCGCCGCGCCGACGAACACGCCGGCGCCGAACAGCAGCATCAGGGCCTTGGGTCCTCGCATACGGCGGCCTCCGCAACGGATCCTATACCGCGGCGCCGGGAGTCCGCCCGGAGAGTCGCTCAGCGGTCCTCGCCCGGCGCCGCGTCATCGGGCGTCTCGGGCGGGGGCACGGGAGGCGCCGGGGGCGCGCCGTGGCCGGATGCCGCCCAGGAGGCGCGGGCGTCGAAGCCGGGCGTACGGTCGGGCAGGTGGCAGGCGTAGCAGTCCCCGAAGTCCACAGCGCCGTAGCCGGGCCCCGGATCAGCCTCGTGGGCTGATGCCGGACCGTGACAGCGCTCGCACGAGATACCCGCGAGATCGGCCGGATCAGCGTCCGGCAGCCAGCCGCCCAGGCGGAACGGCGCCGTCACGTGGCAGGGCAGACACGCCGGGCTGCCCGCGAGCCGCGAGTCCGCAAGGAGCTGCGGCACGTTGACGTGCGGCGAGCCGGCGTGCTGCACCGCCTCGTCGGGGTGACAGTCGGCACAGAGGGTGGCACCGACGTAGTCGCCACGGGGATCGGGCGCGCGTTCGTCCTTGGCGCTCATGCTGGGGAAACCGAACTCCATGAGCGTGCCGCCCACACCGAGGAGAGCGTTCTCGTAGGGCGAGCCACGCGTGGAGACGCGATCACCGATGCGCGCGAGCAGGAGCTCGACGTTCTCGAACGAGCCGCCGGTCAGCATGTGCCACACGAATCGCGCACCGCGGCCGGGGTAGATGATCGGCGTACCCTCCACGGTGCGCGGGTGCAATTCGGGGATCACCGGACCGCGCGCCGCGACGACCACATCGAACCCCGGAACGTCGCGCACGATGGCCGCTGCCTCATCGACCGTGCCCTGCACGAGCAGCAGCGTCGTCATCGCCGGGCTCCCGACGTCCTGCGCCCGCGCGGAACCCTCCGCGAGGGCACGCGCCGCGAACTCCGCTGGCGGGCCGACCCGGAGGTCGCTCCCGAGGGCGAGCAGCTCGTACCCCACCGACTCGGCGAGCACGGCCACCGTCAGGACGGTGTGGCCCCCGCTCGACGTGACCTGCCAACCGCGCAGGACGCGTTCACCGTCGGCGTCGAGCGCGTTGGCGCAGAGGATCGCGCTGCACGTCGTCGGGGCGAGTACCGTGCGCACCCACGCGGAGCCGTGTTGCAACTCGCCCTTGCCCGCGGCCATGACGTCGATGCCGGTCTCGGGCAGAACGCTGCTGATGAGCATGGTCTGGACGCCCTGGCCGACGCGCCCGGGCACCAGGCTGAGGTCGCCCATCGACACGCCGAGGTGGTTGCCGATGAGCTCCTGCCGCGCCAGATCCACCGTGGCACGGAACGCGACCAGCCCCCCTCCTGCGATGCGGCTGCACGGCTCGTGGAAGTAGCGGTCGTCGATCCCGCCGAACACGCTGATCAAGAGGGCCGGGGCGCGAGGTGTCTCCTCGACGGCCGACGCGGGCGCCGCGCCGGGGCCATCCGCGAGCGGGCCGGCGTCGCCCGGCGAGAGCCACCAGGTCGCGAGACCGAGGATGGCGATGCCGAGCAACACGAGCACGAGCCGCGTGAGGGTCTCGCCGTCGCCGTTGGCAGCGGCGGTGTCGGCGCCATCGGCGGCGGCGCGTTCGTCTGCGACCGCGCGCCCGCCGCCGGAATCCCCCACCGGGGCGCTCTCGTCCGCGGGCCCGATACCCTGCGGCGGCCTCCGGTCGGCGTGGTCGGGTGCATCCTCGTGCATCACCGCAGAACGGTACGGACGAGCGCGCCGCGGCGGCCCATCATTCCGCCCCGTCGCGTGCCGCCCCGCGCAGCGGCGCAGCGCCGTCCAGCGGCAGCCGGACGACGAACGTCGAGCCCTCGCCCGCGACGCTCTCGACGTCCACGCGCCCTCGATGCGCGCGCACGATGTGCTTGACGATGGCCAGACCGAGTCCGGTCCCGCCGCGATCACGGCTGCGCGCCTTGTCCACACGGTAGAAGCGCTCGAAGATGCGGGGCAGGGCGTCCGCCGGGATGCCGCACCCGGTGTCGCGGACGGAGACGCGGACCGCGGCGAGATCCTCGTCCGGTTCCACGCACACGGAGACACGCCCGCCTTCCCCGCTGTACTTGATCGCGTTGCCGATCAGGTTCACCCAGACCAACTCGAGCCGCCCCTCGTGGCCGAGCACGGTCACCTCCGGCCGGTCCGCGGGCGGCGCAGCGACCGTGACACGGCGCCGCTCGGCCTCCGACGCGAGCGCACTCACGGCAGAACGAATGGTGCGCAGGAGCGGGACGGGCGTGCGCTCCATGCACCCGGCCTCCGTCTCGATCGCCGACAACGCGAGCAGGTCGTTGACGATCGACGAGAGACGCAGGGCGTTGCGGTGGGCCATCTCGATGAGTCGATCACACGACTCGGGATGCTCGTCGCGCCCGACGTCCTGAACGGTCTCGAGAGCGCCCATCACGGCCGCCACGGGTGTGCGCAACTCGTGGGACACGTTCGCCACGAAGTCGAGTCGCGTGCGCTCGAGACGCCGCAGCGAGGTGACGTCGCGAATGACCAGCACGGCGCCGGTGATCTCCGCGGCGGCGCCGCGGATCGGCGACGCGCCGAGGTTCAGGATGCGCCCCGACACGCCGGGGAGTTCCACGTCCGTGTCGCTCACGTGCTCGCCCGCGAGCACCCGCCGCACGAGCGTGGAGAGTGCGGGCAGCGGCGTGACGTCGCGGAGCGGCGTGCCGGGTGCGGGCACGGCGCGCAGGCCGAGGACGTCGGCCGCGCCCCTGTTGGCACGCAGCACGCACTCGTCGCGGTCGAGGGCGAGGACGCCTTCGACCATCGACCCGAGGATCGCGGCCAGCTCGGCGCGGTCCGACTCGCTGGCGTCGAGCATCGTCGCGAGTTCCGTGCCCATGCGCCGCAACGCCTGCGCCAGGCGCCCGGCCTCGTCGTCGCGCGTCGCCTGCGGGAGCGACGCGAAGTCGCCGGCGGCCATGCGCGCGGCCGCCGCCGTCATCTGCTCGAGGGGCCGCGCGATGCGCCGCGCGGTGTACCAGCCGACGAGCGCGAGCACCGGAAGCCCGGTGACGAACGCGAGGAGGAGGAGTGCGCTGAGATCGGCGGACCAGCGTTCGCGCAACGCGATCGGCACCGACACGCGCAGCACGCCGAGCGGCCGCGCCGCCGGGCCGATGCGCCGCGCGACGTAGAGCAGCGGCTCGCCGACGGTCGCGCTGTCGCGGACGATCGCCCCGGTCCCCGTCGCGAGCGCCAGACGCACTTCCGCGCGGTCCGCGTGACTGGGCAGCGGGAGCGGGCGCTCGGACTCCGCCACGACGCCGCCATCGGCCCGGATCAGGGTGATCCGCAGGCGATCGATGGCGCCCGCGGCGGCCGCCACCGCGTGGAACTCGTCGGGATCGCGCGTGCGCAGCGCGCGCTCGGCCGCGGGCTCGAGCAAGCTCAGCGTGTCGTCCAGCCGCCGC
>JAJRVY010000273.1 GCA_024277065.1 Planctomycetota bacterium
CTCCGCGATCCGCGACGGGGCCACGAGCACGCCGCCGTGACGGAGGGAGGCCCACCACTCGTTCGCGTGCACGCTCATGTCAGCGCCTCGCCGAGGACGATCTCGACCGTGACGGGGAACGCCTGCGCCGCGCCCCGCATCGCGAAGCGCTTGGGGACGACGCCCTGCAGGACGCGGTCGCGCTCCTTCGTGAGTTGGTCGCGGAGTTCCTCGAGGTGGATCTTGCGGCGGCGGAGCTCGTCCTGTTTTGCGTCGAGTGACCGTTTCAAGTCGTCGATCTCGGCCTCCTCCTGCACGCGGAAGAGAAGGCGCTGGTTCTTCGCGTCGTGGAGCCGCGCGTGGAGCCGTTCGATCTCGCGCTCCGTCGATCCGAGCGTCTGCGCCACGATCATGTCGGAGAGCTCGGCCCGGCGGCTGCGGAAGCGCTCCTGCTCGCTCTTCATGGCGCGCCCGCGCTCGACGTCGAGAGCGGCGCGCAGTTGCCTGGTCAGGTCGCCGGCCCAGCCGCGGACGAACGCCGCGACATCGGGCCGGACGTCGTCCCAGATGAGGCGTGGCGAGTCGGTATCGTCGATGGAGTCCGAAGACGCGGCGGACGCCGCGAGCCGCGCGGCCGGGATGTGCGGGAGCGGCTCTCCCAATCGGCCGTCCTTCACCGGCAGGCGGATCGTCCGCACCCAGTGGTGGAAGGTCTCGCGGAGTTCGTTGACGGCGAGTTCCTCGACGGTGAGGTGCACGACGGCGTCGCAGCCTGCGGGGACCTCGCCCCTGCGGACGGTCCAGCGTCCGGGTCGCTCTTCGCCCGATCCCGGGTAGCGCAGTTGCGCGAACTGCGTGAGGGCTCGCTCGTAGAGGGGATGACCGATGTGAATCAACGCCGTGTCCTTCTTCGGGCGGAAGACGGGGCGCCCGCGGCTGTCGTCCATGAAGAATTCGGGGTCGAAGACGAGCGCCGGGAGCGCGCCCCGCACGCCGCGGGCGGCGCCGAGTCGGAGCGCATCGTCCACGAGTTGCTCCCACGCGGGTGAGAGCGGCGCCTTGATGCGGAAGCGCCCACGCGCATCCGGGCCGTCCATCGCGGTGCCGGGCGGCGAGATCCGCAGCGCAGCGGAGAGCGTGCTCGCGAGTGTCGCCGGGGAGAGATCGAGCTCGTCACGGAGAGCTGCCAGGCGGCGCACCTCGTCCTCGCCGGTCGGGCCCGCGGTGGTGGCGGCATCGTCGGCCTCGAAGGACGCGCGGCCCTTCGCCCACGTGACGGAGGCGTCGAGCTGCTGGCGTACGGCGAGTTCGCTTTCGCCGTGGACGAAGCGGCGTTCGAAGGCGGCGTCGAAGATCTCACCGACCGAGCCGAGGTCCTCGCGGATCTGATCCACCTTGCCGACGACGTACGCCAGGAACGAGATGTCGGCATCGTCGCCCGTGACGAAGTGGAAGATCGTCACGTCACGGGCCTGGCCGTGGCGATCCAGGCGGCCGTTGCGCTGCTCGAGGCGTGAGGGGTTCCACGGAACGTCGTAGTGCAGGAGGTAGCGCGCGGTCTCCTGCAGGTTCAGGCCCTCGGAGGCGGCGTCGGTCGCGACCAGGACGCGCACGGGGTCGTTCCGGTCGTTGAACGCGCCCTTGATGGCCTCGCGCTCGGCGTCGTCCATGCCGCCGTAGAGCAGCCGCACCCGGTCCTCGCCGCCGAACGACGCGCGCAGCCGATCCGCGACGTAGTCGAGCGTGGTCTTGTACTCGGTGAAGATCACGATGCGCTCGTCGTCGCGCCACGCGCCCCCTTCGCGCAAGCGGTCTTCGACGAGCGCCTCGAGCGCGGCGAAGCGAGAGTCCTTCTTCGGGGACTTGCCCGTCGCCTGACCGGCGGCGTCCTGCAGCCCGAGTGCGCGGAGCGCGCCGTTCACGTCTGCGGCCTCGGACGCGATGTCAGCGAGGAGAGGCTTCAGCCACGCGCCGACGGTGTGGGCGGCATGAGCCTGACGGCTCTCGCTCTCGCGGTCATCGCCCGTGTCCTCCTCGACCTTCCTGCGGGCGGCATCGACCTCGCGGGCGTCGGCGACCTCGTCCTGCGCGGCGCCCGCGAGGTAGCGGTGCCACGACTCGGCGAATGTGTACGGGCACGAGAGGAGTCGCTTGGAGAGCACCTCGGCCGCGAACGCGCCGGCCGTCTGCTCGGTGCGGGACCTGGCCGCGATCACCGAGCGGACCTTCTTTCGGAACGTCGCGACCGCGGATGAGAGGCGCTTCTCGTCGAGCGCGAGGTCGATCTGCACACCCTTCGGCGCGCGGTCGCAGAAGCGCGGGGGATCGGTGCGCGCGTTGATCTCGCGCTTGAGACGCCGGATCACCACGTCCTCGACGCGCACGCGTTCGGCCGGCGAGAACTCGGTCGTGCGGGAGAAACGGACCGGGTCGAGGCGCTCGAGCAGGCCGGAGAAGCTGCGCGTGTGGCCGTTGTGCGGCGTGGCCGTCAGGAAGAGCCGGTGCTCGAAGAGGGGGGCGACACTGCCGAGCATCTCGGAGAGGTCGCTGTCGCTGCCGAACGACGACGGGCTGAGATTGTGGGCCTCGTCGAGAATGATCATGTCCCAGGGCAGATGCGGCGAGTCGTCGCGCACGCGGCTGACCGAGAGGAACTCCTGCAGGACGTCGTGCTGCTTCAAGTAGTGGTACGAGGCGATGACGCGCGGGAACGCCCGCCACGGGTTGGCGTCCATGCCCATC
>JAJRVY010000274.1 GCA_024277065.1 Planctomycetota bacterium
GCAGCAGCTCGTCGAAGCGGGCGAGGACCTTGCCGCGCAGCTCGCCGAAGAACTCCTCGGTGACGAAGTAGGGCAGCTCGATCTGCTCGTGGTGGACGTGGGCCTCGGGGGGCAGGGAGTAGTCGCTCTCGGTGAACCCCTGGCGGCGCTCGATCTTGTAGCCGCGCAGGTACGTGCGCAGGACCGTGCGCTCGAGGGCGGCGACGTCGATGTCGAGCCCGGACGCGGCGCGGATGACGTCCACCATCGTCTCGTCGGAGAGCGCGCAGAACTTGCAGGCGCCCGTCAGGTCATCGCGCATGATCATCCAACCGCGCTCGGTGATGGCCTCGACCCAGTACTCCATGCTCGTCTCGCGCTCGTAGAGCAGCAGCAGGTACGTGCGCATGGACATGTGGCCGCCCGCCAGCGCGAAGGGATAGCCGGGATTGGTGTGCGGCAGGTAGGCGGGCAGCTCGACGCCCTTGCAGTGCATGGCGTAGCCCGTCTCGCCGAGCTCCTCCGAGGCGTGCTTGCAGCCCTTGCCGAGCAGCGGCAGCGCGCCGCGTCCGATCGCCTCGATCACGCGGCGGGCGCCCTCGAAGTCGCCGTAGGCGACGCCCCCGGCGATGGGCGCGTCCGGATGCCGGCGGTTGTACTCCATGGCGTACGACACGCTGACAGCGCACGAGATCGAGTCCATGCCCAGTTCGTCGATCAGTTCGACCAGCGTGCAGGCCTGGTCGATGTCGAAGATGCCCATGTTCGACGAGCAGAGGTTCAAGGGCTCGAAGTCGAGCTTGGCCAGGTACTTGCCGCTCTCGTCGTAGACGTTCTTGTGGCACTTGATGCCGCAGCGGTAGCAGGCCTCGGCCTTGACCGTGTGCGGGCCCTTCTCGACCTCGTCGCGCCACAGCGGGAACGACACCTTCGTGCCGGTGGGCACGAAGTTGTACTCCGGCAGGGCGTGCACGGGGTTGAGCGCGTCGTAGTTGGCCCACGTGCCGCCGCCGCCGCCCGCCGCCTTGTCGCGGAATCGCGCGCTGCCCTTGCCGCGCGCGACCTCCAGGTTGACGGGCTTCATGGCGGGGTGCTGCGCCGCGGGCTTGCTGTCGGGCGTGTCGGCCACGATCGCGAGCAGGTTCTTCGAGCCCATCACGCCGCCGATGCCGCCGCGGCCGCAGAAGCGCGTCTTGGCGTCGCCGGATGCGAGCTGGTTCTCGGTGGAGAGCCCGATCGCCGCGTAGCGCACGTTCTCGAAGTTCTCGCCGCCGGGGCCGATCACGGCGAAGTGGGCGTCCTCGTAGCGGCCGTGCAGATCCTGGATCTTGCCGTTGAGCGTCTTGCCGTGGAGATCGGCGGCGTCGCGGAACTCGAACGCGACGCCTCCCGATGCCTCCTTGTCGGCGCAGAGGCGGACGTACACGGGCGACGGGCTGCGGCCCTTGAAGACGATCTCGTCGATGCCGAGGGCGCGCAGCTTGCTGCCGAACTTGCCGCTGCCCGCCGTCCACATCGCGCCGGGCTTGCCGCTCGCGCCGATCTTGAGCGGCGAGTAGGCGTGGAAGAACGTGCGCAGGCTCGTCATGAGCTGGCTGCCGGTCAGCAGGCCCAGGTTCATGATCAGCAGCGCGGCCGGATCGTAGGCGTCCGCCACGGGGTTACCGATCAGGCGCTTGGTGCCGCGGGCGGCGCCGCCGAGGACGTCCTCGAAGTCCTCGCAACGGATGCGCTCGCAGCGCACGGCGCGCGTGCCCATGTCCACGTGGAAGCGCTTCAGCTCGAAGTCACGCGGCTCCTTGTGGGCCTCGACCGCGGGGGGCGGGGCGGCGTCGGTGCTCATTCATCTCTCCGTTCACACGACATTCGCGGGAGAGTCTACGTGTCGCGCGGCGCAGCGTCACGCCGGAGCGATGACGTGGATCTCGCGCTCCGCGAGGGCGGCCTGCACGAGGGGCTCGAGATCGCACTGCGCCTCGACCTCGGCGAGTGCCGCCGCCGTGGCGCGCGTGCTGGGGTGGCGGGCCACGAGCAGGCTGCAGCAGTCGGCCCCCGGGAGGATGGACGACTCGTAGGTCCCGATGCGCTCCGCGATGCGCACGACGTCCATCTTGTTCATGGCGATGAGCGGCGTCAGGATCGGCGGCGCGGCGCCCTCGTAGACTGCGGCGAGATTGGGCAGCGTCTGCGACGCCACCTGCCCCACGCTGTCACCGAGTACGAGTCCGGCGGCCTTGTGTCGGGAGCGCAGCGCGCCCGCCACGCGCAGCATCGCGCGCCGGTAGAGCAGCATCCGCAGTTCTGCCGGGGCGGCGGCCACGATCTCCTGCTGGATGTCCTCGAACGGCACCAGCTCGAGGCGCAGGGAGGGCTGGAAGCGCGCCAGCGCGCGGCCGATGGCCAGCACCTTTTCGCGCACGCCCTCGCCCGAGTAGGAGCGGTTCCAGAAGTGCACGGCGACGACGCGGCAGCCGCGCAGCATCGCGAGGTAGGACGCGACGGGCGAGTCGATGCCCCCCGAGAGCAGCGAGATCACCTTGCCCGAGACGCCGACGGGCAGCCCGCCGGGACCCGCGATGCGCGCGTCGCGCACGTACGCCCGGTGGCTGTCGGCCTCGACCACGTACATGTCGTCCGGCGTGTGGACGTCCACGGGGCGGCCGGTGGCCGCCTGCACGGCCGCGCCGAGTTCCACGTTCATGGCGCGGCTGTCGAAGGGCAGCGTCTTCTCCGAGCGCCGGGCGGCGATCTTGAACGAGCCGCTGCGCGTGCTCGCGAGCGCCACCACGGCTGTGCACATGGCCTCGATCGTGGGCGCCGTGCGCACGGCGGGGGAGGCGTGGGCGACGCCCGGCTGGCGCGCCGCAGCAGCGACCACCGCCGCGCGGTCGGCCTCGGCGACGTCCGCGAGCGAGCACGTCAGGCGGCCCGTCTCGCGGCGCACGCGCACTGCCGCGAAGGGCGCGATCATCTCGCGCAGGTTGCGCGCGAGCGCCTTCTCGAACATCGAGCGGTTGCCCGACTTCGTGCCGATCTCGGCGTAGTGGACGACGACGTGATCGAACATGCTGCTCCTGTGTTGCTGCTCCCGGCCGCGGCCCTGTCCCGCGCCGCGCATTCTGTCTGGTCCTCTCCGGCGCGTGAACCGTCACGTCTTCCCGCAGGCGCTGCTCGCCTTGCTGCTCGGTGGCCTCCTTGCTGCGGCAGGGTGGGCGCAGGAGGGCGGCGAGTCGCGGCCGGCGGGTGAGACGCCCACCAAGGGCGCCGACGAAACCGGCAGCGCGGCCGGCGGGGAGGAGACGGAAGTCGAGGCGCCGCCGAAGCCCCCCGCGGTGGGCGAGGCATTCCCCGCCGGCCTGCCCATCGCAGCGTTGCCGCGGCCCGGCGCTGTGCGCACGGCGCCCCCTGCGGCGCCGGCAGGGGGCAGCGCTGATGGGCGTGCCGAGAACGCCGAGAACGCCGAGAACGCCGGGGGCGATGGCGATGGCCATGGCGACGGGGCTGCCGCGGCGGTCGCCCCGCCGGAGGTGACGCTCGCGTCGCTCGTCGGCGACACGCCGCGACCCCTCATCCTGATCTTCTGGTCGAGCCGCTGCGTGGTCTGCAAGCGCTACGGTGACGTACTGGGCAAGCTCTCCGCGGCGCTCGGCGAGCGCGTCGCCCTCGTGCTGATCGCGAGCGGCGCCGACGAGACTCCCGAGGCCGTGCGGGCGGCGCTCGATGCCGCGAACCTGCACGTCCCGGTCTACCTCGACACGGAGAAGGCGGCGGCCACGGCGCTCGGCGTGCGGGTCACGCCCACGGCGTTCCTGATCGATGCCGAGGGCGTGCTGCGCTACCGCGGCCCCATCGACGACGACCGCCGCGCTCGCAGCCGCGATGCGCGCGAGATCCTGCGGCCGGCGGCCGAGTCCGTGCTCGCGGGCAAGACGCTCGAGAGCGGCGACGTCCGCCCCTTCGGCTCGGCGCTGCGCTAGCGCAGCGCGGGACCGCTTGCGCACGTGGGCCGCCCGGAACGCTCGCGCAGGTGGGCCGGGATAACGGTCGGCCCGCGTGGGGGGCGGCTACAGTTCTGCGCCGGCCCTGCGTCGCGCGCGGGCCGTCGCGCGCGGGCCGCGGTGGATTGCGCGGGCCACCCATGGAGTTGAGACGATGAGCATGGTGCAACTGGGGTATCTGGTCCTGTGTGACGCACACGCCAAGGTCGGCGAGAAGGACTGTGTCCTCGGGATCTTCAACCGCATCCTCGTGCGCAGCTTTCCGACGCAGCACCCGCAGTGCTACCTCGCGTTCGAACTCTGGGCCGATCCGGGCAAGCACGAGATGAAGATTTTCGTGCGTGACACCGACGGCGAGGACGTCGTCGATCCGATGGGCCCGGTCGAGATGCAGATCGGCGACTCCGGTCAAGGCAGCGGCGCGGTGCAGCTCCGCGGGCTGCCTCTGAAGAAGGCGGGCATCTACTCGTTCGTCGTCTCGATCGACGGCGAGGACATCGGCGCCCGTGACCTCTTCGTCGAGCCGGCCCCCGTCGCTTCGCAGTAGGGACCTGTCCGGAAACGAGTGCTCCATTCGGCCGGCTGCGACGGTCCAGGGCTGCGCCCGGCCTCCTCCGCGACTCGGCTTCGCAATGAGTCGCCGTCGTCGGCGCACCTTGCCCTGAACCGTCTCGCGCGGCCTCGGTGGTTGACGCACTTGTTCCCGGACAGGTCCTCGGGACCTGTCCGTAGACGCGGCCCCGTGGACGGGTCCCAGCAGGCGCGCTTTCGCGACGATGACGATGGCGGCCTGCGGCGACTGACAAAATGGCAGCCTCGCCCCGCGCAGCCTCGCCGCCGCGGGCATGGCGCGGCGCGGACGGCGCCGTGCGCAACCTGGCGCGCCGCTGCGGCGTTCCTGAAGACGTGAGAACGAAGGAACAGCGAGTCGTCGATGACCGGCGCCTCGCCGCGGCATTCCGCGGCGGGGACCTGGCGGCGTTCGCCCAGCTCGTGCAGGCGCACCATCGGCGGCTGTTCGTGATCGCGCTGCGCCGCTCGTGGAGCCCCGAGGTGGCCGAGGACGCGCTGCAGGTCGCGCTCTCGAAGGTCTATCGCCATCTCGCGGCGCTGCCCGACGACGCCGACGTCGGTGCCTGGCTCGCCACGGTGGTCGAGAACTCCGCCATCGACCAGATCCGGCGCGAGGTGCGCCACCGGCGCCTTGCGGACCGCGCCGCGGCGGCGGCGCCCGAGAGACCGGATCGTCGTGGTGGGCGGCCGTCCGCCTCGTCGCCCGCCGTGCGCCTCGAGCACGGCGAGCTCGGGACGCTGCTCGGCGAGGGCATCGCCGCCCTCCCCGACCCCTATCGTCGGCCGCTCGAGCTGTACCACCTGCGCGGGCTACCCGTCGAGGAGGTCGCCGCTGTACTCTCCCTGAACGTGAACACGGTGAAGTCCCATCTCGCGCGGGGCCGCGGCGTGCTGCGCCGCCGCCTTGCGCCGGCGCTTCATCGCGGAGGCTGGCTGTCATGACGAATGCGACCTGTGCCGAGTATCGCGACCGCGTCGAGGACGTCCTCGACCGGCTGCTGCCCCCGGAGGAGTCCGAGCGTCTCGACGCCCACCGCGAAGCTTGCGCCGAGTGCGCCGCGCGGTGGACCGCGGCGCGACGCTTCCGTGATCTCCTGGCTCGCGAGGGCCGCGCCGCGCTCGGCGCCTGGGAGGCGCGGCGCCTGTCGGTGCACGCCGCCACGATGGACGTGACACGTGCCGCCGCAGCGCCCGGCGCGCCGGCGCCGGCGCGCAGGCGGCGCTTCACGGTATTGCGGCTCGCCGCCGCCGCCGCCGTCGTGGCGGCGGCCGGGCTCGTCGGCACCGGGATGCTGGGGGACAGCGGCCCCGTCGTGCTCGCCGCCGGCGCGCAGACGCGGCTCGATCCGGGCTCGCAGGCGACGTTCGGTCACGGCTCCCGCCTGGTCGTGGAGGATCGCGCCGTCACGCTCACGCTCCTCGAGGACACCTCGCGGGACGGCACCTCCGACGACCTGCTGCAGATGCACCGCGGCGTGGCGCTGTTCCGCGTCCATCCCGAGCACCCGCTCGGCGTGGCGACGCCGCAGGGCGTGGCCCGTGCCGTCGGTGCGACGTTCGTGGTGGACGTGCGCAGCGACGGCGCCGTCGTCGTGGACGTGGTCACCGGACGGGTGCGCGTGGTGCGTGATCGCGGCGACGTCGTGGCGCGTCCGGGCGAGCGCGTCGAGATCGACAGCGGCGGTACCGTACATGTCGTGAGCCGGGCGCGACTCGACGGCCTGGCGATGACCAACGATCGGCGTTCCGAGGAGATCTCGAACCTGCGGACCGAGCTACGCCGCGCGGACGAGCAGCTCGATGCCTACGCCGCCGCCGCGCAGGCCGGGGGGAGCGAGGCGCCGGCCACGGACGGGCTGCCGTACCTCGAGCTGGGGCGGGTGACGCGCATCCTCACCGATCGTGCCATCCCCTGGCGCGATCCCCGCCGCAACGAGGCCATGGCGTTCTTCCTGCTCAACGCCGAGCGCATCCGCCAGGAGTTCGGGGCGTCCGACCCGATGCGCGCGGTCGAGCGTCCGGCGTTCGTGGCCGCGGTCGCCGAGGGCTACCTGCGGGCACTCGAACCCACGGCGAGCGACGAGGAGATCGCCGCGACGGTGGACGAGATCCGCACGGCCTGCGGCCTCGTCGAGGCCGACATGGCCGGCGAACTGGTCCCGACGGAGCTGTCCGCCAGCCGCCAGCGCGCGCTGACCACGATGATCCGCGCCGTCGAGCGGCACCTCGGGAGCGCCGCGGCCGCCGAACTCGTGCGCAGCATTCGCGGGGCGTGGGACGGTCCGCGCCCGTGGGTACAGGCGCTGGACGATCGGCTCGAGGCGAAGTTGGTCGGTTCGTGGCAGCGGCTCCTGGATCTCGACGAGGAGCAGGCCAATCGTGTCGCCGCGCTCGTCAAGGAGTACGTCGCGCAGTCCGTGACGATGCAGGCCCGCGTGGCCGCGGCGCTGCCGGAGGGCGAGGTCGAGTCGGTGGTCTTCCCCCGTTCGATGTGGGGGCGCGACGGGGGCTCCCGGCGCCATCGCGGCGGGACGCGCTCGTCCGCGTCGTCCGGGGCGGGGGAGGAGGCCGGCGCCGCGGCCGAGGAACCTGCCGAGACCGCGGCCCCCCCCGAGCCGAGCGACTCCGAAGTCGTTGCGCAGCGTCTGCGCGAGATCGACGCCCGCCTGCGGCTCGGCGAACCGCGCGCGCGGTTCGAGCGCGCGCTGTGGAACATGCTGCGCCCCGAACAGCGCACGTCGGCGTTCCGCGGACGCAGTCGCCTGTTCACCTTCCGCGAGCGCAGCGCGCCGTCGTCCTCGGACTGAGAAGTTCCACGGACGCCGTTGACGCCGGGCGTCCATGACGCGAGGATGCTCACCGCGAACCGGAAAGGCAGACTGGGGGAGCGTTGAGCGGCGATTCCAAGCGACCTGACGACGACGACGTGCAGCGCCGGCGGGAAGAGCGCACGCTCGGCCCCGACGAGGAAACCCTCGACGGGAGCCGCTCCGCGCCCGGTCCCGTTGACGAGACGGAGATCGAGACCGGCCCCGTCGAGCTGTCACGCGAGGACCGCACGCTCCTCGAGGGCGCTGCGCCGTCGCTGAAGCCGACGGCACCCCGCCGCGAGGACGAGCAGACCGCCGGCCCGGATCTCGACTCGGGAGCCGTTCGCACCATCGGCGAGGACGAGGAGACGCTCGCCGGCGCGCCGGACACCGAGGCGCCGACGGGCGAGATCGACCGGCGCCGTGGCAAGGGCACCGTGGCCGGGGACTTCGCCGGCACGCGGCTCCCCGAACGGGGAGTGAGCCGTACGCTCTCTGACGACGACGAGACCGTCTTCGAGGCCGGCCGCACCGAGTCGCTGCGCAACGACGACGATCCCGAGGCGACGGCCGCGGACCGCGTGGCCGGGACGCGCCGGGGGCCCAAGGTGCGGCGCATCGATCCCGCCGGCACGCGTGGCGTCAGCTCCACCGCGCGTGACGCGGCGGCGGACGGCTACACCGAGAAGGGCGGGCGCGCCGTCGAGCGCGCCGCGCCGATGCGTCTCGCCGAGGGCGAGCCCCTCGCCGGCCGCTACACGCTGGTGAAGCGTCTGGGCAAGGGCGGGATGGGCGAGGTCTGGAAGGCGCGCCACAACCTGCTCAAGGGCGACCGCGCCATCAAGGTCATCAAGGCGTCGATCTCGAAGGACGAGACGTTCCGCGAGCGGTTCCTGACCGAGGGCCAGACGATGATGCGGGTCAAGCACCCGGGCGTCGTGGAGGTCACCGATCTCGACCAGACGCGCGTCAACCGCGAGCTCTTCATGGTCATGGAGTACCTCGAGGGCCGCACGCTCTACGACGCGATCCGCAGCAAGGACCAGCCGCTCTGCGACGACGTCCGCACCGTCGTGCGCATCTACAAGGAGCTCGCCGAGGGGATGCAGCGCATCCACGACGAGCGCATCGTCCACAAGGACCTCAAGAGCGACAACTCGCTGCTCGTCAAGGGCGATGACGGGCTCGAGCACCCGAAGGTCATCGACTTCGGGCTCGCCAAGAGCCTGGACGACGCCGACGGGGACGTCGAGGAGGGGGCCGCCGCGGTCGATGGCAGCTACGAGCCCGACCTGCGCACGACCCTCTCCGGCACGCTGGCCTACATGGCGCCGGAGCAGTTCCGCGGCGAGCCGAGCTCGTTCCAGAGCGACATCTACGCCTTCGGCGTGATGCTGTTCGAGTGCTTCAACAAGGGCGACTACCCCTTGCCGCGCGGTGGGCTGGCGCAGTACCTGCAGCTCCACGCCAAGGGGCAGGAGCCGGCGCTCCTGCGCGACCAGCGCCCGGATCTCCCGGCGGACATCGTGGCGCTCTCGGACCGCTGCATGGCGCCACGCAGGCAGGACCGGCCGGCGTCCTTCCGCGAGGTGGCCGACGCCCTGAAGTGGTGGCTGGACGCTCCCGAGCGGCGCGCCCGCCGCAACAAGCTGCTCGGCATGGCTGCGGTCGTGGTGTTCCTCGTGGGGCTCGCCGTGACGGGCTTCCTGCTGTCCGAGACGACGGCGTCACTCGGCGGTTTCGATGCGAGCGCCGGCGGCCGGGTCGTCACGCCGGTGGATGGCGTCACGCACCTCGGCGAGCGCGGTCTGGCGGCGCTCGAGTTGTCGGCGGAGATCTCCGGCGGCGAGGCCAAGGAGCCGTGGCTCGAGATCGACGGCGAACGTGCCGCGGCCGACGTTCGCGTGGACCTCGGGCGCCTCGTCGCGGTCGCGGACCTCACCGCCCTCGCCGACGGCGAGCACGAGGTCGCGCTGCTCGCGTCGGCCGGCGCGGCGCCGGCGCGCATGCGCATCGCCATCGATCGCGGGGCTCCGGCCATCACGTCCATCGGGGTCCCGGGAGCCCGTGACGGCTTCACGGCGAGCCAGGCTCCCGAGGTGCGCGTGGCGCTCGACGAGGACACGATCGCGTCCGTGGTCGCGCGTGTGGACGGCCGCTCGCAGTTCAGCGGCGAGCCGGCGGCCGGCGAGGACGGACCGCGTGACGTCTGGGTCGTGCGCGGCACGGCGGACGGCGACGGCGCCTGCAGCATGGAGATCGCCGTCAAGGATCTCGCCGGCAACGTGACGACGAAGCGCTTCTCGTACGTGCGTGACACACAGCTCGCTCCGCCCGTCGTCAGCGACCTCGATGACCGCGCGGACGGGCGGCTGCAGCTCTCGGTGCGCAGTGGCGTGGGGGCCAGGCTGCGTGTCGCGTTGGCCGAGCCGGGGCGCGCCGAGCTGCGGGCGCCCGGCGCCGCGCCCGTCGTGCGCGTGGCCGCGTCGGCGGGCGTGCAGGAGTTCGACCTGCCGCCGGTCCCGGCTGCCGGCTACGCCGCGACGCTCGTCGTCGAGGACCGTGCCGGGAATGCGCAGACCATCGAGATGGCCGTGCGGC
>JAJRVY010000275.1 GCA_024277065.1 Planctomycetota bacterium
AACCGCTCACGATGTCGCGTCGAGGCGCTCAGGTGGGTGCGCAGGAGCTTCACTGCGACGCGCTCGCCGCCGGGCGCCGCGGCGAGGTACACGACGCCCATGCCCCCCTCGCCGAGCCGCTCGAGCAGGCGGTGGCCGTCGGCACGTCCCCCGCGCACTCGCGCGCGAAGCGCGCGGCGTTCAACCCCGCGTCTCCGCTGCGAGCTCCCGGCGCAGCCAGGCCCGCGCCGCGTACCAGTCCGCCTCGATGGTCTTCGGCGCGATGCCCAGCACGTCGGCCGTCTCGGCGAACGTCAGGCCACCGAAGAAACGCAGCTCCACGACGCGGCACTTGCGCTCGTCCATGGCCGCGAGCCGCGACAGCGCCTCGTCGAGGGCCATCACGTCGATCGCATCGCACGACGCAGTGAGCGCCGTGTCGTGCAGCGTCACACGCAGACGGTCCCCGCCGCGCTTCAGCGTGCCCCGTCCCCGCGCGTGATCCACCAGCACCTGTCGCATCGACCGCGCGACGATGGCGACGAAGTGTCTGCGGTCCCGCAGATCCGGGAGCGCCCCGGCGCAGAGCCGCAGGTACGCCTCGTGCAGCAGCGCCGTCGCGTCGAGGGTGTGCCCGCGGCGCTCACGGCGCACGAGCGCGCGCGCGAGGGTGCGCAGCTCGCCGTAGACGTGCGGCAACAACTCGTCGGCGGCGGGCGAGGCTCGGCGGGGGCACGGACTCCGGTCGTGGATCGGGTCGTCGTGGCAGCGCCCACATGCGACGACGGGCGCCGTCACTCGCGCAGAGTCCTGCGGGCGCGGGGTCCGGATCGCCGGCGCTTTACCGATCGTTCAACTCGTCGGCGAGCTTCGTGGGAGTGTACGCCGCCGGCCCGGCCCGGGACGAGACGGGACGGCGGCGGCGGCGCGTGCGGGAACCGACGGGGATCCGGAAACGCCATGGGAGTCGGCCGGGCCGTTCTCGCATGGGGGGGGTGGAGGCTCGCGGCGGCGCACGGCGCGGCGGTGCGGAGCCCGTCCGGAGACCCACCATGCACAAATCGACCCTCTCCCTCTTCGCCGCGCTGCTCGGCGTGGCGCTGTTCACACGCGACGCCACGGCCCTCGACATCGAGGTACCGATGGAGGTCCCGCGGCTCGAGAGCCTCTCGGGGCAGGTGCCCGTGGGCGTCGGCACGGCGCAGATCGACCTGTCGCTCGCCTTCGATCCGCGCGGCCGCATCATCCGCGACGAACCCTGCTTCGTAGACGGCGCGCCGGTGGACGTCAAGGGCAAGCTCGTGGAGAAGCGCAGCGGGCGGCGGTACGTGATCACGGCCACCGGCGACGGCATGAAGGTCAAGCTGAAGGGCGTGCTGGTCAGCTCGGGGACGGGCACGGCGAAGGTCAGCTACAGGGGGCCGCGCGGCAAGGCGAGGGCGACCGTCACGGTCGATCTGCGCGTGGTGGACGACATCACCTCGACGTTCACGCTGACGCTCGACGATCAGGGCGGCGGCGGCGTCACGACGGCCAAGGGCAGGATCAGCGGCACGGCGACCGTCGCCACCGGTTACCTCGTGCCGTCGCCGGGCGTGGGCACCGTGCGCGGCAGGCTGAAGAACGGGAGACTCAAACTGAAGGCGAAGCACGGCCCGGCGGCGCTCGCGTTCAAGGGCACGTCGGCGGTCGGTGGCGGGTACATCGGCACGCTCGTCGCGAAGGTCCCGCCGGACGCGCAGAAGCTGACCGCCTTCTCGATCGCATCCATCGGAAGGACCGGCGGCGGCGGCAATACCGACGGCCCGCTCGCCGCGTCCCTGCGCAGCCTGGGCGTCAAGGTCGAGGACTCCGCGCGCAAGGACTACAGCAAGACCGAGGACCTGCCCCCCGACTACGCTCCCTTCGGCTCGCAGCGCACGTTCGGCCGCGTGAACGAGATCGTGATGGTGGGCGCGACGCTGCGGGGCGATGCGTCCCGCTTCCGGGTCATGGAGTTGGACGTGGACGGCGACCTGATGCAGTTCGCCGACCTGGACTCGCCCGCGAACGACTGGGTGGGTTTCCCCGGCGGCCCGGTCACGCCGCAGTCGCTGCGCGCGGTCTGCGCCGGCGACGTGGACGGTGACGGTCTCGAGGAGATCGTCGGCGTCTACATGGACGACCTCGACCTGACGCTGAAGCTCGTCGAGGACGCAGAGCAGGGACATGCCGAGACACTGATCCGCCTGGGCGTCGAGCAGGACGTGAAGGGATTGGCCGCGGTGGCCGGGGACTTCGACGGTGACGGACGCTCGGAGCTGGCGGTCGCCGTCTGCCGCACCGACTCGGTGGACATCGTGTTCTTCGAGGACGCCGCATCGAACTTCGCGCGGCAGCCGGCCCTGACGAAGACGTACGACGACGTCCTGGGGCTCACGAATCCGCAGATGTACGCACAACTGCGCTGCGGCAACCTCGACTACGACATCGGCTGCGAACTCGCGTTCGTCGTGAACGAGTACAGTTCGAGCGGGCCAGCCGGAACGGGCCGCTACGTCGTCCTCGACGACTGGTCGGCGGGCGCGGCGGAACTGCGGAGCGGCGCGGTGCAGGGGTCGCGAACGGGCTGAAGAGCGCGCTCGTCGGCAGCATCGCCGTCGGCGACATCGACGGCGACAATCTCGACGAGGTGATCATCGCCGGCCCCACCGGCGGCGACGGCCGCTACACGAACCAGCTCGTCGTCGCCTTCGACGACATCCCGAGCGGCTTCGGGACGCTCGGCACGATCCACGAGTTCAACGGCTTCCTCGGCAACCCGGCGTTCGCCCGCTGGCGTTTCCGCACGACCCACGTCAACGTCGTGGACATCGACGGCGACGGCGCGTTCGAGATCCAGGTCAACCGCTACATCTTCGACGACTTCGCGAACGCGGCGCCGTTCACGCGCATCGAGGAGATCCCGCAGGAGAAGTTCCTGGATCGCGGCAGCGACGGCGGCGCGTACTTCAACGACCAGAGCACGCAGGTGATCACGGGTGACTTCACGGGTGACGGTCGCGGCGACGTGCTCGTGTACTGCCAGTGGCAGGGCGCCGCCTACGTGTGGGGCCTCGACCAGACGGTGCGCGGGTGGCGCGAGATGGCGACGTGGCAGATGGGCTTCGCGAACGTGCAGAACGACCAGGGCGGAATCTTCGTCGCCGCCAACGTGGACACCGACAGCGCGGTGCTCGACTATGGCGAGGGCAGCTACCAGCTCGTGTTCACCGAGCCGATCGTCATCGCCGCCCTCGCGGCCCCACCGTGCGACCGCGGCATCGGCCAGAACGTGGACGGCTGCGAGACGTCGTTCGGACAGTCCACGACCAGCGGCAGTGAGCGCGAGACGTCGGTGTCGATCGGCGCCAAGGCCATCTCCGGGATCAGCCTCGACGGCGGCCCGATCACGCAGTCGAGCTTCGAACTGACGCAGACGACGGAGGTCACGGCCACGCGCATCGCGTCGCGCTCCTACACGCTGGAGGAGACGATCACGTACGTCAGCGGCCCGAACGACGATGCCGTGATCTTCACCACCGTGCCGCTCGATCAGTACACGTACACGATCGTGTCGCACCCCGACCCGGCGCTCGTCGGCAAGGAGGTCGTGATCTCGCTGCCGCGCAAGCCGATCACGCTCAAGACCGACCGATCGTTCTACAACGCCAACATCGCACCGGGCTCGCTGCGGATCGACGGAGCCGTGTTCCAGCACACCGTCGGCGACCTCTCGACGTACCCGACGGCGTCGCGCAAGGACCAGCTCATCAACCAGTTCGGCGGCCTGCAGTCAACGCTCGTCTCCGTCAGTCAGGGCGACCGCGCAGAGGAGGTGCAGCTCTCCGTGTCCGAGGCGATCAGCAGCGGACGCGAGCTGGAAATCGGCTACGAACTGGAGCTCAAGGCCACGGGCGGCGGCGTGGTCGGCGGCTTCAGCATCGGCACGTCCGCGTCGAGCCGCCTGACCGTGACGAGTGGCAGCGCGACCATCTACACCGGGCGCGTGGGCGACATCGACGCCGCGAACTTCGCTGCGAGCCAGTACAGTTTCGGGCTCTTCACATACGTCCTCCGGCACCCGTCGGGCGTGCAGTTCGAGGTTCTGAACTACTGGGTGGAGTGACGTGGGGCGCGCATCGCCGCGGCGTTGCGCGGGTCACGGATCGGCGCGCTCGATGACGACGTCGGCGAACGCCGCGCGGCAGTCGTCGAGGGCGAAG
>JAJRVY010000276.1 GCA_024277065.1 Planctomycetota bacterium
CCGTCGCCACCGTCACCACCGCACGCCGAGCATCAGGCAGTTGAGGCCGCTGCCGATGCCGAGGAAGCCCACGTTCTGGCCGCTCTCGAGGAACCCGCGCTCCTCGGCCAGGGCCGCCGTGAGCGGCAACGCGACGGTGCCCATGTTGCCGAGGTAGGGATACGTCACGTAGTCCTGGTCGTCGCGCAGGCCCAGGCCCGCCAGCATCGACTCGCGGTGCGCGCGGCCGATCTGGTGCGCCACGATGCGATCGACGTCGGCGGTGCTCCAGCCCATCTCGGCGAGGAGCGCCTGCCAGGTCTCGAAGCCGAGCTGGGAGCCGTGCGTCAGAACGCCGACGGAGTCGGTCACCGCGTACTCCTCGACCGTCGTCGGCCCCGTGCCGCGGATGCCCCAGCGGCAGAGATCGTGGTGCTCGGGCGCGGTGCGCTGGACGGCGCCCAGCACGCGCTGGCGGTCGCCCTCGCCGAACGAGCCGTCGGTGACGAGCACGGCGGCGGCGCCGGACCCGCCCGTCAGCGTCGTCAGGCTGCCGCGCAGGTACTCCATCGTCGGCTCGGCCAGCAGCCTGGCGATGGCGATCTCGTTGATGCGCCGCGCCGTCTCGAAGGCGACGACGAGCCCCGCGCGGATCTGCCCCAGTTCGATGCGGTTGGCCACGTCCACGATCCCGTTGACCACGCCGAGGCAGGCATTGGCGACGTCGTGCACGGCGGCGTCCCGCGCCACGCCGACGCCCGCCGCCACGTCGCACGCCGTCGCGGGCTCGAACGCCTCGCGGCAGACGCCGGCGTAGATCAGCGCGCCGAGATCACCCGCCGCGAGCCCGGCCTTGGCGACGGCCTTGCGCCCGGCGGCCACGGCCCCCGCCGCCACACCGTCGCCCGCGTGCCACCAGCGCCGCTCCTCGATCCCCGTCCACGACAGGAGTTGCCCGCGCGGGATGTGCAGCCGCTCGTAGACCGGCGACAGGCGCTCCTCGATCTCGTCGGTCGTGACGACGACGGGAGCGAGCTCGTAACCGAACGAGGCGATGCGGGCGCGCGTGTATCGCATGGACCGGCCGATCGTACGCGCCATCCCCTGGTAGTCTCGATCTCTCGGGGTTCGCACGGACTTGCGTGGGAGGGACGACACATGCGCACGGCATCGGCGATCGGGGCGGTTCTGGCCATCTCGGTGTGTGCGCTCGCGGCAGACGACCCGGCGCCGCAGGCACAGCCCGTCGCGTGGGACGACGTCCCCGCGGTCAGGCTGTGGAAAGCCGTCAGCCTCGGGATGGTGAGCGCCTCGGGCTCCCAGCCCCGCAGCTACGCGCAGGTGAAACTGCACGTGCGCAACACGGGCAAGAAGCGCGTCGTCATCGACCTCGCGGGCTCGCACCTGCTTCCGCGCCGGCGCGGAAGCTGCCAGCGCCTCGGTCTCGGCCCGCCCGTCGTCGCCGATGCCGCGACCGAGCGCGAGCCTGGAACGGTGTGCGTCCTGCTCGAGCCAGAGGAGGAGCGCGCGATCCTGATGAACACCTGCTGCCTGGACGCGCACCGCCCGGCGCCGGGCACGCATCGCTTCGACGCGGCGAAGCAGCCGCTCCCGGCCGTGCGCTCGAAGGTCCTGCGCTGGTGGGCGGCCAACCCCCTGACGCCGCAGTACGCCGTCAACTCGGCGATCTGGCGCAACCGCAGCCGGGTGGTCGTTCCGACGGGAGCGGCGGCCGTGCGGCGCGCCCTGGACCTGCGCCTCGCCGCGGCCCACGGCGGCGTCTACTACCAGGTGAAGAACGGCGCGCTGACCAGCCTGGACACCGACGGCGTACGCCGCGTGCTGGGCTCGCAGATCGAGCAGGTGTTCCCGACCGCGCAGGCGGTGTACGCCGTGATGCCCGGCGACGACCACGGCCCCGATCTCTGGCGCCTGGCGCCGACGGGCGACAACCCCTGGGGATTCGTCACGGATCTGGACGCGAACGAGGAGCTGCTCGACGTCGTCCCTGCCGGCGGCGGCAATCTCGCCCTGCTGTACGCGGGGCACGTCGCGTGGTTCGACCACGAGCAGGGCTCGCAGAACGAGGTGATCGAACTGAAGACCGAACGCTTCCTGTCGGCGCGCGTCGGCGCGCGCACCGGGCGCGTGTACGTCACGGTGCACGACCCGCGCCGGAACGGCGTGGGGCGCGGCGACGCCGCCGAGGGCCAGAGCGCCGGGCGCTTCGAGGTCTGGGTCATCGACCCGCGCCGCGGCACGGCGGAGATGAGCGAGCGCTTCTGGAACGTCTCCGCCATCCGCGCCGGCGAGGCCGGGATCTACGGCCTCTCCCACAAGGGCGTCATCCGCCGCCTACAGAGGGGCAGGTTCAAGGACCTCGGCACGGTCGAGGGCTACCAGGCGCTGGTCGCCGTCGGACGCGACAAGGTCTGGGTGCTCAGTGACGACGACCGCCTCATCGCTCTCCACCCCACGACGGGGCGCCCGCTGTTCACGTCCGACGCACGGGTCGCCAAGGACATGTGGCTGCGCCTGGACCCGGTCACCGGCGACCTCACCTACGTCACGACGACGGGCTACTTCATCATCCGCGGCGAGGACGGCGAGAAGCGGCAGATCCCCGACCCATCGGCCCCGGACGCCGCGCCGGCAGACCCGGACGCCGACGACGACTGACGCAGCGTGCGCGCGGTCACGCGCGACGGACGATCTATGCGCGACAATCGGAGCCGATTCGTCCAGACTTGCTACGAATAGGTCGCCCCCGGACTGGGCCGGGATCGATCGTCACGCAAGCTCGATGGCGGTCGCTTGTGGAATGGCGCGCCGCGCGCAGGCGTGGGTCGGCTTCGGAGGACACATGAGGCGCATTGTTCTGCCGGCTCCGGCCGTCGCTCCACCCACTCTGGCCGGGCTGCTCCTCGGACTCGCGCTGGTCACCGCGGCTGGCGCCGAGGAGAAGCCGGCGTTCGCGGGCGCGGCCGAGATCCGACTGGGCGATGACGTCCAGTCCGTCATCGCCGGGTTGCCCGGCGAGGTGCATCACTACACGTTCTTCGCGACGAAGGGCACGCGGGTGCGCGCCAAGTTGGTGAGCGACAAGGGCACGTCTCTGCTGGCCGACCTGCGGCTGACCCATACCGGCGGCGACGTGATCGCCAGAGCGACGCGCGTCTCGGCGTCCGACGTGCGGCGCATGAAGCTCGCCGAGCACACGTTCGAGACGTCGGGCTTCTTCGTACTCGAACTGCGCGCACGCTCCGGGAGCGGGGGCTACACGTTGCTCACCGACGTGCGCAAGGACCGACGCATTCGCGGCCTCGACCCGAGCCCGGAGGCCTACGGCACGTGGCGTTTCGAAGCGCCGGGGAGTTCGCTCCTGAACGTCAAGATCCGTGTACCGAATGCGCACCGCCGCGGCAGCGGTCCTGAGATCACCGGGCTCCTCGATCCGACGGGCGCGCCCGTCGGGTTCACGGCTCGCACGCGCGGGCAGCGCGCGACGGCCAAGGGCATCGCACTCGCCAAGAGCGGCACGTACACGCTCGAGTGGGCGAACCCCGGCCGAGCGACGCGTCTGCGCTTCGCGTTCGACCTCGCGCCACTCGGGGGCGGCCCCAGGGACCTGTTCTTCCCGGCGCCCGGGGCGACGGCACCGACCGCGCCGGAGCTCGTCCCGCCGACGCTGGCCGGTCGCGACGGCTACGTCGGATCGCGGACGTGCGGGCGCTGTCACGACGCGCTGTTCATGGACTGGTCGCGGACGGCGCACAACCTCGGATCGCGCGAGTGGCAACGTGGTGGCCTCACCGGGATCGCCCTCGTCAACGACTTCGACGGCAACGGTCGCAACGACTTCGAGGACGGCCTCGACCTCGCTGACTTCCCGGCATTCGCGGAGTTCGGAGACGACGCCCCGCGACTCTCGTGGGAGCCGGGCGCAGCGCGGCCGGCGCGCGTGAACATCGGAGACGCCATCTACGAGGTGGAGCGGTCGATGGGAGGCAACGGTCTCCACCAGCAGGCCTACGTCGCGCGCATCGGAGACGCCCTCTATCCGCTGCCTTTCCAGTACGACGAGGACCAGGCGACGTACACGACGTTCGAGACGGAGTTCTGGTTCACGGAGACGGGCGCGCGCTACGCCGGACCACAGGATGTCGGGGCCGACGTGTCGTACGAGGCGCGCTGCGCCGGATGCCACGCAACCGGGCTGATCGTCCAGACGCGTACGTCGGGCGAGATCGTCGCCGGCTGGTCCGAGCCCGACGTCGGCTGCGAGCAGTGCCACGGCCCGGGCGCCGAGCACGCGAACAGCGGCGATCCGGACCTCATCTCCAACCCGTCGGACCTTCTCGATCTCACCGCCGCCGGCGTCGCAGCGGCGAATGCGACCTGCACGCGCTGCCACGACCGGGGACACGGCGTGGACGCGATCACCGGGAGTTCCGTCATTCCGTCGTATCCCTACGACGGTGACCGGGGCGTGGCTGAGGCCGGCGACGACCTCGACGAGTTCTTCGACCCGACGACCGCCCCGGAGGACTTCATCGGCTACAAGACGAGCCTGGTCGCCGGCATCCCCGGCGACGGTTTCGTCGCCGCACGCACGCGCTACCTCCAGGGCCGGGAGAACGATGCAGGACACCACGCCCCGACGGTCGGCTTCGCGCCAACGTGCTTCGAGTGCCACTCGCCCCACGCGAGGGAGCGGGACCACATGCTGGCCCCCGTCGTGGATCGCGGAGCGCCCGTCGAAGCGCGGCTGGAAGACAATTCGTACTGCCTGGCGTGCCACGCGCGCTTCACGCCGTTCCTCGGTGTGTCCAAGACCGACGTGCAGGCCATCGCGAGTGGTGTCGTCGCGGACTCGATCATCACGGCGACGACGCAGCACATGGCCGACGCCGGGATGTCGGTCGCGCCGCTGCTCTACGATCCGGCGGGCTCCGGGGTCGGTCGGTGCGATACGTGCCACATGCCGAGGACCGCCGGCGAGGGGGCCACCGGCACCGACGCCGCGGGCTGGACCGTCCGCGATCACGCCGGTCACGGCTTCACGAACGTCTGGCCGCGGGCCAGTGAGCTCTACGGCACGACCAATTCGTGCAACGCCTGCCATCCCACCCACGAGGACGATCCCGTACAGCCGATCATCGAGGAATGGGCGACCCCGGGGCCCGACGGCGACACGACGTTCCACGCCGACACGCCGCGCAGTTTTCAGAACGGGCTCAAGAACCCGGGCAACAACCAGGGCGGCCTGCCGTGCGTGCAGTGCCACACCACCGAGGGCTTCGTCGCCATCCAGGTGCGCGGGGAGAGGACCGACCAGGACGATTGGGACGAGATGCTGGCGGGCGCCATCGCCCGCGACGAAGGCATCACCTGCCGCGCCTGCCACGGCAAGGACTCCGCGGGTGAACTGACCGGCGATCGACAGCCGCTGCGTTTCCCCAAGAACGAGCTCTGCGGCCGCTGCCACAACGACGAGACCGTGAAGTTCGGGACGTTCCGCGACGATGGCGAGATCGTGCGGCACCCGCAGCGAGAGATGTTGCTCGGGACGGCGGGAGCGGAGGTGCCGGGCTCGGGCGCCTACAGCAGCACGATGCACAGCCTCCCCGCGCTCCTGCCCGACGGCTGCGTCAGTTGTCACTTCGACCACGGCGCGCCCGGAGAGCCGGAGCACGGGTTCCAACCGCGGACCGCGACGTGTGCGAAGTGCCACGACGGTTTCGACGACTTCGATGGCTTCGACCGGCCGGCCTTCGGCGACTACGACGGCAACGGCCTCATCGAGGGCATCCAGAGCGAGGTGAGCGGCCTCCTGGATGTCGTGGTGGATGGACTGCTGAGCGATCCTCTGATGAGTTTCGACGGCCACACGTTCAACTACGGCGAGTCCACGGACGGCAGCATGACGGGCGCCTCCGTCGCGCAGAAGCGCGCAGCGTTCAACCACTACACCGTGGTCGGCGACGCGAGCCTCGGCGTGCACAACGCGATCCGCACCGTTCAACTACTTCAGCGGTCTTACGAAGAGGTGACCGGCTCGCCCGTTCCGGGCGCCGATCTGCGGTGAACTCCACGTGCACACGGACCGGCCGGACATTCCATGATGATCCCCTCGCCTGAGCCGCCGCGTGCGCGGATCTCCAAGCGGCGCCGCCGCCGGGGCGGCGCATGAGCAAGAACATGAGCGAAGACAGACGTGCTCCCACGCGTACGGAGGTGAAGATGAGCTCGATCGTGACTCGACGGAAGGCCGCGACCCGGGGCAAGTGGCTCGCTGCGGTCACCATCGCCGCCCTCTCTCTGGCGGCGCTCGCGGCCTGGGACGGGACGCAGGACGTCGTTCTTCGCGACTCGTTCTCATCGCGCTTCGCGAACCCGGATGGCGGCGAGGTGCACCTCTACCCGTTCTATGCGCCGACGGATTCGACTCTGAAGGCCAAGCTGACCGTTGACAAGCAGGCGGACGTCGTGCCCGCCTGGCGCCTGCTCGACGCCAATGGCCGCAAGGTCGATCTCGGTGACAGGATGACGTCCACTAAGATCAAGAACTTCGCGTTCGAGGACGGGGGCGCCTACGCGCTGGAGATCACCGCGCAGTCGGGCACCGGCCGTTACACGGTGAACCTCGCGGGCAGCAAGTTCCCGCGGAAGTTCAAGCGCAAGAACGCCACGGGGCCACTCGTGTTCGAGGCGCCGGAGGGCGCCAGGATGACGGCCACCGTCACGGGCGGAGCGAGCATCTCGGGATTGCAGGGACCGTTCGGCGCCGTGGACATCGGGGCGGGCCCCGTCACGAAGATCAAGAACTTCATCCTGCCGCACAACGGTCGCTACTCCCTGCTCTACGACGGGACGGCGAAGAAGGCCCAGGTCGTACTCAAGAACCCGAAGAAGACGGCGTGGGAACTCGATGCCGTGGCGGAGTCCCGAGGACAGGCCGATCTCGCACGATCGGAGTGGGGAACGTCGGGCCACGCGGATCTCGCCGCCGACGCGTTCCGCCACTGGGACGAGGACGGCGAGATCCCCACGTCCTGCGCCGCGTGCCATTCGAGTTTCGGCTTCCAGGACTTCGTCGGCGCTGACGGCACTCCCTCGGAGGTCCTCGGCGATCCGACGAACACCACGACCAATCCGTCGGCGCTCGGCTCGACCGTGGACTGCAACGCATGCCACAACACCAAGACCGCCGCGCTGGACGTCGTGCAGTTCCCATCCGGCGAGATCGTGGAGGGGCTCGGCCCCGAGGCGATCTGCATGCAGTGCCACCAGGGCCGCGAGTCCACCCTCAGCGTCGATGAGGCGATCGACGAATCGGGGGTCGAGGACGACGACGAGATCAGCGCGTCGCTCTCGTTCCAGAACATCCACTACTTCGCGGCCGGCGCGTCGCTCTATGGCGGCACGGCCCGTGGCGGCTACGAGTACGCCGACGAGGTCTACAACCGTCGGTTCCTGCACGCATCCACGATCGATGACTGTCAGGGGTGCCATGACCAGCACTCCCTCGAACTGCGTCTCGAGGCGTGCAACGCGTGTCATCCCGGCACGACGGATCATGAGGCGACGCAGGACATCCGGGCAACGGGATCGGTCCCGGACTACGACGCCGATGGCGACGCCGAGGAGGGTATCGCGTTCGAACTGAGCGGGCTGGCCGGGAAGGTCTACGCAGCGATGCAGGACTACGCGGAGGCGAACGGCAATCCGCTCGTCTACGCCTCGTCAGCGTACCCCTACTACTTCAATGACCTGAACGGCAACGGCATCGCGGACCCGGGAGAAATCAACTACGGCAATCGCTACCAGAGCTTCACGGCCCGCCTGCTGCGCGCCTCCTACAACTACCAGTACTGGCAGAAGGATCCCGGGTTGCACGCCCACAACGCCAAGTACGCGATCGAGTTCCTGTACGACACGCTGGCGGACATGGACGCCGCCGCGTCCGTTGACGTCCCGGGACTCGACGAGATGGTGCGCAACGACCCGGGCCACTTGGACAACACGTCCCGGGCGTTTCGGAACTGGGACAGCCGGGGCGGGGTCTCGGCCGGTTGCGCGCGCTGCCACTCGCCCGGTGGCTTCCGATTCTACCTCGACTTCGGGATCGATCCGACGACGCCCCATCCGGTCTCCGACGGAATGGAGTGCGAGCAATGCCATGTCGAGGACTCGTTCACCTCGCCGTCACCGGCCCGCAGCTACGTCCCTCAGGTCACGTTCCCGAGCGGCGTGCAGATCCTCAACGACGAGGAGAGCCCTGATGATTCGTTCCTGTGCATGACGTGCCACCAGGGTCGCGCCTCCAAGCAGGACGTCGATGACACGATCGAGAGCGGCGACTTCCGTTTCCCGAGGATCCACTACCTCGTGGCGGGCCCCGGCCTCTACGGCGCCGACGCCGCCGTCGGGTACGAGTACGACGAGAACTCGTTCGTCGGCGTGCAGTCCTACGATGGTCAGTGGAGGCACGCCGGTGGCGCCACCGGCCGGTGCAGCCTCTGCCATCTCAGCGACCACACGTTCGCGCCGCAGCTCACGCCCAATTGCACGGGATGTCATCCCGAGGCCGACGGCAACATCCACGGTGTCCGTCGAAATCGGGAGACGGACTACAACGGAAACGGCGACAACCTGGAGTTCCTGAGCCTCGAGCTCGGCACGTTCGCGGAGCGCCTGATCGGTGCCATGGACGACTACGCCGAGCTCGTCATCGGTGCCGAAGCGGGCATCGTGCATGCGTCGGAGTTCCCGTTCTACTTCCGGGACCTGAACGGCAACGGCGTCGCCGATCCGGGCGAGATCACGTCCGCGAACGGCTACGAAGAGTACGACGGCCCGCTGCTGAAGGCTGCGTTCAACTACGAGATGTGGGCGAACGAGCCGGGCTCCTGGGCCCACAACACGCACTACATGCTGGCACTGCTCTTCGACTCGATCGACGACCTGCAACTCGCCGCCGACGCGAACGGGACGCCGTTGCCCATCGACCGCCTCACGACGCCGACGCTGCTGACGCGACCGGGAAGCTCCGACTGACGGCGATCACGGTCGCCGCTCCCACGTCCTGCGGTTGATCGCGCG
>JAJRVY010000277.1 GCA_024277065.1 Planctomycetota bacterium
AACCGCTCACGATGTCGCGTCGAGGCGCTCAGGTGGGTGCGCAGGAGCTTCACTGCGACGCGCTCGCCGCCGGGCGCCGCGGCGAGGTACACGACGCCCATGCCCCCCTCGCCGAGCCGCTCGAGCAGGCGGTGGCCGTCGAGCACGTCCCCCACCTCCGGCAGCGCCGGCCCGTCCCCGCGTCGTGATGTTCCAGCAGCTCGCGGACCTCGGCGGCGAGGTCGGCGTCCCCCGCGCACTCGCGCGCGATCACGCCCTCGCGCTCCCCCGCCGCCGCCGGGCGCGCCGCCTCGAACACCGCGCAGACGCGCGCGAAGCGCGCGGCGTTCAACCCCGCGTCTCCGCTGCGAGCTCGCGGCGCAGCCAGGCCCGCGCCGCGTACCAGTCGGCCTCGACGGTCTTCGGCGCGATGCCCAGCACATCGGCCGTCTCGGCGAACGTCAGGCCGCCGAAGAAGCGCAGCTCCACGACGCGGCACTTGCGCTCGTCCATGGCCGCGAGCCGCGACAGCGCGTCGTCGAGCACCATCACGTCGATGGCGTCACGGGATGCCGTCAAAGCGGCATCGTGCAGCGTGACGCGCAGACGGTCGCCGCCGCGCTTCTGCGTGCCACGACCACGCGCATGGTCCACGAGCACCTGCCGCATGCACCGCGCGACGAGGGCGACGAAGTGCCGACGGTCCTCGAGGTCCGGGAGCGACCCGGCGGCCAGACGCAAGTAGGCCTCGTGCAGCAGCGCCGTCGCATCGAGCGTGTGTCCACTCCGCTCGCGACACACCAGCGAGCGCGCCAGCGTGCGCAGTTCGTCGTAGATGTGGGGCAGCAACTCGTCGGCGGCTGCGGCCTCGCCGCGGCGCACGCGCAGCAGGATCTCGGTCGTCCGGGCGAGGTCGGGCATCCCCATCGGTCCCAATCTCCCAGAAGCCCGCCCGCGCGACAACCCGAGGCCGCGCCGGGAGGCCGCGCGGATTCCCGTGGGAGCCGTGCGCGGCGATCACGCATGGACGGACGGAGGTCGTGTCATGTGCCGTCAGTTCGTGTCGAGTCTCGCGATCCTCGTCGTCACTGCCGGGCTCCCCGCGCACGGCGACGTGGGCGGCGGCGCGCTCGACGCCGAGATCCCGAACCGGGCCAGGGTGAAGGGCACGATCGACGCTCCGCGCGAGCTCAAGACCCTGTGCATGACGCTGCCCGAACGCCCACGCTGCGCTTCAAGGTGACGGGCCGGGGCAAGGTGCAGCCGCAGGTGCGGCTGTTCGCTCCAGACGGCACGGAGATCGGACTCGGGACCGCGCTGTGCGCGGGCGCGCGTTCATCGCCGCCGGCCGACGCGTGGACTTCGCGCGCCCGCTCGTCACGCGGGAGCCGGACGCGAGCGCCGTCGATCCCGCGGAGCAGCTCAACTTCCCCGCCGCCGTGGCCCCTCTCGGCGACGAGGTGTTCATCGCCGAACTCCTCGACTTCCGCCTGCTCTCGCTGCGGCGCGCGGATCGCTGAGCGCCCCGCGGCGAGCTGCGGGCGCGCAACGGCGCAGCCCAGCCGCCGCTCGATGGCCTCAGCGACCCCTCCGGCCCACCACCCGCGCCCCCTCCCCTGACACGCACGAGTCGTCGAACCGTGAAGACGGTCGAGGCTACAAGTCGATTGGTTCACCCCGGTCTGGCGAGCAAAGAGGACGGCTCTTGATGGTCACCACAGGTTCGACAGCCGCCGACGAAGAGCGGAAACGAGTCTGCGGGTGCGCCGAACGACTGCCGACCGAAATCTGGTTGCGGACAGATCGCCGTACCCTGGGGTCGTGTCCACACTGAACTGGTAGCCGCACGCACTGCACTTCGCGACGAGATCACTTCGGTCCGGGGGCAATCTGAGTCGTTGCCTGCAGATTCCGCACGTGACAGTGCGCAAGCCTTCTCCATCACGCCTCGGGAGTACGCCGTGCCACGCGTGAGATGCGATCGGTTCGAACACTGCGTGCAGTCGTTCCAGGTCCGATTCTGCTGCCTGCCAGTTCTCCAACCAGAGACCGATGCCGACACTGCGCAAGACGCTGGACCGTGCGCCGGGGTCGCGACGTATCTCGGCCAACTCGGACTGCAGTCGCTGGTGCTGCGCGTGTCGAGCCGCGAGCTCCCGTCGAACTGCAGGGATCCAGGAGCCCGACAGCCATCGGACCTCCTCGTCGATTCGAGCGAGGGCATCCTGAGTCCCGCGAGCCTCCCGCAGCACGTCGCCCGGCGTTCGTCCAGGAAGCAGTGAGCGCACACTCACTCGCGCACGATCGATCGCACGCAGCGCGTCGGCCTCCAGACCCCGCGTGAGTTGGCGTCCCCGAACTTCGCGCGCATGCGCCACAAGGAGGTACGCCGCGGCAAGAGAGTCGATGTGCACGTAGCCGCCACCGTGCGCAGTGATCGTCACACGCCGGCCGTCTCGTTGCTCCGTCTCGAACTGACACCCGTTCAGGAGGAGCTTCCCCAGGCCGGACCAGATCGCAGCAATGTCGGTGAGCCGCTCGTTCTCGAGTTCATGGTCGGTATCGCAGGGCGCGCCGACTTGCACGTTGTGAACAGCCAGGAGCTTGTGGCACACTTCATGCGCGAGACATGCCAGCAGCAGGCGCTCCTCCCCGAGCACTGATCGATCGACCTCGATGAAGACATCAGCGGACTCGTCGATCTCGATCTGGCCACCGACGTCCCGGGCCATGCGCCTGACTCCGACGACGAATGTCAACTCGCCAAGTCCGACGTGCTGAGCGATCCGGCGAACTGCGCGTTGGAGCCCCACGGGGTTGCCGCTATCGACACCGAAGGGCTCGAGGCTTGTGGGCCGCAGACTCGGCCCTATTCCCAGCTCGAGAAGAAGCAACTTCGCAACGAGGTCCTCACTCCTGAGTCGAGGTCGTTCCGGCATGCGCTGATACTACACAACGCCCAGGCCGTCGATAGGAGGTATCTGATGAGATGAGAAGGCCGGTCTCCCGGACGAAGTAACCCTCAGGGGGTACTCGTTGACCATCGGGCGCACACCGCCCAAAGGAGACCAGCCATGACGAAGTCTACGCGTTTCGTGATCG
>JAJRVY010000278.1 GCA_024277065.1 Planctomycetota bacterium
CCTGAATGACGCCGACGCCGACTGGCGCGCGATCGCGGGCGCGGCGGCGACACTGGGGCGCATGGGCGACCTGCGCGCCCTCGAGGCCATCCAGGCCAAGCTCCAGGACCGCAAGATGTTCCAGCACGCGGGCGATCTGCTCGACGCCATCGCGCGCATCGATCCGATCGGCGCCAAGCCGCGCTTCCTCGCGCAGCTCCTGCACCCCGCGTCCGGGGTCGTGCGCGCCGCTCGCGACCGGCTGGAGTCGCGCGTCGGCCCGAGCGATCTCGACGCCCTGCGCGAGATCTTCGACATCGGAGGCAAGGCCGCGCGCCTCGCGGCGCTCGAGCTGATGGGAGCGGCCGATACGGAGGGCGCCCGCGCCGATCTCGCGAAGGCCCTTCGCGACGAGACGCCGCAGGTCTGCTACGCCGCCGCCAAGGCCCTTGCGAGCAGTGACGCGGAGCAGGCCGTCGAAGCTCTGCGCCGCGCCGCGGCGTCGCCCCTCGACCGGCAGATGGCCTACGGCTACCTGGGCATCGCGCTGCGCGCCGATCGCCGCGGCGAGCGCTTGCTCGACGGCGCGGACGTGCGCGTGCTACTGGGCGGGCGGGGCATCGATCACGTCGCTCTCCTGAACCGTTCCGTCGCCGCCATTGCGCTGGCGGACGTCGGCTATTTCCACGACGTGCCCGAACTCGACGCCGCCCTCGATCGCAAGATCGTGCCCGTCATGATCGAGATCTGGATGCGGCCCGACTACTGGAAGGACATGAAGATCCTGCGGCCCCTGCTGCTGCGTCGCATGCGTCGCCTCAGCGGTCGCCACGATCTGCGTGGACTCCAGGAGTGGCGTTCCTGGTGGGAGGAGAACCGCCGCGGCTTCGTCGCGCGGCGCGTGCTCGTGTCGATCACGCCCGCGACGGTGCCGACGATGGTCGTCACGGTGGCCGGCGAGGGCGCTCCGGGCGGCGAGACCACGGTGATCGGCGCCTCGGCTCTTGAACTCGGACCTCCGCTCATCGGCGAACTGGCGATACTCCTGCCCCTCGAGGAGGCGCAGGAACTCGCGGACGTCGTGAATGCGTCCGACATCCTCAAGACCATCGAGAGCGTGTCGGGCGCCACGGCCGCACGCGGCAACGTGCGCTTCACGATCCGTGCCGGCAATCGCGAGCGGCGCCTGGGACTCGAGTCGGAGCGTTCCTCCCCGGGCGCTGCGGGGCTGCTGGCGTACGTGGGCGCGCTGCGTCAGCGCTTCGGATGGCAGCGCTACCGCACGCTCGACCCGAACCTGGACTTCGCCGCGTTCGTGCGCGCGACGTCGCCGCTGTTCTCTGCCGAGCGCACACCCGAGGAGCGCAACGCGACGCTGGCGCTGCTCATCGTCGATGCGCTCGATCCCGTGCGCGGGAGCGAGTGGAACGTGGCGGCGTTGCGCGAACTCGAGACGGTCGAGGACGTCGGCGCCCACCTGGACGACACGCGCGTCGATCGGCTTCTGGGCCTGCTCGGTGAGCGCGAGCGCGCGGACGCGATGGGGACCGCGCTCCTGCGCGTTCTGGCGTCGCTGCATCGTCCCGAGGCGTTGCCGTTGCTCCTCGACTTCATCACCGAGCGTGGTGACAGCGACAAGGATCGCCTGCTCGAGGACGTGTTCCGGCGCGCGGACGGCGACGAGTTGGCGTCCGGGTTGGCCGACGAACGGCCGGCGGTGCGCGTGGCCGCCATCCACGCCCTGCAGAGGAGCAGTCTCGGCGGCGAGGCGGCCGTCGCCGCCCGCGCGGCAACCGAGGACGAGGATCGCTGGGTCCGTGCAGCGGCGGTGCGCGCGCTCGGGCGGTTGCGCGACGAGGACTCGCGCGAGTACCTCACGCGTGTGGCGTTGGAACCAGGGGAACTGCGCATTCCCGCGATCGAGGCGCTGGGCATGCTCGGCGGGAAGCGTTCGCTCGTCGCCATCATGCGCGCGTTCACGAGCGACGACCCGGCTCTGCGCGTGACGTCGATCGGCGCGTTCGCCGACTGCGGCGAGCCCGAGGGACTCTCGGCGATCGTGTTCGCGATGGGCGGTGACCCGTCGTCGCTCGTGCGCGAGGTCGCCGCGAACACCATCGTGCGCATCGGCTCACGCCGTGCCGGTGACGAACTGCGGAAGATGGCGATCGATCCCGCACAGCCTCCCGGGCCGCGCGCCCGCGCGCTCGCCGGTCTGGCCATCCTGCGCGGTCGCGAGGTCGCCGAGGATATGCGGCGGCTCGCCAAGGACGCTTCGCCGATCGTGGCCGACGAGGCCGCCGTGGCGCTCTCCGGCTGGCGCGATCCGGCCGCCGTCGAGCACCTGCTCGAGATGCTCACAGAGGGCCGCTCCGCCGCGCGCGCCCGCCGCGCGCTCGAGGCCATCTCCCTCGAGTCGTTCTCGCAGGACGATCCGTCCGTGCTCGCCGCCCTCTACGGCGGCTGGTGGGAGCTCGAGGGTGAGCGCGGCCCCCGAGGGTGGCTCGCGAGCGCGCTGCGGCTCGACGGCATCGAGGATGACACGCTCGACGAGTGGGAGGCCGGCCGGGCGGGGCGCGAGGTCGCGCCCTCGCTCCTGCGCGGCCTGCGCTCGGAGCGTTGGTTCGTGCGCCGGGCGTGCGATCTAGCGCTGCGCGACCTGCTCGGGCGCAAGGTCGGCGACCAGGAGCCGTGGAGTACGTCGGGCGATGTCGAGCGCATGGCTTCCGAGTGGGAGCGGATCTGGGCGGAGATCATCGGGCGGTGACGGCCCGGCGCGGGGCGTCCGGCGCTGCTTCCGCGCTGCTCTTCTTCGCCCTGCCGCTCGCGATGATCGTCGTCGCCGTCGGGCTGCGCGGGAGCGGCGCCGTGGAGTCGGCGACGACCATCGTCGGGCGGCTGCGCGGGCATCTCGCGGCTGCCCGTGCCGCCGCGGACGCAGAGGGCGTGCCCCTTGCGCTGGTGCTCGCGGTCGCCGCCGCAGAGAGCGGTGGGCATGCCGACGCCCGGTCGCCGCGCGGCGCCCTCGGCCTGATGCAGTTGATGCCGGGTACGGCCGAGGAGATGGCCCGCCGTGGCCGTGAGCCTCCGCCGAACATCCTCGATCCGACCGTCTCGTTGCGCCTGGGGGCGCGCTACCTGGCGCTCCAGCGGCGCCGGTTTCGTGATCTGCCCCACGCCGACGAACTGGCGCTCTGCGCGTACAACGCCGGGCCGTCCAGGGTTTCGTCGTGGCTGCGCGAGAGTCCCCCCGAACCGGGGCGGGCCATCCTCGGTTCCTGGATACCCTACCCCGAGACGCGCGATTACGTGCGGCGGGTCATGGCCTGGCGCATGCGCGGGTTCGAGTTCCTCGCCGGGCCGCCCGCGGAACCGGCGGACTGAGAGCAAGTGCCCTCAATCCACCGCGTGCGGCATCTCTCTCTTCGTAGCGTCTTCTTCGTCGGCGGTCCCCGGGGCTGCAACATCGGCTGTTCGTTCCAACCGGAGGTCTCCATGTCCGTTCGCGCCCGTCTTCCGCTTCTCGTGCTGGCTCTCGTCGGCGTCCCACTGATCGCCGGCTGCAACCAGGCCGAGCTGGAGTCGCTGCGACAGTCCAAGGCCGCTCTGGGCGTCGATCTCGCAGCCGCGCAGTCGGAGGCCGCCGTAAGGGGGCAGGCGCTGGAGGCGCTGGAGGCGACGGCGGCGGCGGATCGCGACGCCCTGGACGCGCGGCTGAGCGCCGCCGAGGCCCGGTTCGATGCCCTGGACGCCGACCTCAAGTTGGCGCACGCCGCCACCGCGGCCGCGCGCACCGAGGCGCAGGACGCCGCCGACGCCCTCGAGGCGATGGAGAAGGAGAAGGACGAGGTCGCCTCCCATCGCGACGAGCTCGTGCAGTGGGTGGAGGAGGAGCTGCTGCCGCTCGCCGAGAAGCAGGACCCCCGCCTGCGCAGCCTGCGCGAGATCACCGATGACATCGCCCGGCAGGTGGAGGAGTACCGCGGCCTGACGTTCAAGCGCCCGTTCATGCGGCGTCTCATCCACCGCGACCAGGTGAAGGACTTCCTGCGCCGCGACATGGAGCGCGAGATGCCCGAGGAGGAGATGGACAAGATGGTGCGCGTGATGTCGGAGTTCGGCCTCCTGCGCCGCGACGCGGACATCATGGAGATGTTCGAGGGCTTCATGGAGGCCGGCGCCGCCGCGTTCTACAAGCCGAACACGGGCACCTTCTACCTGATCGAAGGCAAGAACGACCGCGGTGACCGTCCGATCGTCTTCCACGAGCTGATCCACGCCCTCGAGGACCAGCACTTCGACCTGACGACGATGCAGAAGACGTTCGAGCAGGACTCGGACGGCGGCATGGGCGTCAAGGGCCTCGTCGAGGGCTCGGCGGAACGCATGACGAACCGCTACACCGAGGCCAACCCGGATGACCTCAAGGCGATGATGGCGGCGCAGATGAACCCCGAGATGATGCAGCGCCAGATGCAGATGATGCAGGAGGTGCCGCCGTTCCTGATCGCGGCCATGGGGCTCTATCCCTACAAGAACGGCGCCATCTACCTGAACTCGATCGGGCTCGAGACGAGCGAGGCCCTCGACGTCGTCTTCCACGACCCGCCGGTCTCGACCGAGCAGGTGCTGCACCCCGAGAAGTACGGAGTGGACTATCCGCACAGGGTCGCCGCGCCGGACCTCGAGGCGGCTCTCGGCGACGGCTGGGAGGTGCTCGACGACGACTCCATGGGCGAGCTCTTCTGCGGCCTGCTGCTGTCCACCAATCGCTTCGATCCCAATCTGAAGAGCAACCTGCCCGTCTTCATGAGCGTGATGGACATGCGCACGCAGGGCATCGGCTTCAAGGGCCAGATCAAGAAGGCCGTCGAGGGCTGGGACGGGGACCGCTACACCGCCGCGGTGCACGACGACGGCGAGAGCGTGTGCATCGCGTGGACGAGCGTCTGGGACAGCGCGGACGACGCTGCGGAGTTCGCGTCCTACTACGCTTCGCTGCTCGGCATGCGCGTCGCGGGGGAGAAGAGGCCGCTGAAGGACGTCACGCTGCCCGCGCGTTTCACGCGCGCCGCCGACGGCGCCGTCTCGGGCGTCGAGGTGCAGGGGCGTCAGGTCGTGGTCGTGCTCTCGGCGCCGGCCGTGAGCGCCGACGCCGTGTTCGCCGCCGCCCACGCCGCCGAGGTCTCACCCGACGAGCGTGACGCGGCCGACGTCGCGGCGGCCGCCGCGACGTCGAACGCACCGCGTGTGGGCGCGCCCGGCGACGAATAGGGCGCGGCGACGTCCCCGAACGTCCCTGGCGGCAGCGGTGTCCCCAGCCGCCAGCCGCCTCGCGTAACGCCCCCGGGGCGTTCGGGGAGCGCACGTAGCCGCTCCTCTATGCCAGATTCAGCGCCATCAGGAACTCGGCGTTCGTCTTGGTCTTGCGGATCTTCTCCTTGAGCAGATCCATGGCGTCGCCGGGGTTCATGTCGTTCAGGACCTTGCGCAGGATCCAGACGCGCTTGAGTTCCTCGGGGTCGAGCAGCAACTCTTCCTTGCGTGTGCCCGAGCGCGAGATGTCCACGGCGGGGAAGATGCGCTTGTCGGCGAGCATGCGGTCGAGGATCAGCTCCATGTTGCCGGTGCCCTTGAACTCCTCGAAGATGACCTCGTCCATGCGCGAGCCGGTCTCGACGAGCGCCGTGCCGAGGATCGTCAGCGAGCCGCCCTCCTCGCAGTTGCGCGCGGCGCCGAAGAAGCGCTTGGGGCGCTGCAGGGCGTTGGCGTCCACGCCGCCCGACAGGATCTTGCCGGAGTGTGGGACCTCGGTGTTGTAGGCCCGCGCGAGGCGCGTGATCGAGTCGAGCAGGATCACGACGTCCTTGCCGTACTCCACCAGCCGCCGGGCGCGGGCGAGCACCATCTCGGTGACCTGGACGTGGCGCGACGCGGGCTCGTCGAACGTCGAGGAGACGACCTCGCCCTTGACGCTGCGCACCATGTCCGTGACCTCTTCGGGGCGCTCGTCGATGAGCAGCACGATGAGGTGCACGTCGGGGTGGTTGACGGCGATGGACTCGGCGATGCGCTGCAGGATCATCGTCTTGCCCGCGCGTGGCGGCGACACGATCAGGCCGCGCTGGCCCTTGCCGATGGGCGTGATGATGTCCATGATCCGCATCTCGAGACCGGTGGCGCCGTTCTCCATGATGAGGCGCTCGTCGGGATAGAGCGGTGTCAGGTCGTCGAACGTGGCGCGCGGCGGGATGTCGTCGGCGGGGTAGCCGTCCACTTCATCGACGCGCAGCAGTGCGAAGTAGCGCTCGCTCTCCTTCGGGGGACGGATCGGGCCCTTGATCATCTGGCCCGTGCGCAGGTGGAAGCGCCGGATCTGCGACGGCGAGACGTAGATGTCGTCGGGCGCCGCAATGTAGCTGTACCAGGGCGAACGCAGGAACCCGAAGCCGTCGGGCAGCACTTCGACGACGCCCTCGCCGAAGACGAGGTCGCGGCGGCTGATCTTGTGGCGCAGGAGGCGGAAGATCAGTTCCTGCTTCTTGAGGCCCGCGAAGTCGGTGATCCCCGCGGCGACGGCCGCGCGAAAGACGTCGGCCATCGGCAGGCGCTGGAGGTCGCCGATGTTGACGGGCGGCCGGCCCGAGTCCGCGACGTAGTTCGCCCACTCCGACTCGTCGTCGTCCGTGGGCAGTCCCTCGTACTGCGAGCCGCGGCGCCCGCGCCGGCCGCGGCGCCCCTTCTGCCGCCCCCCGCGTCCGCCGTCGTCGCCGCGTCGTGGGTGATTGCGGTCACCGCCGTCGCTGGCTGCCGGTGCGGGCGGCGCGGTGTCGGCGGGTGCCGGCGCCGACGTCTGAGCCGGTGCGTCGGGCGCGGCCTCGGCTGCCGGCGCCTCCGGCGCCTCCGGCGCCGGGCCGTCGCCGGACGGGGCCTCCTCCGCCTTGCTTCGGCGGCGGCGCCCGCGTCGCGGCTTCTGCTCGACGGGCTGCTCGGCGGCGGCATCCGGCGCAGCGCGAGAAGCGGACGCGGGGGGCGTCGCGCCGCCGCGGGGCTCGAGGTCGAGTTCCGCGCCGAAGTCGTCGCCGCGCCCGGCAGGTGCGTCCTGCGCCGGGGCCTCGTCGCGCGTCACGCGTTTGCGTGTCGTGCGCGTCGTGCGCTTGCGCGGCGCGCGGGGCTTCTTCGACGGCGTCTCGGGAACGTCGTCGGACTCGGGAGTGTCGCTCGCAGTTGCCATCACCTGTTCCTTCGGGCTCAGCGGCCCGTCTTGCCGTTCGCGGAGACTGCCGCCAGCATCGCGAGCGTGCGCTCGCGGAGCCGGGAGAGATCCGCGTCGTTGACGATGACCCGGTCCGCCCGGGCCCTCTTCTCGTCCGGCGCGAATTGCTGCGCTTCGCGTCGTGCCAACTCGTCGTCGTCCCAGCCGCGCTGCGAGGCGCGCCGGATGCGCACCTCGCGCGGCGCGTCCACCGTCACGGTCACGTCGCAGATCCGCGCGAGCCCTCCCTCGAACAGGAGCGCGACGTCGAGCACGACGGCGCGGGTTCCCGCGTCGCGCGCGGCGGCCACCTCGGCGCTGAGCATCTCGCGCACGCGCGGATGTACGAGCCGCTCGAGCTGCCGCAGTGCGTCCGGACTTCGGAAGGCGATCTTCGCCACGCTCGCCCGATCGACGCTGCCGTCCTCGCGTAGAGCGCCGGGGCCGAGCGCGTCGGCGACGCTCGCGCGGATCTCCGGCTCGGTGAGCGCGGCGTGACCGAGAGCGTCCACATCGATGACGGCACACCCCGCTCGCTGCAAGATGGCGGCGACGGTCGTCTTGCCCGCGGCCGGTGCGCCGGTCAGCCCGATCAGGGGCACGGCGGGCACGGCGGGCCGCTCGGAGCGTTCGGGGGGGGCGGGGGCGTTCAAGGAGTCGATCGGAAGGGCTGCCGCTGCGATCAGGTGGGCGCTCGCGGTACGGACAGAGGCGGGAGAACCCCTGCGGGGGATCGCCGGGGAAGGGGGTGCGCGCGACCCCGGCCGAGGCCGGTCGCGCGAACGTGGGAGCGCGTCCCACGACGACGCGCAGAGTATGCGGGCGGCGAGGGGCTGTCAACGTACGCCGGGCGGGACCGCACGGGCGCGGCGTCCGGCGCGGGCGCGCGATCGGAAGTGCCGCCCCGGACGTGCGCAGGCGGCCTCCGTCACAGTTGCCCTTTTTCGTTGACCAGTGAGAATCCACGGGGCTATCTTCCGGCCACACGAAACCGCACGATCGGCGGGCTGATGGGCATTCCCGTCGTCGCTGCGGACGTGAGGTCGGACGACATGCGGTCGAACGGGAGCCACCCGGGCTCCTCGTCCGCGCGGTCGTGCGCCCGGCAGGTTGACTCCGGAGGGAGGCGTTGATGTTCAGGACTCGCGAGCGCGGGATGTCCTACTGGCCGTTCGTCGTCACGTTGGCGGCGTTCTTCGCCATGACGTACATGTGGTACGACGCGGGCAGTCACGCACAGCAGAACAAGGACACGATCCGCGATCTGCAGGCACAGGTGCAGACTCAGAAGGAGAAGGCCGTCCAGCTCGACCAGCACCTGATGCTGGTGGGCGAGAAGACCGGCTTCGCGGACGCCAGCGACAGGCCCGACGCGGAGAGGATCGCCGCCGGTGTGAAGGAACTCCTCGATGGGTTGCGCCGTCCGATGCAGCTCGATTTCGAGACCTCGAAGTTCGCCGCCACCGATGACGGCGGCAAGATCGAGGAGGTCGGCCAAGGGAAGTACGTCGTGACGTATCTCCCGCCTGCGAACGAGATCCCGGCCGACATCAAGTGGGATGCCGTCGCGCCGATCCTGATCGCCGCCGCCGAGCGCATGCAGAAGGACATCGTGCATCACGTCAACCTGAAGTCCGGCGCCGACCAGGCGCGCGCGGCTTCCGAGGCGGCGAACGCCCAGGCCCTGGCCGCCAAGGACACGACGATCGCCGACCTGCAGCGTCAGATCCAGGCCATCCAGGCCAGCATGGCCGAGCAGGGCAGTGAGCTGCGCGACCAGATCGCCACGCTCGAGTCGCAGCTCGACACCGCGCGCAGCGAGACCGAGGAGATACGCGGGCAGAAGGACAGCGCCGTGGCCGATCTCGCGAACAAGCTCAGCCAGGCGCAGGGCGAGATCACGCGCCTCGTGGATCGCGAAGTGCCCTTCATCACCGAGGGCCCCGACGGCGAGGTTCTCGCGTCGGGCGCCGGACTCGTGGTCGTCAACCGCGGCAAGTCCGACATGCTCATGCCCGGCACGATCTTCACCGTGCTGAAGCGCGTCAAGGGTGGCGGTCTCGTCCAGACGGGCACGCTGAAGGTGACCGTCGTCGATGACGACTCGGCGCGTTGCAGCGTCCTCGAGTCGTCCGATGTCATCTCCGCCGGCGACCTCGTCCAGAGCGGCACGTACTCGCCGAACCGCCGGCTCCACTTCTACCTGCTGGGCGAGTTCAACAAGATGGGGGTCTCGCAGGCCGCCGCGCGGCTCGAGCAGCTCGGCGCCGAGGTCGATGACGAGGTCACGACCATGACGCACTACCTCGTGCTCGGCACGCCCGGCCCCGGCGGCGACGCGCTCGAGGCCACCGACGCCTACATCAAGGCGAAGACCTACGGCATCAAGGTCATCACCGAGGACCAGCTCGCTTCGTTCACGCGGTACTGATCCCGGGGGCAGACCGCATTCCAGGGGCGCGCATCCGTTGCGACGGGTGCGCGCCTCTCTGCATGCCCCTGGAACCCGGTCTGCATGCGGGATCAGTTCGTCGTCTGTGGCGCGTCCCCGCTCGGGGAACGGACACGCGCGGCGGGCTCCCCGGCTCGCTACGCGCCACGGCTCGCTGCGCTCGCGATCCCGCGGGCGGACTGATGCCGGGGGCAGACCGCATTCCAGGGGCGCGCATCCGTTGCGACGGGTGCGCGCCTCTCTGCATGCCCCTGGAACCCGGTCTGCATGCGGGATCAGTTCGTCGTCTGTGGCGCGTCCCCGCTCGGGGAACGGACACGC
>JAJRVY010000017.1 GCA_024277065.1 Planctomycetota bacterium
CGCACGCCGCCGCGATCCGCGCGCTCGCGCGGCGGCTCGTGGGCGACGCCCACCTGGCCGAGGACGTCGCGCAGGAGGCGTGGACGGTGGCGCTCGAGGCCGCTGCGCCCGATGCCATGGGGCGCGAGGGTGGCGCGGGTGGCGAGCGCTTCGCCCGCTGGCTGCGCGGCGTCGGCCGCAACCTCTCGCGCCGCGCCGTGCGTACCGACGCGCGCCGCAGGCGCCGCGAGCAGGGGGCGGGCCCGGCCACGAACCGCTCGCGCCGGACGAGATCGTCGCCCGCACGGAGTTGCGCCACCGCGTCGTCGCCGAACTCCTGCGACTGGACGAGCCCTATCGCCACACGGTGCTCCTGCGCTTCTTCGAGGGACTCGAACCCGCGCAGATCGCCGCGCGCGAGGGCGTGCCCGGGGGCACCGTGCGCAGTCGCCTGAAGCGTGCGCTCGACCTGCTCCGTGCGCGTCTGGACGCGGTCCACGACGGCCACCGGGCCGCATGGCTGCTGCCGCTGGCGGCGGGACTGCGGGCTCCGCTCCCGCCCGCCGCCGTTTCCTCCTGCGGCGGGCCGGCAGCGGCCCCCGCGTCCGTCGCAACCCTCGGCATGGGAGTCGTCGCCATGACCTGGAAAGCCGTCGCCGCCACCGTCGCCCTCGTCGTCCTTGCGGGGACGGCCTGGCTCGTGATGCCCGACGGGGGAGCCCCGCATCCCGGCGCAGTGGGCGGGCCGGACGCTCCGGCCGCTGCGGCGTCACGGGACCCACAGCGCGTGCACGTCGTTCCCGAGCCGGGTGCGGCGCCGGCCGCGGTGGAGGACGCGCCACAGCCGGACGCACCCGCGCAGACGGAACTGCAGGTCACGGGCCGCGTGCTGGGCGACGGACGCCACCCCGTGCCGGACGTGCAGGTCGCGCTGGTCACCCGCTCCTCGGCGACGCTGTACGCCGTCACGGACGCCGACGGGCGCTACCGGCTGCCCACATCCGTGGCGGACGGGCGGACGGACCCGCTCGCGGGGCTGGGGATGATTCACGCGCGCGCCCCGGACGGGCGCGCGGCGGCGCAGGCGGCCTTCCTCTGGACCGCGAGCGACGGGGAACTCGTCGTTGCGACGCTGATCCTCGGGCCCGCGCGAGAGCTGCTCGTGCGCATCGAGGACGGCGACGGCCCCGTGGCGGACGCCGACGTCTCACTGTCGCTCGCGTCGCGGCCGGCGCTGCTGCGCACGGGCGCGGACGGCGTCGTGCGCTTCGACGGCGTCCCGGATGCCGAGTCGGTGGTCGTGCAGGCCGCCCACGGGGAGCGGGGACGCGCCCACGCGAGGGTCGTCGTGGACACGGTCCGTCAGCCGCTGGTCCTGACCCTGACGCGCCGTGACGTGACGGTGCGCACCGTGCGTGCGGGGAGCGGCGCGTCGGTGCCGGGCGTCCCGCTGCGCGTGTCGTTCACGATCTCGATCGGGAACCTCGCGTGCACGACGCTCCACGACCCGCCGCTCGCCGCGACCGCCACCGGTCCCGACGGCACGGCGCTCCTGACCGTGGGCGCCCCTGATCGTGCGGGGCGTCGAGGTGGGGACGGCCGACGTGGATCTCGGAGAGCGGGAGTTCCCCGCCGGTTCCGCGGTGCGCGTGCGCGTGCTGGTGGAGGAGGGGCAGGCCGCGCCGCGACTCTCCGTCTGGGCACAGGCGGACGGTGCGCCGGGGTACTCGCGGGGCCTCAACTCCGGCGGCGAGACCGATGTCGTGCTGCGGGGTCTGGGACCGGGGCGGTTCAGCGTGACGTCACTGCCGATCATGGGCGGCCTGCCGCCGACGCGCGTGCTGCACGAGATCGAGGTGGACGGGAGGGAGCGGAGCGTCCACCAGATCGAACTGGATCTGCGGTAGCGCGGGCGAGCGCCGCGGCGCGGGCAGGTAGACTCGTGGGCACGGTGCCGGAGGGCTTGCGCGATGATCGTCCGTCTGTTCGTGATCGCTCTGCTGATCGTCCCCGCCGGCGCCGCGTCGGCCCAGGACCCGGCGGCGCCGGCCGAGGATGCCGCGCCCGCGGCTCGTGGTTCGGGCCCGACGCCTGGACCGACGAGGGAGGGCGCATCTACGCGACGTCGATGGGCTGCCTCGCGCTGCTCGCGCACGCTCGCTACCCGCGCCTGCGGCCCCGTCGCTGACACCCTCTGACACCGTCGAGGACGTCCGTGTCCGGAATCCGTCTAAGAAACCGCCGGGCGCTTCGTCATCACCGATGAAGAGCCGGCCCGGGACGGTCCCGGGCGCCACGCGAGGCGGGAGGTCGGATTACCGAGGACGGTACGAAGGCTGCGTGGATCGGCGCAGCGCTCGATGTGCACGAGGCCGCTCTGATCGCCTACGCCCGGCGCCTGCTGGGTGACCGCGAACGGGCTCGCGACGTCGTGCAGGAAGCCTTCCTGCGCCTGTGCCGCCAGGAGCCCGCGAATGTGGGCGACGTGCGGCGCTGGCTCTTCACGGTGTGCCGCAACCGGGCACTGGACGAACTGAGGAGGCGCAGGCACGTGGAAGCGACGGCGGAACCGCAGGTGGTCAACGGCAGAGCCGGTCACGGGACGGCGCCGGACGTGGTGGTCGAGCGACGGGACGCCGCGCGTGCCGCCGTCCTTGCGCTGGACACCCTGCCCACGAAGGAGCGCGAGGTTCTGCACCTCAAGTTCGGGGAGGGGCTGACCTACCGCGAGATCGCCGCGGTCACGGGGCACTCGCTGTCCTACGTCGGCGTCCTCATCCACACGGGACTGAAGCGGCTGCGCAGCCGCCTGGCACCGGCTCTCGGTGTCGAGGGCGCGCGCCGAGGAGTGATCCGATGAAGAACACGAACGACACGAGGACGGAGGAGCGCGCGGCTCTGCTCACGGCGTACGCGCTGGGCGAGACGGACGCTGCGCAGACGAGCGAGGTCGAGGTGCTGCTCGCGATGGACGATACCGCGCGAGGGGAGGTCGAGGAGATCCGCGCGACGGCGGCGCTGCTCGCGAGCGGGTTCGCGCAGGAGACGCCCGAGCGTCTGCCGGAGACCGTGCGCGCGGCGGTGACGGCTGCGGCGGCTGTGACGGGTGCGGCGGGGGAGCCGGCCGCGTCCGGGCGCGGGCGTCGCCTGTGGCCTCTGGTCGGCATGGCGGCGTCCATCGCAGCGGGCGTCGGGCTGGCGGGATGGCTGGATACGCCGCGCTCGCCGCAGGCGCTCACGATGGCGAGCGGCCGGGATCTCAGCTCTCCGTTGTGGCGACGGGACGGGCTCGAGTCGAGCGTCGCCGAGGCAGGGGCGGGTGCGGGGGCTGCGGGCGCCTCTGTCGGGGACGCGGACGCGTCGGCGGAGTACGCGCTCGACCTGACCGAGGAGCGTCTCGGCCCGCGCCCGGCCGACGCTCCGCACGTCGGCGTCGTGTTCGGCACACGCGACGAGCCCGTCGCGACGGACTCGAGCGTCGTCGCGCTCGTCGCAGCGAACGGGAAGCCGCTCGAGCCGGCCGAGGGCACCTCGTGGGCCTTCGGGGCCGCCATCGGCCACCCGGTCGAGAACCCCGATGGCGAGACGACCCTCGTCTGGCACAGGTCCCAGACGGACGAGGTGGAGCCGCTGGTGGAGCGACTGCGCCGAGAACTCCGCCTGCGCTACGGCAGTCCCGGTCGCGAGGACTACGCCCATCCCGGCGAGTCCACGTTCCGCGTCCCCATGGACGAGCCGCTCTCGACGTTCTCGGTCGATGTGGACACGGCGTCCTACGCCAACGTGCGGCGCTTCCTGAACAGCGGGCAGTTGCCGCCGCCCGCGGCCGTGCGCGTCGAGGAGATGGTCAACTACTTCCGCTACAGCGACCCCGCGCCGGTGGGGCCGCGGCCCATCGCCGCGACGCTCGAGAGCGCCACGTGCCCGTGGAACACACGGAACCGGATCGTGCGCATCGGCATCAGGGCCAAGATGCTCGACGGTCCGCCGCCGCCCGCGAACCTCGTCTTCCTGATCGACGTCTCCGGCTCCATGCAGCCGGCCGACAAGCTGCCGCTGCTCCAGCGCGCGATGAAGATGCTGGCGGGTCAGATGCGCGAGCAGGACCGCGTCGCGATCGTGACGTACGCCAGCAACTCCGGCGTGCGGCTTGCGTCCACGACGGGCGCAGACAAGGACGCCATCCAGGGCGCCATCGACGGTCTGTCCGCCGGCGGTTCGACGAACGGCGGCGCGGGCATCGTCGATGCCTACCGCATCGCGCAGGAGCACTTCGTCCGCGGCGGGATCAACCGCGTGATCCTCGCGACGGACGGCGACTTCAACGTCGGCGTCACGGATCGCGGAGAACTGACGACGCTCATTGAGGAGAAGGCGGAGGGCGGCGTGTTCCTGTCGGTGCTCGGTGTGGGGACCGGCAACCTCAAGGACGCGACGCTGGAGAGCCTGGCCGACCGCGGCAACGGCAACTACCACTACCTCGACGGCCTGCGCGAGGCGCGCAAGGTGCTCGTCGATGAGCTGCTGGGCACCATCGTGACCGTCGCCAAGGACGTCAAGATCCAGGTAGAGTTCAACCCGGCCGTCGTCGGCGCGTACCGACTGATCGGTTACGAGAACCGCGTGCTGGCCGCGGCGGACTTCAACGACGACGCCAAGGACGCGGGCGAGATGGGCGCGGGGGGCGCCGTCACGGCGCTCTACGAGATCGTCCCCGCGGGCGCCGCGCCGCAGCCGGGCGTCGATCCCCTGCGCTACCAGGGCGCGCCGACTGCTGTGCCGTCCGCCGTGCCGTCCACCGGGCCATCCACCGAGCCGGTCGCCGAGCCATCCACCGAGAACGTGGACGATGGGCGGTCCGGCGAGATGCTGATGCTCAAGGTGCGCTACAAGCTGCCGGAGGGCACGGAGAGCGCACGCTTCGAGATGCCGCTGACCGACAGCGGCGCGGCGTTCGACGAGGCGTCGGCGGACCTGCGCTTCGCGTCGGCCGTGGCCTCCTTCGGGATGCTGCTACGCGGCTCGCCCGCCGCGGCGGGCACGAACTACGACGCCGTGCTGGAGTTGGCGCAGGGCGCGATCGACGGGGGCGGCGACCCGGGCGGGCACCGGGCGCAGTTCCTGGATCTGGTGCTGAAGGCCAAGACGCTCTCCGGAAGGTGAGCGAGGCCCTTCGCCGGCGGTCGCGGCGTGCTCGCCCGGGCGCCGGGAGGCCGTTAACCGGTCTCGGCGGGCGCCTCGGCGGCCGGCAGGTCGAGGCGGAAGATGGAGCCCACGGGGGACGTCTTGACGGTGATCTTGCCGCCGAGGTCGAGCACGGCCTGGCGCACGATGAAGAGGCCGAGTCCCGTGCCGCCCGATGCGCCGTGTGTGCCGACCAGCGGGCGGAACAGGCGGGCGCGGACGGACTCCGGGACCCCGGGCCCCGTGTCCGCGACTGTGAAGCGGCAGATCTCGGGGCGTGGCCGCGACGCGGTGATCGAGATCTCGCCTCCCTTCTGATCCGCGCACGCCTGGATCGCGTTGGTGGCGAGGTTGACGATGGCCTGGATCGCCATGCGCTGCCGCCCCGCACGAAGCCGTCGCCCGTGGTGCCCGCGCTGAAGGAGACCCCGTGCTTGCGTGCCAATGGAGCGACCAGTCGCCGGCAGTGCTCGATGACGGTGCCGAGCGCGAACTGCTGCTGGTCCATGGTGGACTTGCGC
>JAJRVY010000018.1 GCA_024277065.1 Planctomycetota bacterium
GGGACTGCTGCGCGACGCTCGCTTCGGACGGGCGGTGACGGCCACGACGCGGGCGCCGCGGCCCGGCGAGGTGGACGGTCGCGACTACCTGTTCCTGACCCGCGCCGAGTTCGAGGCCGGCATCACGGCCGGGCGTTTCCTAGAGCACGCGGTCGTCCACGACAACCTCTACGGCACGCCCAGCGAGCAGGTGGATGCGGTGCGGCGGCGCGGCCGCACGTGCCTGCTGATCATCGACGTGCAGGGCGCCGCGACACTGCGCGCCCGCGCCGTCACGGCCCTCTATGTGTTACTGGCACCGCCCTCGTGGGAGGTGCTGGAGGAGCGCCTGCGCGGCCGTGGATCCGACGCGGACGACGTCATCGCCCGGCGTCTTCGCACTGCGCGAGCGGAGTTCGAGCTCCGCGGAGAATACGACGCGGTCATCATAAATGATGACTTGCAGAGCGCGATCGCGCAGATTGAGGGGCTCGCGTTCCCAGAGGGCGGCTAGCCCGAGGCGACGCGATCGGGCGACGGCGCCTGTCACGCCGACGAATACCTGTCCCCCGGAGACACACCCGATGGGAATCGACGCCATTCACCAGATCGACCGCCTCGACGAGCAGGTGGGCAGCCGCTTCCTGCTGACGTCCCTGATCCAGCGCCGCATCCAGGAACTGATCCGTGGCGCCCCGCGCATCCTCGACGGATCGTCGCCCATGCGCATCGCGCTGGCCGAGATCGAAGCGGGCAAGATCGAGGTGGGCGAGCGCGAGGAGCCGCCGGCCCTCTAGCCCGGGCCATTCATGACGACTCACGCACCTGAGCGGACCAGAGCGCCGATCGCGGCGTTGCGCCTCCTCCACAACCGAACAGGGGTGCGCACGTCGGCGCGCCTTGCGCTCGACACTCTGTCCTCACTCAGGAAGGGGTTGGGTGGCTCCACCGTGGCCACCGCACCCAACGGTTGGCTACACATCGGGCCTATCGAAGTCACGGCGTGCGCAAGCCTCATGAACGGTCCGGGCTAGCCCGGGCCACCGTTTCCATGAGCGACGACGCGTCGGCCGAGCACGTCCCGCCGCGCGGGCGCCGCGTCGTGCTCGGGATCTGCGGCAGCATTGCCGCGTACAAGGGCGCCGATCTGTGCTCGAAGCTCGTGCAGGCCGGGCATGATGTCACCGTGGTGATGACGGACGCGGCGACGAAGCTCGTCGGCCCGCTCACGTTCGCGGCGCTCAGTGGCCGAGCGGTCGCGACCGACCCGTACACCGGCGACGAGGGCATGCGGATCGAGCACATCGGGCTCGCGGACCGTGCGCAGATCCTGATCGTCGCGCCGGCGACGGCCAACTTCCTCGCCAAGGCCGCCCACGGCATCGCCGACGACGTGTTGCTCTCGAGCCTCCTGGCGATGACCTGCCCGGTCCTCGTGGCACCCGCCATGAACGTCCGCATGTGGGAGCACCGCGCGACGCAGCAGAACCTCGCACGATGTCGCGATCTCGGCTACGAGATCGTCGCCCCCGGCGACGGGTTCCTCGCGTGCGGCGACGTCGGCACGGGCCGCATGGCCGAGCCGGACGCGATCATGCAGCGCGCCGCCGCGCTGCTCGGCGCCTGAGAAGGTCTGCGGCCCGCAGGGGGGCGCACGGCCCGCGTCAGGAGCGCGCCGCGGCGTCCAGCTCCTCGAGCAGATCGACCAATCGCTGCGCGAGTTCCGACTTGGTCGTCCGGGGCAGTGCGACGATCCGCCCATCCCTGTGTAAGATGCGGAAGTCCGCGGCGCCCGCCCCCATCGCGTCCGGACCGTCGAGCACGATGGCGTCCACGTCCTTCTCGACGAGCTTGCGCCGCGCGTGCGCTGCGGCGTCCTCGACCTGCAAGGCGAAACCGATCGCGGGGCGCCGTCCGCGACCGGCGGCGAGCGTCGCCAGGATGTCGGGATTGCGCACGAGGGAAAGCGAGAGCGGCCCGTTCCCCTTCGCGCGCTTGCCGTCATGGCGTTCCGCCGGCCGATAGTCGGCGACGGCGGCGGTCGCCACGAGGGCGTCGCACTCCCGCCACACCCCCTCGCAGGCCGCCAGCATGTCCCGCGCGCTGACGACGGGGTGCACCGTGACAGCGTCGGCACGCGACGCCGTCGATGCCGCGAGGTGCGTCGGCCCGAGCACGAGGTCGCAGGAGTGACCGCGCGCCGCGAGCGAGGTCGCGAGCAGCATCCCCAGACGTCCCGTGGCCGCCGACGACAGGAAGCGCACGCGATCCCAGTACTCGCGAGTGGGCCCGGCCGTGACGAGGACGCGCATGGCAGAGAGCCTACCAACGACCCGGCGCCCACGGCCGGAACCGCCCAGCGGCCCGTAGGGGCCGGGCAATGTCCCGCCCCCGAAGGTTCGATCACCGCCCCGGCAACGGCGTACCCAGGCGGGCGCAGCCCGCGCCCGAGCACGCGCCAACGTAACAGGAGGATCGGCGATCGGCGATCCGATCGCGGCACACAAGGTGTTGCGCCCGAACTCGCTGGCACTACAATCCCTTCGGGGAGATCGTTTGCACTCTTGACTACCAAGAACACAAAGAACACGAAGAAGGCGAGCGAGCGGCGCCGCGACCTGCTGCGCGAGGCCCTGCTGCTGGGGGCGCTCGCCTCGCAGGCCGTGCTGCTCGTCGCGCTCATCACGTACGCGCGGACGCCGGGAGACGAGGCGCGGCTGGTGGGCGTCGTCGGGCACTTCCTCGCCGGCGCTCTCTGGAGCGCGTTCGGGATCGTCAGCTTCGTATTGCTCGCGCTGGCCGTGTTCACGACCGTGGTGGCGCTCGTGCGACGCACGGTGTCGGCGCCGTGGCTGCGGCTCGTCGGCGGCGCGCTCATGCTCGTCGGGACCTGCACGCTCGTGCACCAGGTGCTGCGCCCGCAGGTGGCGCTTGCCGGCCCGCAGTTCGTGCACCCGTTCGACGTCGCGCCGGGCGGCGCGCTCGGATCGTTCGTGTTCGAGACGCTGACCACCCCGGTCGGGCACTTCGGCGTCCTGGTGTTCGCGGCCGTCGCGATGTGCGCCGGCTTCGCCTTCGCAACGGACTGGCTGCTGTACGAGATGCTCTACGGCGCCGCGCAGAAGGCCGCCGTCGCCACGGGCGTCCTGCGCCGCTTCTGGCCACAGCCCGCCACGCCGGCCGCCGGTGCGACGGCGCTCAAGATCCTGCCGCTCGGGGGACGCAGCAGGGGCAGCGCGGCAGGTGGCCGTCGCGGCAGGGCATCCGGCGCCGCCGCGAAGAGAGCCGCGGACGCCGGCGCCGCGGCGACAGCCGTGGCCGAGCCCCCCGCCGCAGAAGATGACACGCCCCCGTCCCGGGCGACCGAGAAGCCCAAGAAGCCGGCCAGGAAGCCTGTCGAGGAGCGCACGGCGCCGACGGCGGACGGCGCGATCGAGCTCGAGGATCCCGAGATCCTGGTGCCGCCCGGACTCCTGCCGGGTGGCACCTCCGCGCCGCCGCGCGCCCCCGTCGCCGAGCCCGCCGCGGCGCCGGCGCCGCCGCCCTTCGAGGTCAAGCTCGAGCCGCAGATCCAGGCCCCACGGCCGGCCGAGCTGCAACTCCCGCGCACGCAGGGCGAGTACGAGTTCCCCGGCCTCGACCTGCTCGACACGCCCAAGCCGCGCGATCTGCGCCAGCTCGAGCAGGCGATCCAGAAGAACGCCGACGTGCTCCAGCGCACACTCGCCGAGTTCAAGATCGACGGCCGCGTCGTGGCCTACCAGCAAGGCCCCGTGGTGACGATGCTCGAGATCGCGCTCGCGCCGGGCACGAAGGTCACCAAGATCCACGCGCTCGCCGACGACCTGGCCATGGCGCTGCGCGTGCAGTCGGTGCGTATCGTGGCCCCCATCCCGGGCAAGAGCACGGTGGGCATCGAGATCCCGAACCCGATCCGCGACGACGTACGCATGCTCACGCTCCTCGAGAGCGCGGCGTTCCGCGACGGCAAGCAGCACATCCCTCTGCTCCTCGGCGTGCGGGGCAACGGCGACGCCATGGTGGACGACCTCACCACGATGCCGCACCTGCTCCTCGCCGGCGCCACGGGCTCCGGCAAGTCGGTCTGCATCAATACAGTGCTGCTCTCGATCCTGCTGTCGCGTACGCCCGACGAGGTGAAGCTCATCCTCATCGACCCCAAGCAGGTCGAGCTGTCGTTCTTCGCCGACATCCCGCACCTGCTCTCGCCCGTCGTGACCGCCATGAAGCGCGCCTCGTCGGTGCTCGAATGGGCGGTCGAGAAGATGGAGGACCGCTACGACCTCCTGCGGCGCTTCGAGGTACGTAACATCGCGGCCTACAACGAACTCGGCGCCGAGGCGATCCAGAACCGCATCGAGGAGCTCGGTCTCTCCGACGAGGTCATCCCGGCGCGCCTGCCCTACATCGTGATCGTCGTCGATGAGCTCGCCGACCTCATGCTCACGGCCGGCAAGGAAGTCGAGAAGCTGATCACGCGTCTCGCCCAGAAGAGCCGCGCCGTGGGCATCCACATCATCCTGGCGACGCAGCGCCCCTCGACGGACGTCATCACGGGCCTGATCAAGGCCAACATGCCGACGCGTATCGCTTTCCAGGTCACGAGCAAAGTGGACTCGCGCGTCGTCCTCGACCAAAACGGCGCCGACAAGCTGCTCGGCATGGGCGACATGCTCTACCTGCCGCCGCGCTCGGCGTCGCTCGTGCGCGCGCAGGGCACGTTCGCCTCCGACCAGGAAGTCAAGCGTGTGGTGAGCTTCCTCAAGAAGCGCTACACGCAGGAGTTCAACGAGGAGCTCGTCGAGATCGGCTCGGCGACGCTGCTCGACGAGAGCGAGAAGGACAGCATCTACGACGAGGCCGTGCGCGTCGTGCTGCACGAGCGACGCGGCAGCGCCTCGCTCCTCCAGCGGGCGCTCGCCATCGGCTACACGCGCGCCAGCCGCCTGCTGGATCTCATGCGCAGGGAAGGCGTCGTCGGCGCCTACAAGGGCAGCAAGGCATCGGACGTGCTGCTCACGCTCGAAGAGTACGAGCAGCGCGTCGCCAGAGGGCGCGCCGCGAATCAGGACGGTTGACAGCGCCGCGCCAGGGATCGCCGCCGACGAGGGCGACGGACCCGCAGCGACGGGAGGGACGAATGCGGACAAGCGGACTCAGGCCCCGGGCCATCGGCGCACTGTCGATCGTGGCGGCGAGCCTTTTCCTGTTGCTGTGCCTGGCGAACTACGGACAGGGCGGATTCGAGACGGCCGGCACGACGCCGTGGCATCTCGGCGTTGCCGGATTGTTCGTCGAGGTCTTCGGCGCGGGCGCGTACTCGCTCGTGCTTCTGCCGCTGATCTGGGGCCTCGTCGTCTACTTCCGCGAGGACACGCCGTCGCTCGCGATGCGCGCGGCGGGCACGCTGCTCCTCGCGTGCTCGATCTCGATGATCTCGGGGCTGCTGCAGAGCGAGGGCGCCGCCGACATGACGTGGGCCGGCGCCGTCGGCGAGTACACCGTCGCTCTCACGCAGGGCCTCGCCGGAGCCCTCGGCGCCGCGCTCGCTCTCGCGCTCGCGTGGACCGCCGCCGGAACGCTCTTCATCGCCTCTCTCGTGTGGGCGACGGACTGGTTCTTCCACTCGCTGCGCAAGGGCCCCGTCGTCCCCCTGCTCGCGACCCGCGCAAGCGTCGCGGTCGAACCCTTGCGCGCCGAACTGCGTGAGGCGGGGTACGACAACGAGTACGACGACGGGCACGACGACGGGGCGCTCGAGCGCGAGTTCGTGGCCATGCCGACGGCCGGCGCCCAGGCCACCGCGGCCGTCGTGGCCGAGCCCGTGGCCGTGGCCGAACCCCTCCCCGTCCACGACCTGCCCGAGGGCTTCTCCGTACAGAGCGCCGGCGACCGGATGCTCGTCCGCGGCCCCGTCGGCTACGAGGGCGTGGAGTTCCTTCCCGCCAGCAGCGAGTTGGCGCGCCCGGCGCCCACGGAGGAGCGCTTCGCCCACGACTTCGAGCATGAGGAGGACCGTCTGCTCGACGACGAACTCGTCGTCCCCGCCATCGACACCATCGACGCCGAAGCGGAGACCGCCGGCGACGCGCAGCCCGAGAGCCCCGCCGTCCCGGGCGGCGAGCCGATCGCCACCGTCGAGGAGACCCTCTGGACGGGCGCCGGCGCCGGGATCGGCACCGCCGCAACCGACGCCAATGGCCCCGCGCGCGAGGTCGTCGCCGCACCGCCGGTCCCGGGCGACGACAAGGCCGCCACGGACCGTCCGCGGAGCGGCATCGGGCTGCCCGACGACAGCCCCTTCGTGGACGAGTTCTTCGCCGTGGACGTCGTCGTCACCGACACGTACGGCGCGACGCCGATGCCCGCGGACGCGGGCGCGGTGGACGAGCGAACCGGGCACGACGGCGCGTCGGCCGCGGGCGAGATCGAGGCAGCCTTCGGCGCGACCATTCCGTCGCCCACACCGCCTGCGGCCGCGGATTCCGCCGAGGCCCCCGTCTCGGAGACCGGCCATGATGCAGCCGGCCCCACCGAGGAACTCCGCCGGGACAGGACGTCGCAGGAGCCGATCATCGTGGACGAGCTGCTGTTCGCCGACGCCTACGACATCGTGGACGACGAGATCCCCGCTCCGATCGCCGCGCGCTCCGCCGCGCCGGAGGCTGCGCCCGAAGCCGCTCTCGATCGCATCCACGAAATGAGCCTGGACCCGCTGTTCCATGACGCCGTCGAGGCCGTCCTCGATGCCGGGCGCGGATCGGCGATGTCGCTCCAGCGCCAGTTCGGCATCGGCCACGGCCGCGGCCTGCGCCTGCTGCAGCAGATGGAGGCAGCGGGCATCCTCGGGGCCGAGGGCGAGGCCGGGACGCGCGACGTCCGCATCGCGCGCGCCGACTGGGAGGCATTCAGCGGCTCGAATGCGCCCTGATCCGGGCGAGGACGGCGACGACACAGCGCGCGAGCGGCGCGCGGGCGCGCGCGGTGCGGCCGGGGAGCAGGGCTCGCGCGCCGGCCGGACGCTGCGCCTCCTCCTCGTCTCCTGCGGGGGACTGGGCCTCCTGCCGCTGGCCCCGGGCACGTGGGGCACGCTCGGCGCCGCAGCGATGGCCGCCGCGCTGCTCGCGCTCTGGCCGGGCGTCGCGAGCGTCTGGCCCGAGACCTGCGCCGCGTTCGTGCTCGGCGCGTCGGTCCTGACCGTCGCCCTCACTCCCGCAGTCGAGCGCGAGAGCGGCAAGGACCCCCAGGTGATCGTGAGCGACGAGGTCGCCGGCTACTTCGCGACGCTGGTGCTCGTGGCGCAACCGGGGTTCGCGCATCTCGCCGCCGCGTTCTTCGTGTTCCGCCTGTTCGACATCGTCAAGCCATGGCCCGGGCGGGCGCTCGAGCGGTTGCCCGGCGGCTGGGGCGTGCTGCTCGACGACGTGATGGCCGGCGTCTACGGGGCGCTCGTGCTCTACGGTGTGGATCTGGTCACGCGCTGAGGCGTGCCCCCGCGCACGCGTTCACCTTCTTCGTTGACCGCCCTTGCGAGCCTCCAGACAATGCCGTCTTCTCGTCGGCCGGATTCCTCGGTCGGCGGGCGCCGCATCCGGCGGCACGGCGAACGAGGGTGGACGGCAGAGTGTCCACCCGAGCTGCGGCGCAACGCGAGAAGAGGCTTCGATGGCACGTGGTACCAGGCGTAGAGGTCGGCACGAGGAACCCGAGGAGGTCCCCGTCGCGGAGCCGATGGAGGAGCGCGGGCGAGGCGGGCGCACACCCCACACGCAGACCCGCACGCCGTCCGGTCCCGACTTCGCGCTGAAGGCCGGCCTCGGCGCGGGCGTCGTGGCCGCGTTTCTCGCGTTCATGGGCGTGCTGCTCATGAACCGCCTCGCCGGCAGCGACGCGGCCGCCGTCATGGACCTCGGCGGCGTGCAGGCCGTGCGTGCACTCGCGGCGATCGACATGGACCGCTGGGCGCCGGAGTTCGGCACGACGCGCAAGATCCGCGCCACGATCGAGCGCGCCATCGAGGACAAGCTCGAGCAGGTGAGGCAGGGCGGCGACGAGCGCGACGTCGAGATGCTGCAAGAGCCCATCCGCGAGTTCTGGCAGGGCAACAACGCCGAGGGCTCGGACTGGCGCCCCGGCGTGGACATGTTCTTCCCGAAACGCGATCCGCGCGATCTCGCCATCGACGCCGCGCGCACCAAGGGCTTCAAGCGCGTGCAGAGCGGCGACGCCGGCGCGCTCGCGGGACTGGCCGTCCTCAACAGTTCCGAACAGGCCGTGATGAAATCCGGCGAGGTGTTCGGCGGCACGCCGGTGGGCCAGGTCGGGGACACGCGCATCTCGGCCGCCAAGGGCGTGCGCATCTACGAGCACCCCACCGTCAACGCCCTCGGGCAACCGGCCGGCCGTGCCATCGTGGCCCTGCGCACAGCGGGCGCCCAGGGGCCCGACCCGATGGCCACGGGCGGCGTGGCCGCGCTCTTGGCGTTCCTCGGGGCCTTCGGCGTCGCATTCATGATCTGCCTCGCGCCCGTCAAGGCGATGCAGCGCTTCGCCGGCGAGGTCGAGACCCTCGCGCGGGGCGACCTCGGCGGACGCCTGACACTGCGCGGACCCGACGTCGTCGTCGCCGCGGCGCGCAGCACGCAGAAGCTCGCGGCGCTGGCCGCCGAGGGTGGCGGCGGCGAGCCGCAGATCGTCGAACAGGCCGTGGCCGTGCTGCCGACCGAGGAGATCCATGCCGCGCTCGGTCCGTCACGGAGCTTCGAGCGCCCGGCGGAACTCGAGATCGAGGCGACGCACAAGGCCTGCCCCGACTCGGGCAACGACTACCACGACGTGGTCAACGCCCCGAACGGCAAGGTCGGGCTCTTCGTGGCCGACATTCCCGTGCGCGGTCTCCAGGGCGCCATGTACATGGCCCAGGTGCGGGCTCTCTTCCGCGCCGCGGCGGCGGAGTCCGACTCCCCCGCCGAGGTGCTGAAGCGCGTGAACCGCGGCTTCGCGATCGATCTGCCGCGTGGCGTCTACGTAACGGCGATGTACTGCGTGATCGAGCCGGAGAGCGGGATCTGCAAGGTCGCCAGCGCGCAGCACCTGCCGCTCGTGTTCTGGAAGCTGTCCAAGAAGGGCTCGGCGCGGCTGCAGACACAGGGCATCGCGCTCGGGCACGACGCGGGCCCGGTCTTCGACAAGTCGATCGAGGAGAAGGCCATCAAGCTCGAGAGGGGCGACCGCGTCATGCTCTTCTCGGACGGCGCCATCACGGCCAGGAACGCCGCCGGCGCCTCCTACGGCGAGGAGCGCTTCTACTACGTCGTGAATCGCGAGGCCCCCAAGAACAGCGCTGCGTTCGTCAACTTCGTGGCCAACGACGTGGATCTCTTCCACGAGGGCTCCGAGCAACTCGACGACTTCACGATCCTCACCGCGCGCAAGGTCCGCTAGCTCTTGGACGTCGGCGAGTTCCAGCGCTGGATGGACGAACGCTACGGCGCTCGCGACCGCAAGCGCGGCCTCGACCGCACGTTCGGGTGGTTCGTCGAGGAGGTCGGCGAGTTGTCGGCGGCGTTCCGCAAGGGAACGCGCGCCGACGTAGAGCACGAGTTCGGCGACGCGTTCGCCTGGCTCGCGTCGCTGGCCAATCTGGCGGAGGTCGATCTCGAGCAGGCCCTCGCGCGCTACCGCGACGGCTGTCCGCGCTGCTCGGAGAACCCCTGTGACTGTCCGTTCATCCCGTGAGTAGACTTGCACCGACGATGAGACGCGCGCTGTTGCTCTGGACACTCCTGCTCCTGCCGGCGACCGGGCCGGCGTTCGCCCAGGACGGTGCGGCCGAGCCACAGCCACCGGCCGTCCCGCCACCCGCGGCCGGCGACACCGCGCAGGCGGAGGCGGAACAGGCGGAGACCGGGACGAAGGCAGCCGAGCCGCTCACGTTCGGCGACTCCCTCGCAGCGGCCACCGCCGCGGCGACGGAAGACGGCAAGCCGCTGCTCGTCGTCTGCATCCCGGACTGGTACGAGAGCCCGGCGTGGAAGCGTCTCGAGGACGACGTGCTCTCCGGCGGCGAGGACACGGCACCGCTGCGGGCGTTCGTCCGCGTGCTGGTCAAGGAGACGCGCGACCACGAGGTCCACGTGCGCCACCGCGTCGAGTTCGAGGGCTACCCACTGGCCGTCGTGCTCGCGCCGGGCGGCGCCTATCTCGGCCGCGTGTCGGGCATCCCGGGAGGCGGTGAGGGCGCCGGGTGGGTCGATCGCGTGGCCGCCATTCCGGGTCGCGCACGGCGCATCGCGGAACTGCGCACGCGCCTCGCCGCCGCGCCGGAGGACGCCGGCATCCTGTTCGAGCTCGGCAAGGCGCTCTCGGATGCGGGCGAGTACGCGCGCGCCGAGGCCGTGTTCGAGCGCATGGAACTGGCCGACCCGCTCGTTCCGGCCGTGCGGCTCGGCGAGGCGCGCTACCTGCGGCTGCGCCGCGCCGTCGTCGATCTCCTCGCCGCGAAGAAGTTCGGCGACGTGGAGGGGCCCTGTCTCAAGTGGCTGCGCCGCTTCTCCGAGCACGAGCGCGCGCCGGCGGTCGTGCTGCTGCAAGCCAACGCCCGCTTCCTGGCGGGACGCAAGGACGACGCTCGAGCGCTCTGGCAGCGGCTGGTCGATGACCACGCGGGCACGGCTGCGGCGAAGAGCGCTGCCAAGGTCCTCGCCGACCTGGCGGACTGACCCGGGGAGCCGACGCCGGGATCCGATCCGCCGACGATCGAGCGGACGGGCGGCTACGCGCCGCCGTAGAGCGCCGCGAGCGCCGCCACGACGAGTTGCTGCTCGCCGCGCTGGATCGTGCGCGGATCGAGGTAGAGGTGCTCGTCGCCGACGCGGACGAACAACGACGGATCGCCGACGCGCAGACGCCGGGCGGCCTCGCTGGCGCCGACGCCGTCCGGCGGCGCCGCGACGATCACGCGCGACGGGATCGACTTGATCGGCAGCGCGCCGCTACCCGCGAAGCTCGCGCCGTCCACGATGCGGAACGTCACTCCCGGCACGGCCCTGCGCAGCGCGGCGGCGAGGCGCCGCGCGCGGCGGCCGACCGTCGCCGCGTCCTCGGTCAACATACGCGACGTCGGGTGCTCGCGCAGCAGCGTGTCGCGATCACGGAAGAGCCGCAGCGTGGCCTCGAGCGCGATGAGATCGAGCTTCCCGACACGCAGCGCGCGCGAGAGCTGATTGCACTCGACGCGCTGCACGAACTCCTGGCTTCCGAGGATGACGCCGCCCTGCGGGCCACCGATGAGCTTGTCGGCGGAGCAGCTCACGAGATCCGCGCCCGCGCGCAGCGAGTCGGCGACGAGGGGTTCGTCGAGCGGCCCGCCGATGTCCACGAGGGCCCCGGCCCCGAGGTCGTCGATCACGGGAATGCCGTACTCGCGTCCGAGTGCGACGAGATCCTCGAGCGGCACCTCGCTGGTGAAACCCTGGATGCGGTAGTTGCTCGGGTGGACGCGGATGATCGCTGCCGTCTCCTCGCTGACGGCCTCGGAGTAGTCCCGGAGATGCGTGCGGTTGGTGCAACCCACCTCCACCATCCTGCAGCCC
>JAJRVY010000279.1 GCA_024277065.1 Planctomycetota bacterium
AAGAAGCGGGCGAGGAGCCGCAGATTCGCGGCCGGGCGCGCGCTGCGGTGCGCCCCGTACAGGAGTTCGGCCTCGGTCACCGAACTGATCGCGAGATCCTCCGGCGAGCAGCGCGCCACGCGCGCCGTGAGCCCGGGTGAGTACCCGTTCAGAAGTGCAATACAGACGTTCGTATCGAGGAGGTTTCTCACAACGGGTCGCGCTCCTCGACGCCGCCCTGCTCGGGGCGCTCCAGCGCATCGCCCACCCATCCGCCTACGACCTCCTCGAAGAAGCACGCCGGCCACCCGGCGGACACGTCACGGCGCACGATCTCCGCGAGCAGCTGCGAGAGCGAGACACTCCGCGCGCGAGCGCGCTCGCGGAGGGTCTCGGCGAGCTCACGAGAGACGTAGAAGTGAAGCTGGGGCATCCCTTAGAATATAGCACATGCCTTGTGACCATTCCAGTCTGAAGACACACGTCCGACGCCGCCACGATCTCCCGGTGCAGGCGGATGCGCTCCGAGGGTCCCCGCCCGAAGTCATTCCTACCCGGGGCCCCAAGAAGGACGCCCGATCCTCGTCGGGGACGGGCGCGAGTTCCTGATCGAGAAGAGAGACACGACGCGGCCAGGTACACCACGTCCTTCGTCGCCTGCCAGAGGAGGAAGCCCGCCCCGCAGCGCTCCTCCGCGTCCAGACGCGCGGCTTGCGCCACGAAACGGGTCGGCCCATCCTCGACACATCCCCCTGCGGCAAGAGTGGCGGCAAGAGTGCGAGTTCACCGCGTGCAGGGCCCCCGGTGGCCCCGGCCGACGGTCAGAGCGTGAGCAGGAATCCCACGCGGCGCCGAGCACGCGGTTTGCGCGTGTGTGTCGCAGAACGAGCGTCTTGCGGCGACGGGCACCGCTCGCAGGCTGATCATCTCCGATCAACGAGCGCAAACCACGCGCCAGCAAGCTGTTACGCCCGACGGTTGCGCTGCGGCGTTGGCTCTCCTCCATGACTCGCTCCATTGAGTCGGGTTCGTCGCGCCGCCTTGCAGCGAACCCGCCGGACGCAATCGGCGCGCACCCGGGATTCCTGCTCACGCTCTCAGTTCTTGCGGCCGCCGCTGCGGGTTCCGTCAGCGCCGATCTCGGCGTAGGTGCCGCCGTTCTGGGCGGCGAGGGACTTCATGAAGCGCACGAAGCCCTTGCCGCCGCGTCCGATGCGCGGATCGATGGCGATGGTGTGGATCACGATGTGGGCGAACTGGTTCCACTCCTTGACCGCGCCGGTGACCTTCTTGGGGTCCATGGCCGTCGCCTTGTCCACATCGTCGTCGGTCGGAGCGCCGTCCGAGAGCACGAAGATGGTGTCCACTCCGGGGTCGTAGGCCTTGTCGGTGACGCAGCGGCCGGCCATCTGGAAGGCCTTCTCGAGCGCGCCATAGGTGTACGTGGAGCCCGCCGCCTCGAGATCGTTGATCATCAGGTACGCCTTGTTCTTGTTGCCCTGCGTGGCCGGGATGAGCGAGGGCTCGAACACCTTCACGGCGTGGTTGAAGACGACGATGTTGAAGCGGGCGTTCTCCGGGAGATTGCGGATGGCCTGCTTCAGGACCCGCTTCGCGATGTCCACCTTGAGGCCGCTGTACGTGTCCTCGTCTTCGCCGGTCACGTCACGGGGGGCATCGCCGATGGTCTCCTTCATGGAGCCGGAGACGTCGATCAGGAACACGATGCGGCGGCTCTTGGTCTCGATGCCGTAGTAGTCGATGCCTGCGCCGGCGCCCTTGCGGGCGCGCTTCGTGCGCTCGGGCCGTGCCCCGAGTTCGGCCAGGCGCTGCTTGTTGTCGTCGTACCAGTTCTTCCACGCATCAGGGAAGGCACCGATCCCGGCGCCCGTGATCTCGCGTAGGGCGTCCGCATACACCTCGAGCATGCGGCCCTCGTCGGTCGCCATGGCATTGACGAGCGGCGCGACGGCCTTCGCGTCCCCGAGTTCCTGCAGGATGCGGGCGGCGGCCTGGCGGTGGGGCCAGCCACGCTCCTTGAGCGCCTTGATGGCGATGCCGATGGTGGCCGGCTCCTTGCGGTCCGCGAGCGCCTCGAGCGCCGCGAGACGCACGGAGGGGTCGGCGTCCTTCAGCGCCTTCTTGCCGATCTCCACGGGATCGACGACCGCGTTGCGGAGCAGCCCGGTGAACAGCACGCGCCGCGCGTGCGCCCACGGCGACGTGCCGGCCTCGCGAGCGAACGCCTTGCGCGCATCCTCATCGATGAACTTCGTGATGGCGGTGCGGAACGCCAGCAGCACGACGGAGTCGGCCTGCAGCGACGCGGATTCGTCGTCGAGGGTCTTGCGCAGGCGCTTCTTGATGTCCCACGCCGCGGGGTCGGTGAACGTGAACCCCTCGTACGGCTCGTACTCCACGAGCGTGCGGGCGTGTCGCTTCTCGGCCTTCGCCTTGCGGGCGGCCAGTTTTTCGAGGGCTTCGATCAGGGCCCGTCCGGCGGCCGCATTGGCGAGCTCGGCGAGCTCGTGCACCTTCCTGGCGCGCTGCGCGGCGTTGCCGCGGTCCAGGAGCACGGCATCGAGTACCGCCTGCCGCGCCTCGACGTCGGGGTTCTGCGCACGTGCAGCAACGGATACGGCGAGCGACACGGCCACGCCGAGTACGAGAAGGGAGAGAGTCCGGAGCATCGTCACCTCGATTGCGGCCGACGGTCTGCCGCAGGCCGCGGAGTCTACCGGACGACGGCGCGGGCTCCCCGGTGCACCCGGGGACGAATGCGTGGCGGTCTTCATGACCGCGTCACGGCCCGCAGCCGCCGCGATGGAGAACACTGCATGCAGCGTGCCGTATTCCCACCGGCAGCCGGTCGCACGCTGCTGTCCTCGCCCGCGGACGACGAAAAGGGAGGGGCGAGGTCAGGCGTTCCAGGGCAGATTGGTCAGGAGGTCGTCGGGGACCGTGCCGGGGGCGGCTTCCTCGTCGTCGCGGTCGCCCTCCTCACGGCGCCGGATGCGCCAGGCTCCGGCGTGGTGGAAGAGGCGCGTGGCCTCGCGCAGAGCCACGAGGAGTTGGACGACGATCAGAACGACGGCGCTCGTGACGAGGTAGGCACCGTCGAGGGCGGCGAGGGCGTGCGCGAAGGCCCAGATGACGATGACCTCGAGCCCGAAGGCCAGCGCGGAGAAGCCGAGCGTGTCCACCGGGTGCTGCATGACGAAGACGGCGGATCGCAGGAGTTCGGCGAAGACACCGGGCCGGCGGTACATGCGCACGCCCACGCGCGTGTAGTCGAGGATCGTCCCGAGCACCCAGTACGCCGCGAACACGACGACCTCGGTGATGCGCCGGTACGTGAGCGCCGGCCCCTCGGTGCGGAAGTTCGCGGCCTGCTCGTCGATGTAGTCGAGCAGCGGCGACGCGGCGAGCGAGAGCAGGTAGGCGAACACGAGCCCGATGAAGGCGATGCGCAGGAACTTCCAGTAGACGGCACCGCCGACGCGCACGAACTCGTCGAAGCGGATGCGGTCGCCCCGCGCGGCGATCGCGACGTAGCCGCCCATGAACAGTGGTCGCACGAAGAAGAACAGCACGAGCGTCGCCGCGGCGAGCGCGGTGAGGTTGGCCTCGAAGTCGCCGCTCGTACCCCGCAGGTCGGCCATGAAGTCGAGATCGAGCGAGCGCGCGAGCTCCGTCGCATCGACGCGGTGGCCCGCGGAGCGGTGGACGGCGAGCCCCACGAAGAGCGCCGCCGGCAGGCACGCCAGAGCGTCCACCAGCGACACGAGAAGGAGCAACCGCTTGGCCCGTCGCACTGCGCGCCACGCGGCGCGCACGGCTCCTCGCGGCGCGAGCATCACAGGAACCGCCCGTAGGAGAGCGCCGCGTTCTCGAGCCAGAGCAGGAAACGCACGCCCCACTTGACGCCCGGCCGCCCGTTCTGTTCGCGCCGCATGCTGTCGTTGCGGCGATCGACGTCCTGCAGGTACTCGGCGTCGGGGTGGATGCGCGCCGCCACGAAGCGTCCCTCGAAGACGAAGCGCTTCCAGCGCTCGCGGCCGTCCCACTCGACGCTCGTCCACGTCACCTCGTCCGGCGGCCCGTCCTCGCGCGTGACCTGCAGACGCACGGGCACGATCACCTCGCCGCGGCGGCGCACGACGACGGCGGTCTGCGGCTCGCCCCGGCGCCGCTCGGCGTCCTGGGCGGCGATCATGATCTCCTCGCCGTCGCGCTCGGTGCGCCCGACGAGATCGGGCTCGTGCACGGTCTCGATCGACTCGACGGCGTAGTCGAGTACACCACTCGTCCGCAGCAGCGCCGCGGCCAGAGGCGCGATGTCATGCCCGCTGCCGTCGCTGAAGCTCGCCATGAAGTCCGGCGTGGTCGGATGGCGAAAGCGCCAGTCGCGTGCGTAGCGCTCCATGCCGAGCACGAAGGCGCGCTCGCCGTCCTGCGCCCCGAGACGTGCGTGCAGCGTGCGGCGCAGCGTCGCCACGAAGAGGGCGGGCCGCGAATAGGCGTTCACGACGTAGCTGCGGCGGTCGTGGTACTCCCACGCCGGGCGGACGAACTCGTCCCAGCCGGCCCGACGCAGATAGGAACGACGCCGGGGCTCGATGGGATCGCGTTTGTAGCGCCGTGTCGGCAGGGCCGTCAGCGGCGGCAGATCACGCCACGCCGTCAGGATCTCGAGATCCGGCGGGTGGGCCCAATCCGGCAGCCCGATCCACTCGGGCCACCCGGTGCCCAGACCGGCGAACTCCATGAACGGTGTCACGAGGAGCGGCACGCCCAGCACGCGGTGCACACCGACGGCGGGCCCGTAGGCGGTGTCGAGCGCGCGCGCCGTGAAGTACGTCGTGAGGCCCTCGTCGAGCCACGCCTCCTCGGCCTCGTTGGAGGCCAAGGCGTTCATGAACCACTGGTGGCCGATCTCGTGCACGATCACGCCCTCGGGCTGCAGGCTCTCCTTCGGGCTCGCGACACGCGTGGCCACGGTCACGAGCTGCGGGTACTTCATCCCGCCGGCCGCGCGCGCGCCGTGCGCCGGATCGACGATCGTCAGTTGCTCGTACGGATAGGGTCCGAACCACAGGCCGTAGAGTCCGAGCGCGACGCGCGCCGCGGCGAAGTAGCGGTCCTGCTGGCGCTCGTGCTCGGGCTGCAGGAGTACCGTCACCTTGACCTTCGGCAGCCTGATCTCGCGCGGTTCGATGCCACGCAACGCGGCCAGGCGCCGGCGCTCACGCAGCACGGGGTCGTCGCGCGGCGACACGCCCGCGGGCGCCTTGAACATCGTGAGTTCGCGCGTCATCGACAGGAATCGCTGGTGCGCCGTCCACGCGAAATCCACGACGCTGCGCGCCTGCCAGATCTCGGTGCGCAATCCCCCGCGAACCTCCGTCCGCGGTCCGACTCGTGTGCCGGTGGCGCCGGTGACGTACCCGTCGGGCACGTCGAGCTCGACGTCGTAGTCGGCGAAGTCGGCGTAGAACTCCGTGTTGCGGTGGTACTGGTGGCAGTACCAACCCTCGCGGACGTTCGGCATCGTGCTGTCCTTGCCGACGTAGCGCCCGAGCTTGGGATACCACTGCGCCGCCATGACGAAGTCGTCCTTGCGCCCCATGCGCGCCACGATCGAGGGCAGCGTCGTGGTGAACCGCATGCGCACGGCGACGCCCTCGCCGGGCCGCACGGGCGCGGGCAGCGCGATGCGTGCGACCGTGCGGTCATCGACGTTGCCGTCGTCGGGCTGCACGAACTCGAGCGGCAGTTGCACGTCGCCGGTGAGGAACTCGACGCGCTGCACGTCGATGCCGCCGAACTGCATGTCCTCCGGGAGTTCCCAGCCGGACGCGGCGGCCTCGCGCAGGAACGACGATCGCGTGTTGCGGAAGGCGTTGGCGTAAAGATGCAGGTAGAGCGACGAGACGTCGTCCGGCGACGTGTTGCGCCACGCGATCCGCACGTCGCCGGTGATGCGCATCGGCGTACCGGGCCCGTGGTCCGGCCGCAACCGCGCCTTGATCGAGTAGTGCACGGGAACGTCCGCGCTCGTGCGCCAGGGTTCGTCGGCGGCCACGCGCGGCTCGGCGCACACCAGAGCGGCGGCGGCGAGGGCCACGCACGCGAGTGCGCGGCGCGCGAACGGGCGGAGGCGAGTGAGGAGCACCGGGCGATTGTAGGCCGCGCGCCGATCCGGACGCACACTACGCGCGTCCGAGATGTCCACGAGCACCGCCCCGATCGACGCCGGCTTCTTCGCCCGCGACACCCGCGACGTGGCGCGCGACCTGATCGGTGTCACTCTGCGACGCGGGGACGTGGCCGGCGTGATCGTCGAGACCGAGGCCTACCGCGACGACCCTGCCTCGCACTGGGTGACCCGGCCGCGCACGGCGCGCTGCATGGGCGAGACCTTCGCGCGGCTCTACGTCTACCGCATCTACGGGGTACACCTGTGCCTCAACGTGACGACGGAGCGCGGGCGGCCCGGCGCGGTGCTGATCCGCGCACTCGCCCCGGCGGACGGGCTCGACGTCATGCGCGCGCGACGCCCCGGGCGTCGTGACCGCGAGCTGGCCGGCGGACCGGCGCGGCTCGTCGTGGCACTCGGCCTCGACGCGTCGTGGAACGGTCGGCGCTTCGACGACGGGCTCGTGTGGACGACGCCCCGCGCGAAGCCGTCCGTGGCACGCGGACCGCACATCGGCATCTCGCGCGCCACCGAACTGCCGTGGCGCTTCATGGACGTGGCGAGTCCCCACGTCAGCCGCGGCGGGGCGCCGCGACGCGCCCGGCCGCAGGCGGCACGGGGATCGGCATGACGGGCTGGATCGTGTTCTGGGCGGCGCTCGCGGTGGTGTTCGCCGGCGGTGAAGCGTTCACGCGCTCGTGGCGGCTGTGGCCATTCGCCGCCGCGGGAGCGCTGGGTGCGACGGCGGCGGCGTGCGGCGTGTCGGTCTCACTGCAGTGGGCGCTCTTCGCCCTCGCGGCGGCGCTCCTGCCGTTCGTCGCGTCGCGCATCGTGCGCGGCCGGCGCTGACGATCGCGGCGCCGCCTGCCGCCGCTGCGCGATTCGCGCGACCGCCGTCACGACGCCCGACCTGCCGCGCTGCGCGGCGCGGCGCCACGCGCGGCACATTCGTGACAGAGATCACGCGAGCGGCGACCGATGTGAGACCACGGTCCGTTCGTCCACCCGAGAGTGCGACTCCGGGCACATACACTCCCCTCGGGCCCAGGTGTCGCTCCCCGCCGGAGCGGCCCCGCCCAATCGCACGGGAGATTTCATGCGGTCGTCCATCTGGATACTGAGAGCGGACACGGATCCGACGCGTGGCGAAGCGCTCGCCCGCGAGCTTTCGGATCGCGGCGTCCAGGCCACCGTACGCATGCAGGGCGACCGCACGACCGTCGTCGTCGATTCACCGCCCGAGGATCTGTCGCCGCCGCCCGACGTCGAGCGCGCGGCGGTGATCGAGATCCCGGAGCAGTTCCGCACGACGCGGCGCAGTTTCCTCGACAGCTTCGCCACGGCGCTCGCCGTCGGCGTGGCGGGCGCCGCAGCCGGCTCCATCGGGCTCTTCGCCCACCCGCCGGAGCGCCGCGGCGACGGCGTGGACGAACTCGAGGTGGCGCGCCTCTCGGAACTGCGCAAGAAGGGCTACCAGACGTTCAGCTTCGGCAGTGAGCCGGGGATCGTCGTGGCGTCCGGGACCAAGCTGCACGCGCTCTCGCTCGTCTGCACGCACCTCGGCTGCCTCGTCGAATGGAGTCCGGAGCGGCGCCAGCTCATCTGTCCGTGTCACCGCGCCTCGTTCGATCTGGGTGGCAACGTCCTCGAGGGCCCGCCGCCGCGGCCGTTGCGGTCGTTCGAGGTGTCGGTCCAGGGCGACCGCGTCCTGGTCCGTCGCGCCGGACGGGTGACGCTGTGAGGAACGTGAACCTGACCGCATTCCTCGACCGCCCGGTGGTCGAGCACCGCACGTTCCTCAGTGATCCCGGGCGCGTGGCGGTGTTCCTCTTCGGCATCGAAGTCGTCACCGGTGCGCTGCTCGCGCTGTACTACCGGCCCGCGCCGGAGGCCGCGTTCGCGAGCGTGCAGCTCATCTCGAACGCGGTGACGCTCGGCTGGCTCGTGCGCAGCCTGCACCTCGTGGCGGCGAACTGTCTGGTCGTCCTGGCGGCACTGCTCCTGATCCGGGCCTTCTTCCGGCGCGCGTTCCTCGGCCCGCGAGGCTTCAGCGGTTGGCTGCTGACGGTGGGCTTCCTGCTCCTCATGCTGGCCTTCTTCTTCACGGGCGAGGCTCTGCCCTGGGATCAGGACGCCTACTGGCGCACGACGGTCACGGCGCACCTCGTCGCCGACACGCCGGTCGTCGGACCATGGATCGCCGGCGTCCTGCGCGGCGGCGACGACGTGTCCGGCGTCACGCTCATCCGGCTCTACGCGGCGCACGCGCTCCTGATGCCGTGGGCGGCGTACTGGGTGATCCACCGCATGCGAGCGCTCATGCGCCGGGGGGCGATCGGATGATCATGCGATTCTCTTCCAGCGCCACACTCGCGGACCGGGCGCACGTCGACGCGCGCCTGCACGACATGGACGTCCGCGCCGTTCCCGCCGAGGGCGCGCTCCTGCTGCGGGACGCCATCACGGCGGACGAGATCCACGAGCTGGCGTGCCTGCCCGGCGTGGCCGCCGTGACGACCGGGCGGCGCAGCTACGCGACGCTGCGCGTCGCCGCGATGGGCTGGCTCTCGGCGGCCTGCGCACTGCTCGGCGGACTGACGCTCGTCGCCGCGAACCTCCCCGCATCGCTCGGCACACCGGCCGACGCCCTGCGCACGCCCGAGACGCTCCGCTCGTCGTGGCCTCTCCTTCCCGTGCACGGGCTCGTGGAGAGCGCTCCCGACTGGCTGCCCGTCTCCCTCATGCCCGCACTGGTGCTCACCTCGATCGTGGTCTGGCCACTACTCGCGCGTCGGCTCGCAGCCCGCAGGCCGCTCTGGCACACGGCCCTCGGTGCGGTGGCGATCGCTGCAACGCTCTGGCTGACCTACGTGGAGCTGACGACATGAAGGCGCTCGCAACTCTACTCTTCGTGGCCCTCGCCGCCGTCGCGCAGGCGGCGCCCGAGGGGTGCGGGATCTGCCACGGCAAGCAACGCACGAGCCACGCGCGCTCGATCCACGCCAACGCAGGCCTCGGCTGCGTGGCCTGCCACGGGGGAGATGCGACGCGCGCCGAGAGCCGTGAGGCCGCGCACTCGAAGGACGCGGGCTACCGCGGCGCGATCGGCCGCCAGGACGTGCCCGAGATGTGCGGCACGTGCCATGCCGACGTCGCACGGATGCGTCCCTTCGATCTGCGTACCGACGTCCTCGCCGTCTATCGCACGAGTCATCACGGCGTCGCCGTCCTCGAGGAAGGCAAACTGGACGCCGCGGTCTGTACGGACTGCCACGGCTCGCACGACATCCTCGGCACGCACGACGCACGTTCGCCGGCGTTCCGTACGAACGTCCCCGGCACGTGCGGTCGCTGCCATGCGGACAGCGAACTCATGGCGCGCCACGATCTCGACGCCAGCGCTCCGGCGGAGTTCGCCTCGAGCGTGCACGGCGAGAAGCTCGCGGAGGGCGCGCCCGGGGTGCCCTCGTGCGCCGACTGCCACGACGCGCACGCGGCCACGCCGCCGGGCGCCAACGAGGTCGCCGACGTCTGCGGCCACTGCCACGTCGAGACGCGCGAGCGGTTCCGCGAGAGCCCACACGCCGCCGCGTCGGCCGCCGGCGCGATGGAGCAGTGCGTCACATGCCACGGCAACCACGCCGTCAGCCAGCCCGACTTCGACCGCTTCGACGCCCCGGCCGGCGACGACGGTGACGGTGCCCGGTGCCTCGACTGCCACGACGGCGACGAGGGGGCACGCGTGGCACGGGCATTCGGCGCCGGGTTCCGCGGCGCCGACGAGAAGCTGCGCGAAGCCACCGCGCTGATCGATTCCATGGCGGCTGCGGGCTTCTATGCCGAGGACGAACGCGAGGCGCTGACGCGCGCCGAGCGCGAACTCGTGCGCGCCGTCCCCCTGAGCCACGCCACCGATCCCGCGCGCATCGAGGGTTCGCTGCGACGCGTGCGGTCACTCGTCGACGAGGCCCTGCTCGGGCGTGAGAAGCGGCTCCGCGAGTCGCGCGACCGCCGCATCTACGGCTCCGTGGCGGGAGCCCTGCTGCTGGGGCTCGCATGGTTCATGGCGCTGTGGCGCAGGAAGGTACGTACGACGTGAGGATCATCCGCATCCCGTCGCTGCGCACCATCGTCGCGAGCCTCCCGCTCGTGGCGATGGTCGGTCTGTTCGTCATGCTCCCCGTCGGCTACGGCGTGGTGACCTACACGACGCGCCCGCAGTTCTGCCGCACGTGCCACAACATGGAGCCCTACGTCCGCTCGTGGGAGGAGTCCTCGCACCGTACCGTGCCGTGCGTCGATTGCCACTACGAGCCCGGCCTCCTCGAGACCGCCGAGGGCAAGTTCAAGGCGCTCTCCCAACTCGCCAAGTACGTGACCGGGACCGCCGGCACGAAACCGTGGGCCGAGGTGAGCTACTCCTCCTGCATGCGCTCGGGCTGCCACTCGACGCGGCTGCTCTCCGGCAAGGTGCAGTACGACGTCGGCGGCGTGTCCATCGACTTCGACCACACGCCACACCTGCTCGAGATGCGGCGCTCCAAGAAGCTGCGCTGCACGTCGTGCCACTCGCAGATCGTGCAGGGCCAGCATCTGGCCGTGACCCCGTCCACGTGCTTCCTCTGCCACTTCAAGGGCGCCGACGAGGATCCGCGCCTGTCCGAATGCGACACGTGCCACGGCGCCCCGCAAGAACCCATCCAGCTCGAGGGGTTCGTCTTCCGCCACGACGACTACGTGAGCCGCGGTGTCGAGTGCGCGTCGTGCCACTCCACGATCACGCGCGGTACGGGCGAGGTTCCCAAGCGCCGCTGCGGTTCCTGCCACGCGGTCGTGGAGCACATCGAACGCTACGGCGACACCGAGTTCCTGCACCGTCAGCACGTCACCGACCACAAGGTGGACTGCCTGGAGTGCCACACCGAGGTCATCCACAAGCTGCCGCCGCGCGAGACGGCGGCGCCGGCGGACACGTGCTCGCGGTGCCACCTCTCGTCGCACCAGACGTCCGAGGCGTTCCTCCGCGGCGAGGGCGGCCGCGAGGTCGGCTCGACACCGAGCGCCATGTGGCTGGCGCGCGTCTCCTGCAACGGCTGCCACATGCACCTGCCGGACTTCGACGATGCCGGCGTCACGACGATCTCCGCCCGCGAGGTCGCGTGCATGTCCTGCCACGGCCCCGCGTTCGAGGGCATGGTGGGGCGCTGGCAGGGACGCTTCGCAGAGGCCACCGCCGATGTCGGGGCCGCAGTCGATGCGGCGCTCGAGCGCGCGCGCACCAGCGCGAACGGCGCGGCGCTCGTGAGCGGACTCGAGGCGGCGCGCCACGACGTCGGACTCGTGCGCGCCGACGGCAGCAAGGGCGTGCACAACCCGTGGTTCGCGAAACAGCTCCTCGGAGCCGCCGCCGAGCAGGCCGACGCCGCGTGGCGCGAGCTGGACCCGGCGCGACCGCCCACGCCGTTCGTCCTCGATCCGGCATTCGAGACGGAATTGCCGTGCGCCGGCCTCTGCCACATGGGCATCGAGGAGCGCGAGATCACCGTCCCGGGTACGCGCTTCGAGCACAGCCGCCACCTCGGCAAGGCGGGTGACTGCGGAACCTGCCACACGACCGAGACGCACGGCGGCACGACGATCGGCAAGGACGACTGCGCCACGTGCCACCACGGTCCGGCGCGGCCCGAGGGCGCGACGTGCACGAGCTGCCACGCCGAGACCGACCGCTTCCTGCGCGGCATCGAGCCGGGGTTCGACGAGCCCCCGCAGATGATGGCCAAGGTGCCGTGCCACGAGTGCCACGGTGATCCGCCGTCAGCGACCGTCGCCGAGACCGCCAAGGAGAACTGCATCCGATGCCACCAGGAGTCCCACGAGGACGACCTCGAAGAGTGGCTGGACTACAGTGCCGAGTGGTTCGAGGAGGCAGAGGATGCGCTCGCCCCGCTGCGCGAGCCGGCCCGCACCGCGGGAGGCGAGGCGGCGGCGGCGCTCCAGCGCGCCGATGATCTGCTCGCCCGCCTGCAGCGTGTGCGCCCGGCCCACAACCTGCTGCTCTTCGACGAGCTGACCGGCGTCTTCGAAGAAACGACCGAGGCGGTCGAAGACGCCCTCAGATAGCCCGACATCCCCCCATGGCGGCGTCGCCGCGTGCGGGCTCCTTGCGGACCCAGGGCCTGTCCGGGAACAACTGCGTCAACCACCGAGGCCGCGCGAGACGGTTCAGGGCAAGGCGCACCGACGACGGCGACTCATTGCGAAGCCGAGTCGCGGAGGAGGCCGGGCGCAGCCCTGGACCGTCGCAGCCGGCCGAATGGAGCAGTTGTTCCCGGACAGGCCCTCAGGCGCGCTTCTTGGGGCGCAGCGTCTCGGTGTGGATGAGCGCGACGTGCTCGGCGCTCACGATCTCGTCGTGGGAGGCGGCCTGGTGCGCGATCACGCCCTCGACGCACTGCCAGAAGCCATCGAGACACTGCACGCGCAGGCGGTAGAGCTGCTGTCCGGACTCGCGGCGGGCGGCCACGATGCCCACCTGCCGCAGCAGGGAGAGATGCCTCGAGATCGTGGACTGATCCACGCCGAGGCGCTCGGCGAGCGTCGTGACGCTCAGCGGTCCGTCGCGGCCGAGGACGTCGAGAATCATCAAGCGGCCCGCGTGCCCGAGGGCCTTCGCGATGCGTGCGCGCAGCTCGAACTGCTCCTCGGACATGCGTGGCGACATGACGATCAGTCTGACACGGTGCCGTCAACTGCGGCGCACGAAACGTCCGGCGAGCCCCCGCGGTGACGCGCCGACGATCACGCAGGCTCGACGCGTACGGCCGTGCCATAGGCGAGCATCTCGGCGGCGCCCTGCATCACGGCGCTGGTCGTGTAGCGGATGTTCACGACGGCGTTGGCCCCAAGCGAGCGGGCCTCGATCATGAGCCGCTCCTCGGCCTGCGTCCGGGCCTCGGAGAGCATTTCGGTGTAGCCGCCGATCTCGCCGCCGACGATGGACTTGAGGCCCGCCATGAAGTCCCGCCCCACGTGCTTGGCGCGCACGGTGCTGCCCTTGGCGATGCCGAGCGTCTCCACGACGCGGTGCCCTGCCACGGTCTCTGTGGTCGTCAGGATCATCGAAGATTCCTCTCTCGTTCGCGTTCGCGCACTCCGCGCCGCCCGATCGACGTAGCGGTCAACGCAAGAGCGCACCGACGCCCGCCATCAGGGCGGTGACCGCCAGCGACGACAGCACGACGTAGAACACCGCCACCGGCAGCCACACGATCTTGAGCCCGAGCAGCACGCCGCCCGTGGGCACGGTCGCCGCGGTCACGTCGCCGGCGGCGATGCGATCCGCCGTCACGGCCGCATCGTACACCCCCCACAACCACGGCGCGGCCAGGGGCGCGAGCAGGAACACGGTCACGGCCTTGCCGAACTGACCGTTGTAGACCTGGCCCGCTCCGGGCAACAGCAGACTGAACGCCGCCGCGAGCCACGACGTCTGTGTCGCCCGCCCCACCGCGCAGCCCATGCAGAGCGCCGCGGCGTTGACGGCGCGCGTGCAGACGTCGCAGGTCGCCTTCGCGCAGAGCGCGCAGGTGGCCGTCGCCGGCGTACGGTGGTGGTACTCGCAGAACCTGCCGAGCGTCTCGCCGGCGTGCACCTCCGTCAAGATCCTGCGCCCTCCTCCTCGAGCGCCGCCGGGCGCTCCATCACATGGAACCGGGCGCGCAGGAAACCGTTCTCCTCCCAGACACCGACGGGATCATCCGTCGGCGCGATGCGCCGCAGCCCGCGATCACCTGCGGCGGAGACGAAGCCGCCGTCGCACAGGAGGATCGCCGCCACGCCCGGATCGAGGCTGCCGCCGGGTTCGACGGCCATGACCGAGCGGCAGATCACGACGCTCGCGTAGCGCCCCTCCCGCGCCAGCAGCCCGAGCGCCGACACGGCGAGCATGCCGATCAGCTCGGCGACGTCGGCGCCCCGTGCCTCGAGGCGGAACGGCGGCGCAGGCGTCAGCGACTCCGGATCGCCCGCCGCGCGAAAGGCGCCCTCGACGGCACGGGGCAGGAGTTCCGCCAACTCCGCGCCCCAGGCATCGATCGTGAAGATGCCCTCGGCGCCCGGCAGGAGTCTGAAGCCCCCCCTGAACGGCGACTCACCGGAGGCGTCTTCCGACATGACGGCGCAGGCTACAGGCCGACGCCGTCCGCGAGGAGTGAACGGCTGATGATCAGGCGCTGAATCTCGCTCGTGCCCTCGCCGATCTCGTTCAGCTTGGCGTCGCGATAGATGCGCTCGACATCGTACTCGCGCGTGTAGCCGTAGCCACCGAGGACCTGGATCGCGCGGTCGGCGCAACGCGATCCGATCTCGCTCCCGAACAGCTTGGCCATGGCCGCCTCGCGGCCGTAGGGCCGGCCGGCGTCCTTCAGCATCGCGGCGTGATAGACGAGGTGGCGGCCGGCCTCGCACTCCACGGCCATGTCGGCCAGCTTGAAGCCGATCTCCTGGTGATCGATGAGCGGCTTGCCCATGGAGACGCGCTGTTTGGCGTACTCGAGCGCGCGCTCGAGGGCACCGAGGCCGCAACCGACGCCGAGCGAGCCGATGCCGATGCGCCCGCCCTCGAGCGTCTTCATGAAGTTGCGGAACCCAACGCCGATCTGCTCGGGGCCACCGAGCACGTTGTCGAGGGGGATGCGCATGTCCTCGAAGTGGATCATGCGCGTGTCGGAGGCGCGCATGCCGAGCTTCTTCTCGAGCTTGCCGAGCACCAGCCCCGGCGTGCCCTGCTCGACGACGAAGGCCGAGATCTCGCTCCGCCCGTTGCCCTTGCGGCCGGTGATCGCGGTGAACGTGATGACCTGCGCGTGCGTGCCGTTCGTGCAGTACATCTTCGAACCGTTCACGACGAACTCGTCGCCGTCGCGCACGGCGGTCGTGCGGATGCCCTGGGCGTCGGATCCGGCGTCGGGCTCGGTCAGCCCGAACGCACCGATGATCTCGCCGCTCGCGAGCCGTGGGACGTAGCGCTGCTTCTGCTCTTCGGTGCCGAAGGCCAGGATCGGGAACGTGCCCAGCGACGAATGCGCGGCGACGGTCAGCGCGGTGCTGCCGCAGTGCCGCGCAAACTCCTCGACGAGGATCGCCTGCGCAACGTTGTCCATCCCCATCCCGCCGTATTCCTCGGGGATGGGCACGCCCAGGAACCCGAGCTCGCCGAGCGCCTTGACGTTCTCGAGCGGGAACTCGTGGGACGTGTCGATATCCTGGGCGATCGGCTTGACGCGCTCCGCGACGAATTCGCGCGCGCTCTCACGGATCATCTCGTGGTCTTCGGTCAGGTAGATCATCGCGGGTGGGTTCCTTCGTGGTCGCTCAGCCGAGCAGCGCGCGTGAGATGACGAGCCGTTGGATCTCGGTGGTGCCTTCGTAGATCTCCGTGATGCGCGCGTCGCGCATGTGGCGCTCCATCGGGAAGTCCGCGAGGTAGCCGGCGCCGCCGTGGATCTGCACGGCCTCGCGGGCACAGAAGTTGGCCGTCTGGGACGCCAGGAGCTTGGCGCAGGCAGCCTCCTTGGAGTGCGCTTCGCCCTGGTCATTGAGCCACGCCGCGCGCAGCGTCATGAGCTCGGCGGCCTCGGTGCGTGCCTCCATCTCGGCGAGCTTGGCGCGGATGGCCTGGAACTTCGCGATCGGCTTGCCGAACGCGTGTCGTTCCTTGGCGTACCTGACGGATGCG
>JAJRVY010000280.1 GCA_024277065.1 Planctomycetota bacterium
CCCCCCCCTTCATGCTCCGTGATCCCGGTGAGTTGGATGAGCTGCGCCGGCAGCGAGCCGGGCAATACAACGGAGGTGCAGATGCGACGGAATTGGACACTGGGATTCGGGCTGGCGTTGGTCGTCGTGGCGGGAACGGCGCTCGCAGGCACGAGAATGAAGCTCAAGAAGGCGCGCAAGATCCTCGATAGGCTTGAACTCATGCAATCGACGGTGCCCTCGGAACTGGGGAGCCGCCTCGACCGGATCACCGGCATGCGAGCGATCGATGAGCGCTTGTACGTCACGGAGCAGGCTCTCGCCGACGTGAGCCAGCGCCTCGACGCGCTCCAGACCGTCATGGCGGCGATCCCGACCACGATTGGCCAGGACGTCGTGGCCCTCGGCGTTCGCATCAGCGCGAACGAGGACTCGCTGCGGGACATCGGCGACGACGTGTCCGATCTCGAAGACTCCATCGCAAGCCTGGACGACGCCGTCAGTGACGTCGTCGATGACGTGTCAGGTTTCAGCACGCGAATCGCAAGCCTCGAGACCAAGCTCGCGTCCGCATCCGTGATCGATAACGGAAAGACCTTACGTTTCTCCGGCGTCAACGTGCAAATCGTCTCCGGTAGCGGCCAGACCGAGGGCGCGCCCAACGGCTACGGGAATCTCATCATTGGCTACAATGAACAGCGGCCATCGGGTAATGTCCGTAGCGGCTCGCACTTCCTCGTCATCGGAAGAAAGAACAACTATTCGTCCTTCGGCGGGATCGTCAGCGGCTTGGAACAGGATGTCGTGAACAAGTACTCATCCGTTCTCAGCGGTGCATCCAACGTCTCAACTGGCAATTACTCGTGTGTAGTGGGCGGGATGGACAACTCGGCCACGGCTGCGGGCGCAGTCGTGGTGGGCGGCGAGTTCAACACTGCGCGGGGTGCCTTCTCCGCCATCCTGGGCGGCTACGACAACCACTGCGGTAACTCCAGCTCTGGATCGGCCACGACGATCGTAGGCGGGCGCAGCAACTCCACTTCCGGGAGTTACAGTTCGATCGGCGGTGGCGCCAACCACGCAGCGAACGGGCAAGACGACTGGCGCGCCGGTTCCTACTTCTCCGATAACTGATCTACAGCGCCAGCCCATGTCGGGGCGCGTCCGAATGGAACGCCCCGACGCTTTGGATTCACGGCACGCCGCAACGTGCGGTGACTCGGATCTGCGGTGCGAGATCCCATCCAACTGACGAGATGTAGTACAGGCAACGTCGCGTTGAGCCACTGTCCCCGACATCAACGGACGCGCTCAAGCCCGCAGTCGGCTCACGGGCGGGCACAACGCACTGTGCAATGCAATCGGGTGCCATACTAGTCGCCACGGAAGCGCTCCTCTCCAACGTCCTCCTGCGTCGCAGATCGCCGGCGGTAGGGGGATTCCCCGTCGCCGCGAGACGGCGGCCATCGCGCATGGAGGTCGTCAGGCGCGTGAATCGTAGCCGCATGGGGCTACGCAGCGCGACCGCACGCGGGCGGACCTCCGTTGCGAACCGGACCAGCATGTCGGGTGCGCGTGCGACGCATCCAGCGCTGGAAAGCCGACCAGGTCGTCGGGATCCTCTTGCAACCCGCCGTCGCGTTGGCCCGGGGGATCCTCGCGGCGGGCACTGCCCACCTGCGATGGCTCTCCCGGCGCATCAGCCTGGTCCGCAGTCAGTCACCGAGCGCCGCCCACTGCGCCAGCGGCGCGACTGGGAGCGCAGCCTCCAGCCGGCCCCCACTCCGCGCGCGCTCGCGGGTCACCCCGTCTCAATGCGTGCCGGGTCGCCGCACATCGACCGAGGGCACGGGCTCCAGCACGGCGGCCCAGCCCGCCCCACCCGCTGAGCGCTCGGCCGACAGCGTCCCGTCGGTGACGTCCAGTACGTAGATGATGCCTCGCTCACGGCCGAACCGCAGCAGCCCGTCGCGAAGATCGAACGTCTGCGCCACCGTCATCTCGGGCGAACTGGGCCCGGGTATCGCGAGGTGCAACGCGTACCCGCGCCCGTTGTCGCCAGCTGTCGGCGGATAGCCGAAATCGACCGTGTCGCGGCCCGCGCCGGCGAGGATCTCGTCGATGGACAGCGTGACGACGACCTCCGTGTACTCGAGCGCGTCGGTGTCGGCCAGGTTGTTGTCAACGGCGTGGAACGCGATCACGCCCTCCGCCACGACCGGCCGGCTGATGCCGCCCGGGTTCCAGAAGCGAAACCGGGGTTCGAGCAGCGTGTCGTCCACCACCTCGACGATCTCGAGGCTGTACGGCACGAACATCCCGTACGTCGCGAACAGCAGCAGGCGTCGCTCGTACTCCGTCCCGTCGTCGCTCGTCCCGACGTGCGTGTACGCCACGAGACTCGGAGCGTTCGGCGTCAGGAATCGGTATGGACTCGACGAACTCGACGTGGCGTTGCGCACATCACCCGACACGCGATAGCGAGCGGTCAGCAAGCCGTCGGGGCTGAAGAGCAAGACGCTCGATTGATCCGCTCCACTGCCGGCGCCGGTCGTCACGACCGTCGGGCTCTCGGGATCATCGCTCCACGGACGGGTGATGCTGGTGATGTCGCCATCGACGCGCCGCGCGTACCGCGCCATGCCGCGAGCGCCGATGCCTTGGAGCGCGTCGCCGCGCTGGGCCCCGGCCGCGGAGCCCCGACGAACCGTGGAGAGGTCCTCCCCCAGACAACTCCCCGCCAGCCCGGCGACGATCACCAGGCCGGCCACGCGGATCAGCGCATCTCCCATGCGGTTCTCCTCGTGATGGGGCGCTCCTCGACGGCGCTCTGCAGTTGCTCCTGGAGGGTCTCCATGCTGCCGCGTCCGTCGCCCTCGGGATCGACGAGACGGTCGAACGAACCTGCCCCGCGCACGCCCTCGTACACGGCCCGAAGCCCATCGGCCGTGCGCGCCGTCACGTCGTCGAGATCGAGGCGCCCTCGACGCACCGGCAACGCGAAGACGATACGATCCGTGGTCATGAACTCGACGCCGCGGTGTTCCCGGTTCCAGTCGATGAAGGCGCCACGGACCACAGGGCCGTCCGCCCCACGGATGCCGAGCGTCGGAAACACGATGTGCTGCGTGATCGAGCAATCGGGCTTCAAGACGACCATGCAGAGCTGCGACGTGGTGCTCTCGCGGTGCTGCGCGAAGAGTGCCAGCGAGCGGTCCTCCCCGTCAGGTCCGGGCAGCACGTTGATGGAGTTGATCTCATCGGTATCGCGTGAGAACCGCCCGTCGTGAACGAGCGCGCCGAGGAACTTCCCGGAGACGGGATCCACCGTCAGCACGGCGCCTTCCCTGGCGGTCTCGAGTGCGACCACGAGCATCTCGCGAACGCGATCGCCATCGCGGCGGCGAGCGACGCTCACGAGCCGCGAGAACCGCGCGTACCGGTAGCCCAGCAGTGCCAGCGCCTCGTCCGGCCAGCGATCACGGGCCGTCCACGCGACGCTGCCGTCACCCCGGAACGCGAGCACGTCCACGCGGCGATCGCCCCCGCGCTCGAGTACGACCGCCGTACCGAGTTCGGCGTCCCCCGCCACGTACGACGTCCAGGCGACGACCTTCGCCCCGGCCGGGACGCCGGCGGCCCTGAAGTCCAGGCCCGTGCGCACTTCCATCTCACCGACGAAGCCGAGACCGGCCCCCTGAGTCGAGACGAGGTGGGGGACGAGCAGCCTGTGGGCCGCTGCGCCGGCGAGGCCGCCGATGCCGATCAGGAGCGCCGCCGCGACCGGCCACGCGCGAATCCACAGGGCGCCGGCGATCGGGCGATGCCGCCGGGGCGGTCTCGCCCGTGCAAACCGGTCAGCCGCGACGTCACGCACGACCTGATCGATCACGATGTGGTCGAGATAGGCATCGGTGCACACCGCGCACGCGTGAACGTGCGCGCGCGCCTCGAAGTCCGAGCCGTCCTCGACGAGAGCTGCCACGCGGCAGGGATCGAATCCCGACGGGCAGTTCGCGAGGGGCAGCGACGTGTGACTCATCTCACATCCCTCCCCGCGCGGGTGCCACGATCTGGTGGGAGCGAAATCGCTCGAGCCAACTCGTGCCCCCTGGCCCGCAGGCAGTTACGGAGGCTGACCCGAGAGGCGGCGTTGGACTCCTTGAGAGTGTCGCGGGAGATGCCCAGATCCCGCGCGAGCTGCGCCTCGCTGCCGCCGCTCTGGCGCGCGTCGTGCGTGGCCAGGAAGCGCTCTCTGCGACTCGCCGTGAGTCGTTCGAGGCAGGCTCGCAGCGCGTCACGCAACTCGGTGAGG
>JAJRVY010000281.1 GCA_024277065.1 Planctomycetota bacterium
CATGACGACTCACACACCTGAACGGACCAGAGCGCCGATCTCCGCGTTGCGCCTGCTCTACGAAGCTACGGCTGGGAATTCGCAGGCGCGCCTTGATCTCGACGCTCTGCCCTCGTTCGGGACGGGCCTCGCGGCGCGGGCCGTGGCTCCCGCATCCGCGCTCCGCCTCGGGTTCGCTTCGACCGCCGTCACGGAGTGCGCGAGCCTCATGAATGGTCCGGGCCAGCGTCGAGCGCTCCCCGGGCGTGGCCCCCGGCTCCCCTGCCGGCGGTACGCCGCGCCGATTCGAGGCCGGAGCGGTACGCCTCGTGCTAACTTCGCCAAGGATGCCGTCAGCGGCCGGCGGATGTACCCCGTGGGGGACAGCGGTGGCCGCGCGGCGCGGCGGCGCGGACACTTCGCGTCACCCACAGGCGACACGTCCGGCGCCCGCGACGGGGCGGCGAGACACAGGAACTCGGCACGAGCACGACATGCAGAAGACCTCTCCCCTCGGCGCACGCCGCCGTTCGCTGATCGCCCTCACCGGGCTGACGCTCCTCGTACCGGCCCTCGCCGCGGCGCAGGAGACGCCACCGGCCCCGCTGCAGCCGTTCCCGGCGACGGACGCGCAGCCGATCGGGATGGACGAGGCGGAGATCAAGTCATTCCACACCAAGGATCTGGATCTGAACCTGGACCGCGAGCGCTACGAGTTCCTGTGGCGCGAGGGCTTCCTGTTCATGACGCCGCGCCACACGGCCCGCGTGGCGCCCTTCGAGATCGCCCGCTTCGAGGTCACCAACGCGCAGTGGAAGGTGTTCCTGGACGACCCGGTCAACGCCGACTCCGACGTCACCCAGCCGGGGATGACGCTGCGCGACATCGTCACCGCGCTCTACGACATCGATCCCGCGGTCAACCCGGCCGATGCGCAGAGCGCCGGGCTCTACATCTACTACCGCAACGAGGGCCGGCTGATGAGCGCCCTCAACCCCGACGCCGACCCCGCCTGGGAGCCGCTGCGGGGGGCGTGGGTCGAGGACGCCGTGATCCCCGCCGGCACCAAGATCGAGTACACGCGCATCCTGCCCCCGCCCTACTGGAAGGGCGGCGAGGTCCCCGAGGACGAGCGCGACCGGCCGGTGCGCTACCTGTCGTGGAACGACGCGCGGCTGTTCTGCCGCTGGGCCGGACTGCACCTGCCGCTCGAGGCCGAGTGGGAGCGCGCGGCGCGCGGCGACGAGGGCCGGCGCTTCCCGTGGGGCGACGACTGGAACCCGGCGGCCGCGGTCTGGAAGCGCTTCCGGGGCCAGGACGCCATCAACGCCGGGCCGCTCGAGGTGGACTCCATGGGGGAGTTCGCCACGCCCGAGGGCGTGTACCACCTGCTGGGCAACGTGAGCGAGTACGTGTTCGACTTCGCCCACCGCTACACGGGCTCCAAGTCGCCCTTCAAGTACGACAACGCGGGCTGCCTGGCGCGCGGCGGCATGTGGGACGACGAGAACTACGTGATGCTGGGAGCGGACCGCATCTGGGACATCGGCACGACGCAGATCTCGCCCGAGCTGCGCGCGGACGGCTTCGGCTTCCGCTACGCGGCGTACCCCCAGAGCGGGCGTGACCTGACGCTGGAGCTGGCGACGTACGCGGGCGAGACGTTCCGCGTGAGCGGCGCGGCAACATGGCTGCCCTACCCGGTGGGCCTGCCCGTGAGCGACCGCGAGAAACGCCACCGGCGCCAGCCGCTGCAGGGTTTCGCGCTCGACGGCACGGCGGGCTGGCTGCTCCGTGATCTGGACCCCGCGGCCGCCGACCACGCCAACGTCAGGGGCGCGGCGCGGGGCATCGCCTTCATCCCCATCAAGGGCCTCATGGCGACGTACCTCAAGGACAAGGGCCGCTTCACGAAGCTGTCGCTGGACAAGGCCGAGGTGGCCTTCGTGGGCGCGCTGGTCGCCACGCCCAACTGCAAGATCACGCTGCGCAGAGCGGGCCAGGCGCCCGCCGAGGAGAGCGACGCGGACACCGGCGGGGACGGCGGGGAAGAGGGCACGGGCGAGGGCGAGGCGGAGAACACCGTGGTGCTGGACATGGGCGATGAGTGGTCCGCGCTGTGGACGACCCACGACCTGGGATTCCGCTACCAGGTCGGTGCCTGGCTGGTGCTCGAGGGCAACAAGATCGCGGTCTATGCCGGCGACGGCTCGGAAGCCGGGGTCTTCGGCGCGCACCTCAGGGGCGAGCCTCTGGGCTACCTGCCCGAGCCCTACACGGCAACCTGGTCGATCACCGCCGAGACCCCGCCGAGCGGCGGCTACGCCGGCGGCGTCGCCACGCTCTCAGCGCCCATCCCGCAGATCGAGAAGGACGGCACGCCGCGCAAGAGGGGCAAGGCCGTGCTGCTGACGATCAAGGTCCCGGCGACGTTCGAATAGCGCCCCGATCATCGCCGGGGCATCCGCACCGACAGTCAGCGCCGGGAATCAGCGCCGGGAATCATCGAGGGCCCGCCTTGCGGCGAGCCCTAGTCCGGTCAACAGGACCCCGGAGTTGGTCGGGGTTGGTTGGGGCTTCTAGATCAGGGATATCAGGGTCGTTTCCGTTTCTGATTTTCCATGTCTGGATTTCCGGGACCTGCCTTCCGTACCGCCTCCGGGTGAAACACCCTCGGGCGACACGGCAAGATTGCAAGTGCCGGGCCATTCGCTGCGGCATTCCCACAGCAATTCCATAACTCATTTCACCGCAAATCGTTGCACTCGTTCCACGCCGCCGCGCGGCGGCGTGGGAGAGCGACCTGTCAGGCATAGCGAGCGATATCGCACGCGCGATGTCGTGCGGCCCGCGCAGGTGCCGACAGCCGCGGCCGCGCAGCCCCCGCGCGCGGACGTCCGGAACTGCGGGCGCGGCTCGCGTGTCGGTCAGGGCCCGCGCCAGAATAAGTTCGTAGGACCGAGAGCGAGCGAGACGGCGCGGGGCAAGGCGCCTCGACGACGCGACTCATTGCGGAGCCGAGTCGGGGAGGAGAGGCAACGCCGCCCCGCGTCGTCGCAGCCGGCCGAATCCCGAAGTTATTCTTGCGCGGGCCCTTACAAGTCAGAGCTTCCGTGCGTCGATTCCTCAAGCTGCTGCCACTCGTGCGACCCGAGCGTGTCCGCATCGGCATCGGCTTCACCTGCATCGTGCTCACGGTGCTGGCGCAGTCGTTCGTCCCGCAGGCGTTCCGCTTCGCCATCAACGCGCTCCCCGGTGAGCCGGATCTGGAGCTCGCGACGATGTGGGCAGCGGCCGCCGTACTGCTGACCGCGCTGCGCGGCGGATTCCAGTTCGTGATGCGCCGCAACCTGGTCGGAGCCTCGCGCGAGATGGAACGCCGTCTGCGCAACCGCCTCTACAGCAGCCTGCTCGCGCGCAGCCCGGCGTGGCTCGGCCGCCACCACACGGGCGACGTCATGAGCCGTCTGACCGCCGACGTCGAGGCCGTGCGCATGAGCGTCGGCCCGGGCCTCATGTACGTCGTCACCACGGCTGTCCTGACGCCGCTCGCGTTCTGGTTCATGTGGACGATGAGCCCGTCGCTCACGCTCCTCAACCTCATCCCGCTCGCGGGTGTCGCCGTCGCCACGCGACTGCTCGCACCGAGGATCCACGTGGCCTCGGTGGACGTGCAGGCGACGCAGGGCGCGCTTTCCACGCGCGCCCAGGAGAGCTTCGCCGGCATTCGTGTAGTCAAGTCGTTCGCGCGCGAGGACAGCGAGGTCACGGCCTTCGCCGCGCAGGCCGAACGGTCGCGAGACGCCAACCTGCGGCTGTCCGACACCCGCGCTCTGTTCCAGCCCGTGATCGGCCTGATGAAGGGCTGCGCCCTCGCCCTGACGCTCCTCGTCGGCGGGCGCATGATGGCGCGCGGCGAGATCGGCCTCGGTGAGTTCCTCGCCTTCCACCTGTACTCCACGATGCTGATGTGGCCCATGATCTCGCTCGGCTGGGTGATCTCGCTGTGGCAGCGGGGCCGCGCCGCGATGGATCGGCTGGCGTCGCTCCTCGACGACGCGCCCGAGATCCGCGACGCCGGCGACGCCGTCCCGCTGCCCGAGCCGCGCGGCGCCATCGAGGTGCGCGGCCTGACGTTCACGCACGCCGAGTCCGACGAGCCGGCCCTCCGCGACGTGTCGTTCGACATTCCCGCGGGCGGCACGCTCGCGGTGTTCGGCCCCACCGGCGCCGGCAAGAGCACGCTCCTCGCGGCGATCCCACGGCTGCTCGCCGTCCCGACGAACGCCGTGTTCGTCGATGGGCACGCGGTCGAACGGCTGCTCCTCGCGGATCTGCGCGGGGCGATCGGCTACGTGCCACAGGACACGTTCCTGTTCAGCGACACGATCCGCGAGAACCTCGCATTCGGCATTGACGACTCCCTGGAGCGGGCCGAGGAACTGACGCCGCGGCTGCTCGAGATCGCCGACCAGGCGCGCATCCGCGCCGAGATCGAGCGCCTCCCCAAGGGCCTTGAGAGCCTGCTCGGCGAGCGCGGTGTGAACCTGTCGGGCGGCCAGCGCCAACGGGCCGCGATCGCGCGAGCGCTGGCCGTCGATCCCCCGATCCTGCTGCTCGACGACTGTCTCTCCGCCGTGGACGCGCAGACGGAGACCGAGATCCTGGCCAACCTGCGCGAGGTGCTGCGAGACCGCACGACGATGCTGGTCACGCACCGCGTCTCGGCGGCGCGCCTGGCCGATCGCATCCTCGTCCTCGAGGACGGAGCCGTCGCCGAGATCGGAACCCACGACGAACTCGTGGCGAACGGCGGCCTCTACGCCCGGCTGGCGAAGAGGCAGTCGCTCGAGGAACGGCTGGAGGCGGCGTGAAGAAGCGCGACGCCGGCTTCCGCCACGACTCCGACGAGGTCGCCGGCAAGGCGTTCGATGTCCGCATCGCGCGCCGCATGCTGTCGTACGTGCGGCCCTACCGCAGGCTCTTCGCCGTGTCGGTGATCGTCGTCACGATGATCGTCTTCCTGGAACTCCTGCAGGGCGAACTGATCAAGCGCGTCATCGACGGCCCGCTCTCGAGCGCGGTGCGCACCGGCGGCGGGATCGAATCGTGGCAGGACGTCGCCGGCATCGTCGCCATGTGGTCGGCGTGCGTCGCCGTGCTGGCTCTGGCGTCGGCCTGCCTCAGCACGCTGCAGGTGCGCTGGATCAACCGCGTCGCGCAGAACGCGATGCGGGACCTCCGCGTGCAGGTGTTCCGCCACGTCCAGGCGCAGTCGCTGCGCTTCTTCGACCGCAACCCGGTGGGCCGGCTCGTGACGCGCGTCGTACACGACGTCGAAGCACTCGCCGATCTGCTGACGTCGGGGCTCGACGCGATCTTCCGCGACGTCTTCCTGCTGCTCGGCATCGTCGTGTGGCTGTTCGCGACGGACGTAGAACTGGCCGGCATGAGCCTTCTGGTCGTGCCTCCGCTCGTCGTCGTGACGCACTTCTTCCGCATGGCGTCCCGGCGCGCGTTCCGCCGCGTGCGCGAGCGGCTCGCCGTCGTGAACGCGAGCATCCAGGAGTCCATCTCCGGCATTCGCGTGATCCAGGCGTTCGTCCAAGAGGCCAAGTGCCGGCGGCGCTTCGAGGCCCGCAACCGCGAACTGGCGGACGCCCATCTCTCGACCGTGGCGAACTTCGCGCTGTTCTTTCCGATGGTCGAGCTGCTCGCCGTCATCGGCAAGGCGACCGTGATCTGGTGGGGCGCGCGCGCGATCGTGTCCCGGGAGCTGAGCTTCGGCGAACTGACGCAGTTCGTCTTCTATCTGGAGATGTTCTTCCGCCCCATCCGCCAACTCTCCGAGCGCTTCAACATCCTGCAGAGTTCGATGGCCTCGGCGGAGCGGCTGTTCCGACTGCTCGACCGGCCGAGCGACCTCGTCTCCCCCCAGGACGGCTACCGCGCGGAACGGCTCTCGGGGGAGATCGCGCTGCGCGACGTGACGTTCGGGTACGCGTCGGCGCGGCCGGTCCTCGAGCACATCTCGTTCGAGGTGGGCGCTGGCGAGACCGTCGCACTCGTGGGCGCCACCGGCGCCGGCAAGACGACCGTCGCGAGCCTCGTGACGCGGCTCTACGACGTGGACCAGGGCGCGGTGCTCGTGGACGGCGTCGATGTGCGCGAGCACGACCTCGTCGCGCTACGGCGGGGCGTCACCGTCGTGCCGCAGGACGTCTTCCTGTTCGCCGGCACGGTGGAGGAGAACCTGCGCATGGGCGATCCGTCCCTGACGCGCGAGAAGCTCGAGGCCGCCTGCGAGGCGGTCGGCGCCGATCGCGTTCTGGCGCGCCTCCCGGGCGGTCTCGACGGCCACGTCGGCGAGCGCGGCGTGCGCCTCTCCGTCGGCGAGCGGCAACTGCTCGCACTGGCCCGCGCGCTCGCCCAGGACCCCGCCGTGCTGGTCCTGGACGAGGCCACGAGCAGCGTCGATTCCGAGACCGAGCACCTGATCCAGAAGGCGCTCGAGAGGCTCCAAGAGGGGCGCACGACGCTCGTCATCGCGCACCGGCTCTCGACCATCCGCCGCGCCGACCGCATCCTCGTCTTCCACCACGGCGAGCTGCGCGAACAGGGCGACCACGCGTCGCTGCTGGAGCAGGACGGCATCTACGCCACGCTGCACCGGCTGCAGTTCGCGGCGTGACGGCATGACGCCGCGCCTGCGCGCGCGCAGGGCCCCGCGGCAGGCGTCGTAGGGGCGCCCCTACGTGGTCGTCCCCGGAGGTTCGTGGCCGCCGCGCGTTGCCACTGATCGATCGCGAGGCCGCCGGGGGCACGGCCGCCGCCGGGGGCGTTCAGGGGCGCCACGTAGGGCGCCCCCTACGAGGGCATCGGGCATGCGCCACCCGGTCGCGCGAGCGCACGCACCACGAAGGACCGCCGCCGCGGCCGGCGGAACGCAACCGTTGCCTCGAGCCTGTTAGTTGCGCTCGAGCCTGTTAGTTGCGGCCGTCCCTCCGGGGGGCTCCGTCGGGGGCGCGCTTCTTGCGCGAGTCCGCGAGTGCAAGAAGCGTGACGCCGACCCATGTGTGCTCGCAGGGTCGCGGGCGAGGAGCCGGTGCTCGCGTCGGGGCTGTCCGCGCCCGAGAACACACCAACATCGAACAGCCGGCGCGGGGTTTGCGCGAGTCCGCGAGTGCAAACCCCGTGACGGCTACACGTTGCCCAGCGCGTTCAGGCCGGTCAGCTCCATGCCCACGATGAGCATGTGGATGTCGTGCGTGCCCTCGTACGTGATGACGGACTCCAGGTTGGCCATGTGGCGTCCGGAGACGTACTCGTCGGTGATGCCACTGGCGCCGAGCATGTCGCGCGCGTTGCGGGCGGCCTCGAGAGCCATGTGCACGTTGTTGCGCTTGGCAAGCGAGATCTGCGTGTGGTGCTCGCTTCCGGCTTCCTTGAGACGGCCCAGGCGCCATGCGAGGAGTTGCGCCTTCGTGATCTCGCTCGCCATCTCCACGAGCTTGTTCTGCACCATCTGGAAGCGGCCGATGGGCTTGCCGTAGACGATGCGCGTCTTGGCGTGCTCGAGCGCCTCGGAGTAGCAGGCCTGCGCTGCGCCGATGGCGCCCCACGCGATGCCGTAGCGCGCGCTCGACAGGCACATCAGCGAGTTCTTGAGCCCTACCGTGCCGGGCAGGATGGCGTCCTCGGGAACCTTGCAGTCGTCGAACACGAGTTCGCTCGTGACGCTGGCGCGCAGGCTCCACTTTCCGCCGATGTCCGGCGCCGTGTACCCCGGCGTGCCGCGTTCGACCAGGAACCCGCGAATGCCGTCCGGCGTGCGCGCCCAGACGACGGCGATGTCGGCGATGCCGCCGTTGGTGATCCACATCTTCGCGCCGTTGAGCACCCAGCCCCCGGGGACGGGCTTGGCGGTGGTGATCATGCCGCCGGGATCGGAACCGAAGTCGGGCTCGGTGAGGCCGAAACAGCCGATCGCCTCGCCGGCCGCCATCTCGGGCAGCCACTTCTGCTTCTGCTCCTCGGAGCCGAAGGCGTGGATCGGATACATCGCGAGCGAGCCCTGCACCGAGCAAAACGAACGCACACCACTGTCACCGCGCTCGAGTTCCTGGCAGATGAGGCCATACGAGACCTGCCCCATGCCGGCACAGCCGTAGCCGTCGAGATGCGCGCCGAGCAGCCCCAGCTCACCCATCTCCTTGGCCATCGAGAGGGGGAACGTGCCGTCGCGGAAATGTCCGGCGATGACCGGCATCACGCGCTCTTCAACCCAGCCGCGAACGGAGTCGCGGACCATCTGCTCCTCCTCGGTGAGAAGCTCGTTCACGTCGTAGAAATCGAGGGCTTCGTAGGCCACTGGGCGTCCTCCTGCAGCAAGAAGCCCGCAGTCTACGGCGCGCCCGGCGGGGAGCCTCCAAGTCCCGGCGCGACAGGCCGGCGGTCACGTTCGCCCGGGCTCGCTGCCGATGTTTCCGTGGGGCCGTTACGCACACACGGCGCCGGAGGCAGTTTGAGCTCGAACCAAGCGCAGTACGACGGCCGCGTCCACCGCCCCCTCGCCGTGGGCGTGGTGGCGTTCGCGCTCGTGTTGCTCGCGGCCGGCGCCAGTCTCGGCCGGCTGGCGGAGGGCCGCATCCGCGACGTCATCGACCGCAGCGCCCAGAGGGAGGCCCTGACGGAGCTCGGCACGGCAGTGATGCGCGACGCCCGCTACCGCGCCGAGCTCGCCGCGCAGCACCTCGCCGCGGTGAGCGCTGCAGCGCGCGCCGTCGCCGACCGCGTGCGGCGCCTCGGTCCGCAGCGGCTCGACGAGACGCCCGCACCGCTGGCCTTCGAACCGCTCACGGGCTACGCACTGCCGGGCTTCTTCTGCGGTCCGCAGGATCTCGTCGGCGTCTCTCCCAGCCCGGACGCGCCGGCCCCCGAGCTGGCCGGACTCGCCTGGCGCGGACTGGCGCTGGCGCCCGTGCTGCGCTCGGTGCGCGCCCAGGTGCCGCACCACACGCGCCTCGCCGTCTGGGTGCGCGGTGGGGGTCTGATCGTGCACCCGGCCGTGCCCGCCGCGAAGTTCGCGCAATGGCTCGCTCCCCACGCAGGCTTCGGTCCGGCGGTCATCTCGCCGTTCGACGCACGCGAGAACGGCTGGCTGCCCGAGACGGTCGGCCCCGTCGGGCGGCGCGTCCTGCCCTACGTCGTCCCCCTGCTCGACGAGAACGGCGAGCCGTGGGCGGTGGTGCGTTGCGACGTGGATCTCAGCCAGGTACTGACTGCCGTGGGCATGGACCTGCCCGAGCGCGGCGAACGCCACGCCCTCGTGATGGATCAGGAGGGACGCGTGCTGGCCGCATCGGAGGGCGCGGCGCTCGCGCTGGGCCTGCCGCGCGACGCAGCCCGCGACCTCGTGGGCGTGCGTGCGCGCCTGACGCCACTCCTCGGCAGCGACGGCTTCCTGCTGCCGGGCCCCGAGGGCGTGCAGCAGGTGGGCCGCGACGTGGTGTTCGCCGGCGTTCCCGTCACCGGCACGACATGGACGATCGGCGTCCTCGCCCCCACGAACCTCGCCGCCGCGGCCGCCACGGCGATCACGGACGACGCGGACCGCGCCACGCACGACCTGTCGATCGCGCTCGTCGGATTCAGCGGGCTGTTCGGGCTCCTCGCCGCGCTCGCCGGCCTCGGCTTCGCCCACGTGCTGCGCCGCCGCCTGGGCCGCCTCGCCGCCGCCGCGCGCGCGCACGCCGACGGACGCACCGACGCGCGGGCGCAATACGACGGCAACGACGAGATCGGCGCCACCGCGCTCTCGCTCAATGCCACGGCCCTGCGTGCGAACGACACGGTGCGCCGGCTGGACGAGAGCCGTCGCCGACTCTCGGGCCTGATCGAGAGCATGGCCGAGGGGCTCGTGATCACGGACAGCGACGACCGCATCACCTTCGCGAACTCCCGCTTCGCAGAGATCCTCCAGCGCGGGAACGCGGCGCTCGTCGGTCACTTCCTCGAGGAGTTCCTCGTCCCGCAGTCGCTCGATCTGCATCGCGACGAGTTGCGGCGCCGCCGCGAGGGCGCGAGCACGCGCGCCGAGGTCACATGGCGCCACGCGGGAGGCGACCATCCACGGACGCTGGTGTCGGCGCTCCCGCTGTTCGACGCGGATGGCCGCTACACGGGCTCGTGCGGTGTCGTCACCGACATCACGACGCGCGCGCGGGCTCAGGAGGAGACGGCGCGCGCCGAGAAGCTGCGCGCCCTCGGCGAGATGGCCGGCGGCGTCGCGCACGACTTCAACAACGTCCTGACGGCCGTACTCGGAAACGCCCAGTACCTGCTCTCCGACGTCGAGGACGAGGAGATCCGGGAGACGCTGCGAATCATCGAGACCGCCGCCCTCGACGGCACCGAGACGGTCAACCGCATCCGCAAGTTCACGAAACCCTCCGTGGGCGTCGCGCACGCCGGCCCGGTGGACCCCAACGCCGCGGCGCAGGACGTGCTGCGCATGGCGCGCCCGAAGTTCGAGCGCGTCGCGGAGCAGCGCGGCGTGCACTACGAGGTCACGCTGCAGCGCGGCGCGCGCCGGATGATCCGCGGCAACGCGTCCGAGATGCGCGAGGTGCTCCTCAACATCGCCTACAATGCGCTCGAGGCGATGCCCGACGGCGGGCGGCTCACGATCGAGACCTTCGATCGCGGCGAGGACTCCGTCGGTCTGCGCGTGTCCGACACGGGACGCGGCATCCCGGACGAGCACGTTGACAAGATCTTCGATCCGTTCTTCTCGACCAAGCGGGGCGGACGGTGTTCGGGCCTCGGCCTGTCGATCTGTTTCGGCATCGTGCGCGCGCACGGAGGGCGGATCGAGGTGCGCTCGGAACCGGGCATCGGGACGACGCTCACGGCGATCCTGCCGGCGTTCGACGAACGAACGGCGGCGGCCTCCACCGCCGAGGATGCCGGTCCCCCGCCGGAACCCCGCGTGCTGCTGGTCTCCACGCAGCGCCGGCAGGCGCGTACGCTGCAGCGCGGCCTGAACCTCGCCGGGCTGCACGTCGCCCACGTCGCGGACGCCGCCGTCGCCACGGATCTGCTCTCGGACCCGGGCATCTTCAACACGCTCTTGGTCGAGCGCAACCTGGGCAGCCGGAGCGGCTGGGAGCTCGCGCGCACGACGCGGCTCTCACGCAGCGACATTCGCATCGTGCTCCTGACCGATCCACAGCGCCCCGTGGACGACACGCAGGTGCGCAACGCCGGCATCGACCGCGCGATCTCGCGGCCGTTCGACAGCGAGGACCTGCGCGGCGTGATCATGACCGTGCTCGCCCGGCCGGCGGCGCGGCTGCCGACCGAGATCGAAGGCGCCGCGCACCCCCGCGGCGCGACGCTGCCGGCACTCGAGGAGACCTGGGGCAGGCAGCCCGGGAACGTGCGCGACGACGCGCTCAGCGCCAGCCCCTGACGGCGCACATCCGACATCCGACATCCGACATCCGACATCTGACATCACCGCATCACCGCATCACACCGCCGAGCGAGGACGCCATGGACGACAGCGCAACACACGCGACCGAGACGAGCGACACGACCGAGGCCGGCAACACGACCGCCTCTCTCGTCGAGTTCCCACAGAGCGAGTCGGGTGCCATCGCCTCGATCCTGCCGGACACGCCCTGGACGACGGCGGCGGTGCAGGCCTGCGAGCGCCGCATCGCACGGGCCTGGCTGGACGACCCCGACGCCCCGCAGTGCGTAGCCGTCATGACACCGGCCGACCCGGACGACGGCGTTCCGGCGACGGCCTACCTCTTCGGCGCGGACACCCCCTGCGACGCGCTCGTGGCATGGGTCGGCGAGCAGCCGCGCCCGCTCGACGTGATCTGCGACGACGACGTCGGGCTGCATGTGTACGCCGCCTTCCCGAACGCCGAGATCGCGGAGATCGCGTCGCTGTGGTTCGAGCACCTCGACTCGGTGGAGCGACCGGAAACGCCGGGCGTGCGGCGGCTGCGCCTGCGCGACGTCGATGCCGTGGCCGCGCTCGGAGTTCCTGGTCTGCTGCGCTCCTTCGAGACGCTCAAGGACCTGCTGATGGTCGGCGGCGCGTCGGGCTTCGTGGAGGACGGTCGCGTCGTGGCGGCGGCGTTCACCGTGGACCAGTCGGTGAACTACGCGCGCATGTTCGCGTTCACCGTCGAGGATCGCCGGCGCGAGGGCATGGCGAGCGCCGCGGCGCGCCATCTTGCGGCGTCACACCACGAGCAGGGGCGCCTCGCCTGCGCGCTCGTTCCCGCAGGCGATCCCGCGGCGCAGGCACTCGCCCGCGCGATCGGGTTCGACAGCGGCGCGCGCGTCAGCCGCTACCGGCTCGTCTGAGTACGCTCCCGGGGGGCAGCCACCCGCCCGGGAGC
>JAJRVY010000282.1 GCA_024277065.1 Planctomycetota bacterium
GAACGCCCGGTAGCGGTCGGCGCGCCCCTGGGCCGGTCCCGCGACCACGGCGAGCAGTTCCTTCGTGAGCGCCGACGCCCATTCCTCGGCTTCGACGCGCACGCCCCCGGCGCGGTAGCGCGCGAGCGACTCCCGAAACGCGTCGTCGGCCTCGCGCAGGTACGCCGCGCACGCCGCGTCGTTCCCGGCGACCAGTGCGTCGCGTCCGGCGTAGAGCGCGGCGACGGCGAGGCCGTCGAGGTTCTCGAGGTCACTCGGCGCGGCGGCGCGCACGGCGCGGAAGTCCTCCAGAGCGGCCACGTACGGCGACCGCCCTGTCTCCCGCCGGAAGCGCGTGGCGCGCTCGCCCTGCGCGGCGAAGCGGCGCAGCACGTAGTTGCCACGCTGCACGCGGGCGTCCGTCGCGCCGGGGTTGGCGGCGACGCAGCGGTCGTGCACGCGCAGGCCCTCGAGTACCAGACCCCATCGCGCGTCCGGATCGGGCTCCTCGCCCGTCATGTTCACGCCGATCTCGTGGGCGATCCAGTCGGCGCCGCGCACGAGTTGCGGCTCGAGTTCCATGATGAGGTCGAACTGCAACAGCGCCTCGGCGTGGTCCCCGCGCGCGGACGCGGCGTCGGCGCGCATCGTGAGCACCTGCACGGCGAGTGCGCTGAAGCCTCCCAGCAGGCTCGCGGGCCCGGGCGGCGGCCGCGGCGTCTCGCGCAGGCGGTCCGAGCGGGCTCCGAGCGCTCCGCCGGCGCCAATGAGCCCGGCGCCCACGAGGAGAGTCGCCGCCAGCCGGGTCACCGCGCGCATGGCCTCATTGCACCAGCCGGCGAGGTCTTTTTCGAGGCGCATGTGACCTTCGGGGGGGCTCGCGCGACCTGGAAGATATGAGGACTCGTCGATCGCCCCCCGGCGCGGCGGCGCCGCGCGACGTGCGGCTGCGGCGCGGCGCGACGCCGCCGTCCCGGGAGCGCATCGGGGACTTCGTGCTCGCGCTCGTGATCTGCGCCCTGCTCGTCGTGTCGCCGCTGGTCACGATCGTGCGCCATGGCTTCGTGTTGCGCGACGACGTGCCGCGCGCGCCCGTCGCATGGCGCCTGCGCATCGATCCCAACGTCGCCACGGTCGGGCTCATGCCCGTGCTGCCGGGGGTCGGCCCCGTGCTCGCTGCGCGCATCGACGAGGCCCGCCGCCGCATGCCGTTCCGCGACGCCGACGACCTCCTGCGCGTCTACGGCATCGGCCCCGTCACCCTCGCCGCCCTGCGCCCGCACCTGCGCTTCGGTCCTACTCGAACGTCGCCGGGACCTTGATCGTCAGCAGCACGGCCTTGCCCCTCTTGCGCGGCGTGCCGTCCTTCTCGATCTGCGGGATGGGCGCCGAGAGCGTGGCGACGCCGCCGGCGTAGCCGCCGCTCGGCGGGGTCTCGGCGGGGATCGACCAGGTTGCCGTGCCGCCCTTCCAGTAGGGCGGGGGCAGGATGCGCGTGTACTCGATCTTGGCGCCGGCCGGGATCACGCGTCCTCGACCCACGCCCGCAGCGGCTCCCAGGCGGGGTCGGCGTCGGGGTTGAGGGCGCTCATCAGCCGGCCCTCGTTGCGGTAGTAGATGTAGAGCCCGGCGCTCTGCGCATCGACCGGGTTGACCGCGGGATCGATGTCGTAGAGCGCGGTGACGATGTCGCGCAGCGTCATCCCCGGCTGGGTGACGTCCGAGTCGGCGTTGACCGGGGCGTCCAGGAACACCTTCCACTGCGCGTTGGTGACCTCGAAGCGGGCGATCTCGAAGGGCGCCACGCGGGCCGTGTGGCGCGGCGTCATGAACAGGAAGCCCTCGCGCCACAGGAACTCGTAGCGCTCGCGGTCGAGGTTCAGATCCAGATCCTTGGTGTGGAATGACCTGATCTCCGCCTCGTCCATCCCGATCGGCTGCGCGTCCGTCACCCGGAAGCGGACGAAGCCGGGCGCAGCAGGCGCAGCAGGCGCGGCAGGCGCGGCGCCTGCGGCTGCCGGCGGCGCGTCCCGCTCGTCGCAAGCGCCGTGAGGGACGGCCGCAACTAACAGGCTCGAGCGCAACTAACGCGCTCGAGGCGTTTGGGTTGGCCACGGTGTCGCGGCAGACGCGCGTCCCGGCGAGCTGACGGGCCGAAGACACGCCCGACCGTCGCGGACCTGCGGCTTCCAGGGGGACGGAGTGGTCGTCCCCAACGACGGCGCACATCGGTCCGCATGCCGTGTGCCGCGTCGGTGCGCCCCCCCCCTGGTGCCGTGTGAACCCACCGCCTTCGCCCTTGCACCGCCGGCCTCGGGCACGTCACACCGCACCTGGAAGTCCACGAACGTCGCGGAGACGCCTCGAGCCTGTTAGTTGCGCTCGAGCCTGTTAGTTGCGGCCGTCCCTCGGGGATGGTTGGCGACGGCGGCTGGTGGCCCGACGATGTGGGGCATGGAGTCGCTTCGGGAGCGGGTGCGGGCGTGGCTGCGCGAGGACGCGGCGGGGTGGGACGTCACCGCCGCGTTGCTCGTACCCACGACGACCGCGGGCCGGGCCGTGATCCGGGCCAAGGAGCGCGGCGTCATCGCCGGGCTGGACGTGGCACGCGAAGTGTTCGCCGTCGCCGCGCAGATCGTCGGGCCCGACGCCGCGGTGCCCGACGCGGGGTCCGCTCTGGAGTCCGTCGCGGAGCCCGCCACGGTCCCCGTCGTCGTGCCCGCCGTGGGGTCCACCGTCGTCCGTGCCGTCTCGTTCGAGGCGCTCGTCGCCGACGGTGACGACGTGGCTGCGGGGCAGGCCGTCGCGCGCGTCGCGGGTCCCGCCCGGGCGCTGCTCGCGGGCGAGCGCACGGCGCTGAACGTCCTGCAGCGGATGAGCGGCGTCGCGACGCTGACCGCGCGCTTCGTGGCGGCCGTCGCGGGAACGGGCGCCCGCATCCTCGTCACGCGCAAGACGCTGCCGGGCCTGCGCGACCTGGATCTTGCCGCCGTGCGCGCCGGCGGTGGCGCGCCGCACCGCGCGTCGCTCGCGGATCGTGTGCTGGTGAAGGAGAACCACGTCGCGGCGGCGCGGGCGGCCGGCTTGGCGACGTCGATGGCAGGCGTCGTCGCGCGGCTCGTCGGGCCGCAGGGGCCGGCGGCCGATGGTACGTCGATCGGTATCGAGGTCCGGGATCTCGACGATCTGCGCGCGGCGCTCGTGTCCGGCATCGACGTCGTCCTGATCGACAACTTCACTCCCGCGCTCTGCCGCGAGGCGGTGGCGCTGCGCGACGCAGCGTTCCCCGGTGGTGGCGGTCCCGAACTCGAGGCGTCGGGCGGGATCACGCTCGACACGGTGCGCGCGTTCGCCGTGACCGGCGTCGAGCGCATCTCCACGGGAGCGCCCACGCATTCGGCCCGCGCCCTCGACCTCAGCATGACGTTCGAGCCGTGCGGCGATGGCGATGGCGATGGCGACGGCGACGGCGATGGCGGCGCATCCGCGGAGCGGGACCTGTGAACGGCCTGTCGCCCGGCATGCTGGACGGCGTCGCGACGCGCGCCTGCGGGCGGCGGCTGCACGTCCACGATGAGGTCGAGAGCACGAACGACGTCGCGCTGGATCTCTTGCAGTCGGGGGCGCCGCACGGCACGACGGTGGTCGCCGAGCGGCAGCTCGCGGGGCGCGGGCAGCGCGGCCGGGCCTGGCACTCGCCCGCCGGCGCCGGGCTCTACGTGTCGATCGTCCTGCGCGGCACGCGGTCGCTCGACACCCCGACACTGGTCGTCGCGGCGGTCGGCCTCGGTCTCGCCGAGGGCCTCGAACGCGCTTCCGGCGTGCAGGTCGGCATCAAGTGGCCCAACGATCTCTGGAGCGGCGGCCGCAAGCTGGCGGGCATCCTCGTGGAGTCGCGCGGGTTCCGGCCCGAGCGACCGGCGTTCGTCGCGGGGATGGGCGTGAACGTGAACCAGCGCGAGGACGACTTCCCCGACGACGTGCGTGGCGTCGCCACGAGCCTCGCCCTCTGCACCGGCCGCCGCCACGACCGCGCCACCGTGCTGCGCGCCGTGGTGGAGGCCCTCGAGCCGCGCGTGGACCAGGCCCTGCGCGGCGGCACGTCGGACCTGGCCGACTCATATCGGCAGCGTAGCCTGTTGCGGGGGCGCGACGTGGAATTGCTCGAAGGGGACCGGCCGCTGCGCGGGACGGTCGTGGATCTGAGCGCGCGCGAGGGGCTGCTGCTGCGACTCCCGGGCGGCGAGGTCATCCACGTCCGGGTCGAGCACGCGCGCGACGTGCGGCCGCTGGACTCATGAGGCTCTTCCTCCGCCGCATCCCGCCCGAGACCAAGGTAGGCGCCGTCGTGCTCGCCGCCGCGCTGCTACAGGTCGGGCTCCTCGCCTGGCTCGGGCTGCGCACTACGGAGCAACGCCGGGCGGAGCTCGAGGGGGAGCTTCGCGACCGCACGCTGCGCACCGTGCAGCGCGAGGTCGTGAACGCGGGCGTCGCGCGCATCACGGCGTTAGAGCAGGCAGCGCAGCGCGAGATCGAGCGTCTCGGGCGCCCCCCGGCCGTGCGCGCACGCGAGGCGCTGCGCAGCGCGCCCGTCTTCTCGGCGGCCTACCTCGTGACGGTTGCCGAGACGGGCGATGACGCCGGGCGTCCACGGCTGAACGATCACCGTCGGCTGCCGTTGCCGGCGGCGCCGCGGACGGCTCGAGACGACGCGGCGCGCGCGGCGCTGGCGGCTCTGCCGGAGGGAACGCCCACCGACGCCGCTGCCGCAGCCGACGTCGTGCGGCGCTGCGAGGAGATCGCCGATGGCACACGCGACCTCGTCGCCCGCGCCCTCGCACTGCAGACCGGCTGGCGCACGGCCCTCGGCAGCGACGAAGGGCGCGCGCTGCTCCTGGCGGCGCGCGTGCGGCGCGAGCTGCCTGCCGTCCTCGACGATCGCGGCGCGCGCGGCGACGGCGCGCCGTTCGGCGTCAGCGCCGCCGCGCTCGTCTGCGAGGTCTGGCGCCGCGCCGTTTCGCGCGCCGCGTTCGAGAACGCCGACGGGTTCGTCGTCGCCGTCCGCGATCGGCGCGAGCTGGCGCAGCGCCTGCGCCCGCTGATGTCGCCCGCGGCGTACGAGGTCGAGCGCGAGGAGTGCCGCGCCCTCGCCACGGACGTGCGCCAGCGTTTGCGCATCCCGGCCGAGCGTACGCAGGAGCTGCTGCGCTTCCTGGATGCCTGCGACCGGATCGACGAGATGCTGGCCCGCGCGCGCGCTGTCGATCGGGACGTGCTCGCGCGCACCGTCGCCGCGCGGGAGGCGGCGCGCCTGCCGGCGCCGGGTGGGGTGCTCACGGTCCTGCCGCTGCCCGTGGCCGACGGGGCGCGCGCGGCGCGCCGGCCGTGGCGTTCTTCGCCTCCGCGGACGCGCTGCGCGCGGCGGCGCTGGCGCCGCTCCGCGCGGGCATCGATCTGCCCGCGGGCGTCGAGCTCGTGGTGCGCGACGCGCAGGGGACGGTGCTGGGCGAGGAGCGTCGCGGCGTGCGCATCGTCCATCAGCTTCCCTTCGGGCCGGCCGTCCCGGGGCTCACGGTGTCGGCGCTGCTCACGGATCCGGCCGTGCTCGATCGCGAGACGGCCAGCGCGCGGCGGCTGTGGCTGTGGATCCTCGGGGCGTCGCTCCTGGCGGTGATCGCGGCGTCGATCCTCGCCGTGCGGGCGGTGATGCGCGAGGTGCGTCTGGCACGTCTCAAGAGCGACTTCGTCTCGAATCTCTCGCACGAGCTGCGCACGCCGCTCACCAGCCTGCGGATGCTGGTCGAGACCCTCCAGGAGGGACGCATTCGCGACGAGGAGGAGCGCCGGCAGTGCCTGGCGTTCATCGCGCAGGAGACCGACCGCCTGGCCACGCTAGTGGACCGCATCCTGCAGTTCGCCGCGTTCTCGCGCGGGCGTGCGCCCATCGAACTGCGCAGCGCGGACGTGACGGAGGTCGTGGGGCGCGCCCTCGCCATCTTCCGCAGCCGTTCCGAGACGTCCGGGGCGCGCATCGAGACGCGCATCGCCGCGGACCTGCCCGAGGCTCTCCTGGATCGTGACGCGATGATCCAGGTGCTTCTCAACCTTCTTGACAATGCCGTGAAATACGGCGCCGAGGATGGCGCGCACATTCTCGTGACCGTGCGTGGGGACGGGCCCCGCGTGCGCATCGAGGTCGAGGATGACGGGCCCGGTGTCGCGGATCGCGAGCGGGAGTTGGTCTTCGAGGAGTTCTATCGCGGCGACGACTCGCTGACGTCGCCGGTGCAGGGGGCGGGGATCGGCCTCGCGCTGTGCCGGCGCATCGTGCTGGCGCACGGCGGCCGGATCATGGTCACGCGTGGCGAGAAACTCGGCGGGGCGTGTTTCGCCGTCACGCTGCCCGAGGCGGCGGTCGGGCGGCGCATCGCCGTGGCGGTGCGGGAAGGACGGAACTGATGGAGAAGATCCTGATCGTCGAGGACGACGCGGCCATTCGCTTCGGGCTCGAGCGCAATCTCGCGTACGACGGCTACCAGGTCACGTCGGCCGCCGACGGCGATCGCGGGCTCGAGCTGGCCTTCGACACGCAGCCGGACCTGATCGTGCTCGACCTGATGCTGCCGGGGATCAACGGTTTCGAGATCTGCAAGAGCGTGCGCAAGCACGACCCGTCCGTCGCCATCCTGATCCTGTCCGCCAAGGGCCAGGAGGGCGACATGGTGCTGGGTCTCGACGTCGGCGCCGACGACTACGTGACCAAGCCGTTCAGCATCAAGGAGGTCATGGCGCGCGTGCGCGCACTGCTGCGCAAGAAGCGTGCGCTCGAGGGTGAGGCCGAGACGTTCACGTTCGGGCCCGCCGAGGTGGACTTCCAGGGCCGCACGCTGCGCATCGACGGCAAGCTCGTCGAGACCAGCCGCAAGGAGTTCGAGCTGCTGCGGATGCTCATCGGCAATCGCGGCCGCGTGCTGGCGCGGGACCAGATCCTCAACCGCGTGTGGGGCTACGACTACTACGGCACGCCGCGCACCATCGACAACTTCATCCAGAAACTGCGCGAGAAGATCGAGAAGGACCCCGCGAACCCCGACTTCATCCGCACCGTGCGCGGCGTGGGTTACCTGTTCGATGCACCGGACGCGCCGCATGCGCCGCAACGGTCCGATGGGTAGGACGACGCTCGCCGCTGGCCTCGCGATGTCGCTGCTGCTCCTCTGGGGCACCGCGCGCGGGCAGGACGGGCCCGGCGTCGCGGGCGACGCGGCGGCGGACGCGAAGGCCGCGGCGCGCCGCGTCGTCCCCGCGGCGTTCGACGTGGCGTTCCGCCGGGCCGAGATCCGTGAGCGCACCCTCGGCGACCTGCCGCGGGCGGCCGAGCTCTATCTCGACGCCGCGCGCGAGGCCCCGGCCGCGGCGTCGCGGGCGCGGGCGGAGCTGCGCGCGGCTTCGTGCCTGGCACGCACGGGCGAGGACGCTCGCGCCGAGGAGATCGCGTCACGCTGGGCGCGGAGCGACGGCATCTCGGCGGAGCTGCGACGGCTGGCCGAGCGCATCCTCGGCGGCATCGAGGAGGCGCCGCAGGGGACGTCGCCGGCGCCGCGTCCGGTCGCGGATCCGCGCCGCGTCGCGGAACTCGAGGAGGAACTCGACCAGGCCCGTCTGCGCCTCGAGCAGTCCCTCGGAAGCGCCGCGGGCGCGCGCCAGGAGATGGAGGCCCAGGCCGCCGAGCTGCGGGCCAAGGAGCGCGAGATCGCCGAACTCCGCGCACAGCTCCCGCCGCCCGAGCCCGAGACCGCCGAGGAGGCGTTGCGGCTTCGTCAGGCGCAGCTCGCGCGGCAGCGGCGCGAGGCCGTGGCGATCTCCAAGGCATGGACCGCCTGGGCCGCGCGGCTGCACCAGGACGGGCGCTTCGTCGAGGCGCGTGAGGTGCTCTACGACGCACTCGCCAAGGACCCCGAGAACATCGAGGCCACCGCGCTCCTCGCGCGCGTGGCTGCGCCGCTCGGCGACCGCGAGCGTCTCCACCTGCGTATCCGCGAGGTGCTGGCGCTGGCGCAGGAGGTCCGCGCTGCGAGGATGACGGCCGAGGTCGAGTACCTGACGCAAGAGGGGCGCAGGTTGCAGGAGCGGGGGGACTTCGCCGCCTCCGTGGCGCCGCTCGAGAGAGCGCTCGCGCTGACCGCTGCGGTGCTCCTCGCCGAGCGCGGCCCGGCGCGGCTGCGCGGCGACGTCGAGGCGTTGCTGCGCCGCGCCGAGGCGGCGGGCGCGCCGCGCTCGCCCGCTCCCGCGCCGGCGCCCGAGCCCCTGGGCGCGTCGTGGAGCGGCGCCCTGCGCGAGATGCTGTCCGCGGCCGGACGCGAGATCGAGCAGGGCCTCGTGCTGCGCTTCCACGACCTCGATCCGCTGCTACCCGCCACGTCGGTGCTGCTGCCGCCCGCGCCCGTGACGGCCGCGCCCGAGGGCTGGACGCTCTCGACGCGGGGCGCCGACGCCGGGGCGCTCATCGCGGCCTGGCTGCGTGGCGGCGAGACGACCGCCCTGGCCGCGCCCGGGGCGTCGCTGGATCTCGTCGGTTCGACGGCCGTCGTGCTGGCCGATCAGGCGACGCAGACGCGCGTGCAGTCGCGCATCAGCGCCGCGGCGCTGGCGGTCGCGCCCGCCACGGAGGTCGAGGTCGCCGTCCTGCGCGCCGCGCCCGGCGCCTGGGACGAGCGGTTGCGCTCGCGCGGCCTGGAGTCGCGGCTCCTGCCCGGCGGTGCGCGCGTCTCCGTGATCCCGCCGGCGGATTTCGCGGCCATGCTCGACGACGTCGGCGACGGCACGGTGACGACGGCCGCGCGCTCCACGTTCCGCGTCGCCCATCTGCAGCCGTTCCGCTTGACGGGCGGCGGCTTCGGGCGCTCGATCACCATCGACGTGCTGGCCGTCAGCGCCGGCGACCCGGGCGCCGCGCTGCAGGTGGAGTCGGCCTGGCGCCCGGTGGGGCGGCACGACGCGGCGCTCCTGACCCAGCGCGCCCGCGCCGGAGCGCCCCTCGACGCCGGAGGGGCGCTGGCGCTGCACGGGCTGACCGATCCGCTGCGACCGTCCAGCGATCTCGTCGTCGTCGTGCGTCTCGGGCGCCGCCGGGCGCCTGCCGAGCGCCCCGACCCCCCGCCGGACGGCCCGGAGACCAGCGCCACGGAGCATCTCCTGCCGCGGTCGATCGCGCGTGTGCAGGAGCTCAACGCGGTGCTGTTGCCGCTGCCCGCGTACCCGATCCCGGCGCGCGGCGATGCGCTGCGAGCACGGTTGCGGCAGGCGGCGGGAGAGGCGGCGCTGCTCGATCTGCGCGGCGACCGCGTGCTCGTCGTGGGCCCCGAGACGGCGCAGGACGGCGTGCGGGCGATGCTGGGGCGGCTGGCCGCCGTGCACGCGCCGCAGCGGTTCCGTGTCGAGGCGTTCGTGCTCTCGCGCGAGGCGGAGCGGGCACTGATCGCGACGCTGCCGTCGCTCACGAAGGAGCGCGCGGCGCGGGTTGCGACCGCCGTCGTCGAGGAGCGCGGGATGCGCGCGGCGCGCCGCGTGCTGGTGTCGTCGGCGCGCCCGGTCGTGCTGACCGAACCCGTCGTCACGACCCCGCCGACGGTGCGCGCCGATGCCGCCCACGTCGTGCGCACCTCGTTCCGCCGCGAACTCGACGTCGTGCCGGGTGAGGCCACGTCGTGGGGACGCGCGGAGACGGGCACGATCGATCAGGGCTTCCTGTTGGCGCTGCGCCCCTTCGGGCGCGACGGCAGGGACCGTGACGAGCTGGACGTCTCGCTCCGCGTCGTGCGCCTGGCCGGCGCACCGGCTCGCGAGCGCGAGACCGCCATGGGCCCCGTGCGACTCGTCGAGCCCCACACCGAGGTCGTCGCCGCCGACTTCCCGGCCGTCCTCGCCGCCGCCGACACGCTCGTCATCGCCGGCC
>JAJRVY010000019.1 GCA_024277065.1 Planctomycetota bacterium
CGGAGACGGAGCGCGCGGAGACGGAGTGCGCGGACGGGCCGTCGTTCCGGCGGGCGCCGCCGCGCGCTACGTCCGCGTCATCGTGCTGGCGCGTGCCCCCCGATCTGTCCGGATCGCGCGCGTTGCGGCCACGATTCCGCGCCATCGCGTGTACTTCCGGCCCGCGGACGGGGAGCGTCCGTTCGCGTTGCTCGCCGGCTTCCGATCGCCGCTCCCGCCGCGTCCGGCGCCTCTCGAGCCGATCGCGTCCTGGGAGACCGGAGCTGCGGCGCAGGTCCCACGCCCGCGCTGGGCGGCACCGGAGCCTGGCCTCGCGCAGGCTCGCCTCGAGGCTCCGGGCGCGGCCGGCCGGCCGTTCCCCTGGGCGGAGACGATTGCCACCCTGCTCGCCCTCGCCCTCACGATCTGGGCTGTGCTCCTCCGAAAGGAGGGGTAGGATCCAGACGTGAAGAACGAACGCAACGAGCACGACCCCCGGCCCGACCCCCGGCCCGAGCCGCAGCCCGAGCCGCAGCCCGCGCCCAAGCGCGAGTCCGCGACAGGCCCCGAGTCGTCCGAACCGAAGAAGCGCCGCCGCCGGCGGCGGCGCCCCGCCGACACGGGGCTCGAGCGCATCGCTCAGGTCCACTACTGCCGCACCGACGCCGAGGCGAACCAGTACCTCGCTCTCGGTCCGGAGTGGGATTTGCAGGAGATCATTCCGATGCGCGTCGAGACCGACGACGGCGGTGAACGCGACGAGGTCCACTTCGTCGTCGCCCGCTGGGAGAACGAGCGCGATCGTGCGCGTCTGCGCAAGCGCGACATCCGCGCCGTGCCACGGCGGCGCTCCGGCGAGTAGCGCGGAGATGGCCTGCGTGCTCGATCGCCAGGCGGTCGAGGTCCTGCGCGCCGCGGCGGCGGCCGGGGACAGGACCGTGGACGTCTACCTCGATCGCGAGCGTCTCGTCGTCGTCAAGGTGAAGAACGGTGTCTGCACGCCCGGGGACCTCGATCCGCGGGACGTCGAGCGGGACGAGGAACGCTTCGCCGAGATCCCGGTCGTCACGAACATCACGGAGTACCTGTGGATGCAGGACTTCGTGGAGGAACACGTGGAGTCGCGCGGCGACCAGCGCGTGGCGGCCTTCCTCGACGGTCGGGCGGGAGCCAACGCACGCTTCCTGAAACGGCTCGCCGAGCAGGCCCCCGCGGTTCTCGCCGACTGGGTGGCCTTCCGCGCCGCGCGCATCGACGAGATGACCCGCGACTGGCTGCGCGACCTCGGCGTGTGCCCCGCCGGTCCGGGGCCGCCGGCGCGCGGCGCGGGAACATGACGCCGGCCGGGGGACGTGCGTCGTGATCTCCTCCGCTCGGACCTGTGCTCGCTCGACTACTGCGTCCGTACGAAGACACGCAGGCGCTTGTGGATGTAGCCCGCGGCGTTGCGCGCGAACGTCCAGTCGGTCGTGCGCGGATCCAGCGCCGAGTTGCCGATGCCGATGTCGGCGCCGCCGCGCGCCTTCCAGCCGTTGATCGCGAAGATCGTCTGTCGGGCGGCGGGGACATGGATCTGCAGTGATCCGTAGCCGTCGCTGTGGCCCGCCGGCTCGTCGCCGAAGTCCCAGAGCTCGGCCGACGCTCCCGGCACGCTGGCGGCGTTGGGCGGGCCGTAGTTGCTCGGCCACAGCTCGATCCATCCGGCCAGCCCGGTGCCCGGCGTGACGGCGCCCGAGTTCGTCCTGACGGTCACCTGCGTGACCGCCTGCTGGAACTGCGCGCCGGACGCGAACGTCGGGATCGCGAGCTGCGCGGCGTCGTCGGTGAAGGCGTCCATCGACACCCAGACGTAGGACGCCGGGCCGCTGCCGGGTTGCAGCTCCAGGAGGTACGCGACGCGATCGAAGGCGTTCGTGATGCGCGCGCTCGCATCGACGTCGTAGGCGGGTGCCGCCGAGAGCCGCGCGAGGTCGAGGTCGTAGACCAGCGTGTAGCCCGCGGCGTCGGCGACGTCCGCGAGGAAGTCGGGTCGCGGAAGCGTTCCGGCACGGAACGCCGCGGTGGGCAGCCCGGCGCCGTTCACCAGGTTGGGCTGCGCCAACTTGTGCCACGCGAATCGCATCGCGACGGGGTGCGGGACGTCCGCGGAGGTCAGCACCACGGCGTCGCCGTCCACCTTCACGTCGGCCGGGACGAAGCCACCGCCGGCACCGGCGATCTCGAAGTGCGAGAGCGGCTTGCCGTCGCGTGATCGCAACCCGCCGCGCGTGTGATCGAACGTGACGCGCAGCGCGTCGTCCTGGATCGTCATCTCCCGAAACGAGGGGCCTGAATCGACGACGTCCTTGCCGTACGTGCGACGCAGGGCGAGCAGCGCCAGCCGCTTGCCGACGTCCTGCTTGTTGGGCGGGTGGATGTCGTCGAGGGTCGCGATGTCGCTGGTGACGACCATGCCCGTGTTCGGGACCATGTCCAGCACCGCCGCCTGCGCCTCCCAGAATGCCGGGAGGACGTCGGGGCTCTCCTTGCCGTAGCGGTACGGCGCGATCTGCACGTAGTAGAACGGGAAGTCGCCGCTGCCCCAGAGGCTGCGCCAGCCCTCGATCAGCGCGCGTTGCTTGTCGCTGTATGCCGCGCCTTCGCCGTGGTTGGACTCGCCCTGGTACCAGACGACGCCGCGCATCGCGTAGCCGACGAGCGCGTGGATCATTCCGTTGTAGAGCACCGTCGGCTGCTGGTGGTTCGTGGGTTTGGTGCCCGCGGCGTCCGCCGCCTGCCGCGCGATGTCCGCGAGCGAGGGCACCGCGCGGAGGCCCTGCGGCGCGATCCACGGTTCGATGCGCGTCCCGCCCCACGATGCGTTGATCAGTCCGATCGGGACGCGCAGTGTGCGCCGCAGCTCGCGCGCCATGAAGTAGCCGCATGCCGTGAAGCGCGCGGCCGTTCGCGGCGAGCACACCTCCCACGACGCGGAGACGTCGTCGTAGGGCGTGCCCGCGGGCACGTGGGGCACCTTGAACTGCCGGATCCTGCCGTCGTCCGCGTCGGCGATCTCGGACCTGGCGTCGGTGCTGCGGCCGACGGGGAACTCCATGTTGGACTGCCCCGAGCAGATCCAGACCTCGCCGACGAGCACGTCGTCGATGCGGACGGTGTTCTTGCCGCGGACGGTGAGCCGATGCGGCCCGCCCGCCTTCAGCGGCGACAGCGTCACCTGCCAGCGCCCCTCCGCTCCCGCCTCGGTGGTCACCGTGCGTCCGGCGATCCTCACCGTGATCTTCTCGCCGGGGTCCGCCCAGCCCCAGACGCGGACCGGCACGTCACGCTGCAGCACCATGTGGTCGCTGAACACTCCGGGCAGTCGCACGTCGGCCGCCGCCGGCGCTGCCGCGGCGAGCACCGATGCGAGGACGAGCGACGCAACGAGAGCGGGGCGACGGGGCACGGCGGATCTCCTGGGGGCTGGGCGGCGCACGCGGTTCGCGGCGCGTCCCGATCGTAGCGGCCGCCGCGCCCTGCTGCGAGCGGGCCGTCGCGTGCTACCGCGTGCTACGGGGCCGAGATCGGGGGGTCCTCGTGGATGGCGTCGCTACCGGCCGGGGGGCGCGGGCCCCCTGCCACGCTCGCGGCGCTGAACGGCCGTCGCGCGGTGAACGGCTCGGCGCGCACCGCGCAGTCGCTGACGTCGCAGCTCGCGCAGTAGGCGCGTTCGCAGGGGTCCATGTGGAACTGTAGCTCGCCGGCCTTGGTGTAGTGCAGGAGCATGCGGGCCTGGAACGCGTCGAGCTCGTCGTGACCGTGCTGCACGGTCCAGAACTCGGGCACGACGGCGTGCAGATCGACGTGGTGGAAGTTCGCCAGGTTGATCGCCTTGAGGTCGTGGATCTCGATGATGCCGGGCACCCGCGCACGCTCGAGCGCCTCGGCCACGCGCTCGACCACGACGACGTCGGCCTCGTCCATCAGCGCGCGCGCCGACTCGCGGATGAGGCCCCAGCCGGTGCGCAGCAGCGCCAGCGCCACGACGATGGCGACGACCGCGTCGATCCACGCGATGTCCGTCAGCCACACCGCCAGCAGGCCGACCACGGCGCCGGCACTCGTCCAGAAGTCGGAGAGGACGTGGCGTCCGTCGGCGACGAGCGCCGGCGAGTCGTGCGCGCGGCCGACCCGGACCAGATACGCGCCGAGGGCCAGGTTCGCCAGGCCGGCGCCACCGACGATGGCCATGCCGATGTCGAGACGCTGCGGCGAACTGCCGGCGAGCAGTGCCTGCACGGCCTGGTAGACGATGGCGATGGCGGCGAACGCGATGAGACCGCCCTCGAAGCCGCCTGTGATGAACTCGATCTTGCCGTGGCCGTAGGGGTGGCTGTCGTCGGCGGGGCGGCTGGCGAGCACGACGGCGAAGAGCATGAACGCCGCGGCGACGACGTTGACGATCGACTCCATGGCGTCGGAGAACACGACCTGCGACCCCGTGATGCGCCAGGCGAAGAACTTGGCGCAGAGGATCACCGAGCCGGCGACGAGCGAGATCCACCCGGCGCGCAGCCGCGCCGGGTGGACCGTCGGCGCGGCCGGGGCGTGGTCGTCGGTCGGAGCGCTGGTCACGAGCGCAGGCTATCAGGCACCCGGGCCATGCGCTGCGGTCGTGCCGCGCGCGTGGAACGCCGTCCCCGCGGTGACGAGAACGAACACGGCGAGCGCCGTTGCAGCGACGATGCCGCCGTAGCCGCGCCCCTGGGGCCACGCGGCCAGGTCGGCGCCGACGCGCAGCGCGACTCCCGCGTGCAGCAGCGCCATGTGGACGTAGAACAGGCCCCGATACGGCAGGTGCGCGCCGAGCACTGCGGCGATCACGAGCGGGGCGTGGCCGAAGATCATCGACATCGCGAAGCCCAGGAACACGGCGTGGATCAGGGCGTCGTAGCCCAGCCCCGAAGCGAGTGGCGTGCCGGCGGCGAGCAGCACGCCGCCGACGACCAGCCACGCGTATCCCGCCAGCAGGGATACGGCGGTGAAGCGCGGCAGGCCGCGCTGCCGGACCGTGTGCCGCGCGACGTCGAAGGTGAGCAGCCAGACGGCCAGCGCGGCCATCGCACAACCGACGAGCCGCGCCCCCAGGGTGCCCACGGCGCCGCCCGCGATGGTCGCGAGCAGCCCCGCGATGTACAGCAGCGACCCCGCGAGGACGAGCGCCCGCGCGCCCCGCACCGGGCGCCGCAGACGCGCGAGCTCGATGCGCTCCCCGACGATCGTCAGGATCACGAACCCCGCCCACCACGGCGTGACGGTGGGGATCTGCGCGCCGCCGAGCCAGAGTGCGTTGCCCGTCAGCCACGCGCCGGCGCCGAACGCGGGCAGTACGGTGAAGACGGCCGGGCTGCGGTGCACGATGGCGAGTGACGTGGCGACGTAGCCGGCTGCGCCGGCGGTCAGCAGTTCCGCGCCGATGCCGCCCGTGGGCACGGCGATGAGCACGGCGCCTCCCGCGCCGCAGACGGCCGGCACGGCGTAGGGCCAGCGCAGGCCCAGGGCCACGGCGCGCTCGAGTGCGATGAGTGTGCCGAGGAAGCCCGACACCATGAGTGGACCGTGGTACGTCAGCCATCCGGCGCCGCTGTCCGGGAGCGCGCTGAGCACCTGCATGCGCACGAGCCCGCCCCAGACGCCGGCGACCAGCGCGGCGGCTGCCGGGAGCAGGAAGACGAGGCGGCGCGCGTGCCTCATCGCGAGTGGTGCCTCACCATCCGAGCCGGCGGCGGCGGTGGTGAGGAGGGTGGGGGTCGTGCGGGCACGCCGCCGGTTCTACCAGAGCGTCCGGGGGCTACCAGTACGTGGTGCTGACCGTCGCCGGGCCGAGCACGCGCAGACGGCATGCGAGGCGCACCCCGGCCGGACGCTCCTCGCGCGCTCTCCACGCCCGCTCGACCTCGTCCGGCGGCGCCAGGTTCGCGGTCCCCGCGACGATGCGCACGACGCAGTCGCCGCAGATGCCCCGGCCGCCGCACGACGACGCCAGCGGGACGTCGGCGCGCCGGGCCGCGTCCAGCAGACACTCGCTGCGGCGCGGGCGCAACTCGTGGCCGCGCGGCAGACCGATCACGAGCGGGGCGCTTTCACCTGGCGGCTGCGGCATGCCGCGAACATACCGGCGCGCGCGCCGATCCCGCATGATGTCACCGTGCCCGTGCCGCAGCGCTCCGCCGTCAATCGCGACGTTCCGCCCGCGCACCCGCAAGAATTCGCGCCCGTCGCCATCGGTCCGCTCAGTGTCTGGCCGCCCGTCGTGCTGGCGCCCATGGCGGGGGTCACGAACTACCCCTTCCGGGCGCTCTGCCGCCAGTTCGGCGCGGGCCTCTACGTCAGCGAGATGATCACGGCGCGCGCACTCGTCGAGGGACATGCCAGGACGCTGCACCTCGCGGGTTTCGGCCCGGACGAGTCCCCGCGCTCGCTGCAGCTCTACGGCGTCGATCCGTGGACGCTCGGTGAGGCCGCGAGGCGGCTCGTCGGCGAGGGCGGCGTGGACCACATCGACCTCAACTTCGGGTGCCCGGTGCGCAAGGTGACGTCGAAGGGCGGCGGCGCGGCCATCCCGGTGAAGCGCAACCTCCTGCGGCGGCTCGTGCGCGCCGTCGTCGAGGGCGCGGGTGACGTGCCCGTCACGATGAAGTTCCGGATCGGCATCGACGACGACCTCGTCACGTACGCGGACGCCGGGCGCATCGGCGAGCAGGAAGGCTGCGCCGCGGTCGGGCTGCACGCGCGCACCGCCGCGCAGCTCTATTCCGGTGAGGCGCGCTGGGAGGCCATCGCGCGTCTGGTGGCGCTCGTCTCGATCCCGGTGCTCGGCAACGGCGACGTCTGGGAGTGCTGGGACGCGCTGCGCATGATGCGGCAGACGGGCTGCGCCGGCGTCATCGTGGGGCGCGGCTGCTTGGGCAGGCCGTGGCTGTTCCGCGACCTCGCCGACGTGTTCGCCGGGCGCGAGCCGCGCCCGCAGCCGGCCTTCGGCGACGTCGTGCCGGTGATCCTCGACCACGCGCGGCGGCTCGCGGACTGGTTCGGCGAGCGGCGCGGCGTGCTGATGATGCGCAAGCAGATCGCTTGGTACACGAAGGGCTACCCGGGCAGCTCGCACGTGCGCGCGCGCCTGCCCCACGTGACGACGATCGAGGACGTCGCGCGCGAGATCGCCGTCATCCCGGTCGCGTCGCCCTTCCCCGCGAACGCACTCCGCGTCCCCCGCGGCAAGTCGGGCGGCACGCAGGTCGTGGCCCTGCCGGACGGCTACCTCGACGACCTCGCCGACGACGCTCCGCCCCTCGCCGCGGCCGGCGTCGGCGCCGACGGCGGGTGAGCGGTCGAGAGCGCGCGGCGACGCTGACCCTGATTGGTACAGGGTGGAGCCGCGCCGCCCGGGCGGTTCCACCGGCGGCATCGACGGATTCCGTGTTTTTCGTCCGAACCATCCCGGCGCATCTCCGTTGACGGCGTAGATCTCGGGAGGATTCCAGATGCACGCTCGCTTCGAAGGGGCGGTGGCTGCCACAGCATTGCTCGTCACGATCGCCGTCACCACGCTGCCCGCGCGCGCGCAGGATGCGCAGGATGCCGCGCCCGACACGGGAGACACGGGAACGGAAGACGAGACGCCGTCGTCCGCACTCACCGACGCCGCGGAGATCCTCGTTACGGCCACGCGCCGGGAGGCGCGCGGCTTCGACGTGCCCGCCTTCACGAGCACGGTCGGTCGCGACGGTGGCACGGGCATGACCACGCGCCTGCGTCGCACGGTCACCGATGCGTTGCAGGACCTGCCCTCCGTCATGGTCCAGAAGACGGCGTACGGGCAGGCATCGCCTTACATCCGCGGCTTCACCGGCTACCGCACCGTGATGCTCGTGGACGGCATCCGGCTCAACAACTCGGTGTTCCGCTCGGGGCCGAACCAGTACTGGGCGACGATTGATCCGTTCACCGTGGACCGCATCGAGGTCGTGCGCGGACCGGGCTCGGTGCTCTACGGCTCGGATGCCGTCGGCGGTGTCGTCAACGCCGTCGGACGCCGCGGCGGCCTGCAGCAGGAGGGCGACTACGTCGCGGGACGCACGTTCACGCGCTGGTCCGATGCCGAGGACTCGTGGACGCTGCGCGGCGAGACCGAAGGCCGCCAGGGCGCGCTCTCGTTCCTGGCGGGCGGGACCTACCGCTCCTACGGCGACCTCGTCGCCGGCGCCGGCACGCGCGAGCAGCCGAACACCGGCTATCGCGACACCGATGGCGACCTGCGGCTGGACTGGCGCCAGAACGAGGACGTCTCGTGGACGCTGGGCGTGCAGCACGTGGACCAGGACGGCGTACCGCGCACGCACAAGACGGTGGACGCCGTCCCGTACCGCGGCACCGACGTCGGCTCGGAGCTGAAGCGCGACCTCGATCAGACGCGCGATCTCGTCTACGTGCGCTGGACGGCGTTCACGGACTGGGTCTTCGCCGACCGCGCCGAGGTCACGACGTCCTGGCAGCGCCAGAAAGAGGCGCAGCATCGCATCCGCGACACGTCGCGGGAGGACAAGCAGGGCGTGGACGTCTCGACGCTCGGCCTGCAGGTGCAGCTCGACAAGGCCACGGACTGGGGCGACGTCACGTACGGCGTCGAGTGGTGGCGTGACGACGTGGACTCCTTCCGTCGCGACTACAAGGACGGCGTACTCGATCTGGATCGCGTCCAGGGCCCCGTCGCCGACGACGCGCGCTACGACCTGGTCGGCGTCTTCGCACAGGACGAGTTCCTGTGGGAGCGCACGACGATCACCGTCGGCGCGCGGTTCACCTACGCCAAGCTGCGCGCCGCGAACGTGGACGATCCGACCGTCTCGGGCGCCGATCCGGCGACACCGGGCAACGTCATGCGGCTCTCCGACGACTGGTCCGACGTCGTCGGCAGCATCCGCGCCGTGCATCCGCTCGACGAGCAGTGGAACGTGTTCGGCGGCGTCTCGCAGGCGTTCCGTGCGCCCAACCTCTCGGACCTGACGCGGCTCGACGACACGAGCGGCCTCGAGACTCCCTCGCCGGGCCTGGACTCCGAGGAGTACGTCACGTACGAGGCGGGCCTCAAGGGCCGCGGCGAGCGCTGGAGCGTGCAGACCGCGTACTGGTACACCGACATTGACGGGGCGATCGTCCCGTCGCCGACGGGGCGCACGATCGGCGGTACGCCGGAGGTCCGCAAGGACAACGTCGGCGACGGCTGGGCGCACGGCCTCGAGCTCTCCGGACGCTATCGCCTGCGCCCGCAGTGGACCGTGGACGGCGCCGTCTCGTGGATGGACGGTGAGATCGACCAGATCGACCCCAAGCGCGGCGTCGTGAGCGAGCCCCTCTCGCGCATGATGCCGCTGACGGCGAGCGCGACGCTCACGTTCGAGCCCGAGTCCGAGCCGTGGCTGGTCTGGGGCTCGGTGCGCGCCGCCGACGAGCAGGACGAGCTGTCGCTCAAGGACCGCACGGACACGCAGCGCATCCCCGACGGCGGCACGCCGGGCTACGTCGTCTGGTCGGTCGGCGGGCGCATGCGCATCGCGGAGAACGCCGACGTCATCATCGCCATCGACAACATCGCGAACCGCAACTACCGCATCCACGGCTCCGGTGTGAACGAGCCCGGACGCAACTTCATCATCGCACTCGATCTGCGCTTCTGACCCCATTCCGACGGAACGCGCAGAGCACTCCCAGAGAGAGGCGCCCGATCAATGGGCGCCTCTCTCATTGCGTCGCCGCCGCGCAGAGCCACGGCCTGGTGCGCGGCCCGCGGCGCGGCATCGTGCCGCGCGATCTCGCGGGTAGAGTGGGCGGGATGGAACGAGTCCACCTGCGTGACGTCCCCGTGAGCACCCTGGCCGGGCGGCTGCGGGCGGCGGGTATCGCGAGCGCCGACGCGGCGGCGCGGAGGCTCGCGTGGTGCGTCCACGGCGCCGGCGTGCTCGACTGGGACGGCCTCCGCGCGGGTCTCGATCTCGGGCGCGAGCGCGAGGCCGTGCTGCGGGCGCGATTCCGCTTCGGCCCGCAACTCGCGCCGCTGGCCGTGCGCGAATCGGAGGACGGCACGCGGAAGTACGCGTACGGCCTCGCCTCGGGCGACGTCATCGAGGCGGTGCTGATCCGCAACCGGGCCAACCGTACGCTCTGCCTGTCGTCCCAGGCCGGGTGCGCGATGGGCTGCACGTTCTGCGCCACCGGCGAGCTCGGCCTGCGGCGCAACATGACGGCCGGCGAGATCACCGAGGCCCGCGCGCGCATCCAGGCCGCCACCGGAGAGCGCGTCACCGACGTCGTCTTCATGGGCATGGGCGAGCCGCTGCACAACTACGACGCCGTCATGGACGCCTGCGAGAACCTCAACTGCAGCGACGCGGCGCCCGTCGCGCGCAAGCGCATCACGGTCTCGACGAGCGGCCTCGTGCCGGCCATCGAGCGTTTCACCGCGCAGCGCCGGCCGTGGCGTCTGCATCTCTCGCTGCACTCCGCCGTGCAGGAGGTCCGCGAGCGCCTCATGCCGCTTGCGAGGCGGTACCCGCTGCCGGAGCTGCTCGGCGCGCTGCGCCGCTACCAGGACCTCTGCGCCGTCAAGTGGGTGACGCTGCAGTACGTGGCGTTGCCGGGCGTCAACATGGACGACGCCCACGTGGACGCTCTCGCCCGCGAGTTGCGCGGCCTGCGCTACATCCTGAACGTGATTCCCTGGAACGAGACGGGGGGCGCGTTCCGCGCACCGACGTGGGCCGAGGTGAAGGACTTCACGACACGTCTGCGGCGACTCTCCTGTCCGGTCAAGGTCCGTTACAGTGCGGGGAAGCAGGACGGAATGGGCTGTGGGCAGCTCTCCGCGGAGACGGTTGCGGCGCGGCCGACCGCGGGACACATGTTGGCGCCGCCGGGGATCTTCACCGCATGAGCACGCGCGTCGTCGCCACCGTCCTTGCCGTCGTCATCGGCGTCGTCGCCGTCGGCGCGGGCGCCGTGGCGCTCCTCTCGATGGATGACGGGGCGCCGCCGGGCCCGCAGGGGACGCGCGGCGCGAGGGCGCCGCGCGCCGCGTCGTCGTCGGCGCCGGCCGGCGTGATCGCGCCGCGCTCCGACGCCGCCCCGGCCCCCGAGGGCGGCGCGCCCTGGATCGAGCCGGCGGGCTACGAGACCCCGCTGCGCGCCATCGACTGGAGCGTCGTCGGCGAGACCTACGCCGAGCTCCTGCCGCTGCTCCGGACGCGTGCCCGGGCCATCGCGCGCGGCGCCGCGGGGCCGCCGCGGCAGCGGGAGCGCGTGGACGCCCTCTGGGCGGAGCTCGACGAGTTGGCGCAGCCGCTGCGCGCCACGATCCAGACCGTGAGCCGCAACGGCGTGTTCGTGCACCCGGCGTTCCTCGTCAACTCGGTGGCGGCGACGCTCCACGCGCGGGGCCGCGGCCTCACGAGCGAGCAGCTCGAGCGCCTGGCCGCCGCCGCGCGTGTCGCCGACGCGGAACGGCTCGACGTGGACGCGCTCGCGGCCGATCCGCTGCTGTCGCCGGCGATGATGGCGGCCATCGAGGCCGAGGCGCGCCGCGGGCTCTGCGATGACGTGGACGACGTGCTCGGTGAGCGTCAACGCGGCCTGTTGCACCCCGCGCCGCTCACGGGCCGCGTCGGGCTCGACCCCTTCCGGAGCGTCGAGGTCTTCCGCGATCGCCTGACCGTGCTCGACGCCACGGATGGGCGCGCGGCCGTCGCAGAAATCGTCGAGCTCGTACGGGCGAGCGTCGGCGGCGGCGACGAACGGCGCGACGAGGCGATCGAGATGGCGTCGGCACGACTGCTGCCGATGGTGAACGCGTTTTTCCCGGAGCCGCCGCGCAGCCTCGACGCCGCAGGCCACGTGAAGATCGAGACGTGCATCATCGCCGCGCAGTCCGTGCGCGACGTCATCGAGCCGATCCTGGCGCTCTTCACCGGCGGCACGCTGCCCGAGACTCCACCTGACGTGCTCGATCGTCCGATCATCTTGGTACGGGCTGCCCGCGATTGACGAGCCCGGGAACCGCGGAGTCGCGTCGAGGCCCGGCATATCTGCCGCCACGGGCCTGCGACTCCCGGAGAATGCCCGGGGTGAGCGTCGGAGCGTCCGCAGACGGGTGAGGTGTCGATCCGGATGAGCTTGGAGCGGATTCACGTCTACGAGTTGACCGACGGCCTGGGCGGCACCGGTCCGGGCCGGGTCTACCGCGCGCGCGTGGTCGAGCCCGGGGGGCCGCTCCCGACGGGGACGGACGTTCACGTCCGCGTGGTGGACGAGGCCGAGGCCGGAGGCGAGGACGCCCTGCGCGACCTCGTCTACACCCACGGCCTCGCACGCTCCATCGAGGGTGGCAACGTGTGCGCTCCGGTGGACTTCGGGATGCTCTCGTCGTCGGGCACGCGTCGCTTCTGGGCCGCCAGCCCGCTCGTCGAGGGCCGCACGCTCGGCAACCTGCTCGACGAGGTCGGCTCGATCCCCGATGCCCTGACCGAGGCGCTCGCGATCGCCATCACCGAGGCCGTCGAGAAGGTGCACGCCGCCGGGCTGTTCGCGTTCGGGCTCGATCCCGCGCGGATCGTCGTCCGCGACGACAGCTCGGTCGCCGTCGTGGACGTCGGCCTCGGCCCGATCCTCACGCGGGCCGCCCGGCGGCCCGCGGCCGACGAGCGATCACGACGCTGTTTCGCCCCCGAGGTGTTCGAGACCGAGCCGCGGGCCTCCAAGGCCTCCGACCTCTTCGCCATCGGTACGACCCTCTACCGCTGCATCGCGGGCGAGTGGTACGACGCCCTCGTCGCGAGTTCGCGTGGCGACGGCCAGTCGCGCCGCCCCAACGACGTCAAACACGAAGCGTCGATCTTCCTCAGCGAGTTGGTCCACGAACTCCTCGAGCCGGCCGTGGACATGCGCATGGACTCCGCCGACGATCTGTGGAGGCTCCTCCACGAGCGCCGCGAGAGCTCGTGGTGGCAGGGGCGGCACATCGACCAGGGGACGGAGCACTTCCAGGACGAGACGGAGTCGGCGGACATCCGCGAGCCGGAGCCGCCGCCCATCCCGGCGCCCGCGCCGCCGCCCGAGCCCGAGTGGTTCGAGGAGCGCCGCCGGCGCCGCGGCGGATTCGCCACCCACCCCGCGCCGTGCGTCGGCCGCGACGCCGAGCTGGCCGTGCTGTTCGAGCGCATCCGAGCGTTGCGCGAGGAGGGCGGATCCGTCGTCCTGATCGAGGGCGAACCAGGCGTCGGCAAGACGCGCCTCCTCGACGAGCTGCTGCGCCGCGCCGCCGAGATCCCCGAGCTGGTCGTGCTCTACGGCGAGCATCGCCCGCGCGGCATCGGCCGGCCCATGCAGGCGTTCACCGAGGCGCTCACGCGCTGGATCGCCGGCTCGCGCCGCGAGGTCACAGCCGACGACGTGCGACCGATGCTGGGCGACGCCACCGCCGTCGCGCCGGCGTTCGCTGCGTTCCTCAGCAGCTCGGCGACGCCCCCGCGCTGCGAGCGCCTCACGCGGGAGTCGCTCGGCAATGCGTTCCTGCAGTGTCTGCGCACTCTCAGCCGCGATGGTCGCGTGTTGTTCGTCGTCGAGGATCTGCAGTGGGCGGACCCCGAGGGACTCGATCTGTTCGGGCATCTCGCGCGGTCGTGCGAGCTTCTGCCGCTGCTGCTCGTCGGATCGCACCGGCCGCCGCCCGAACGCTCACCGCTGTACGCGCTGACGGCCGCCCTCTCGGTGCAGCGCCGTTTCCGTTCCATGCCGCTCGCGCCGTTCGGCGGTGGTGCCTGGGACGAGGTCGCCTGCGCGCTGATCAAGCCTCCGTCGGCGTCCCGGGCGCTCATCGAGGCCATGCCCGCGAGCGCGGCGCGGACCCCTGCCGTGCTGGTCGAGGCCGCGCGGCTCTCGGAGTCGCGCGGGCAGCTCCTGCCCTCGCAGGAGAGTGGCTGGGTGGCGCCGGATGACTTCACGCCGGCCGGGCTTCCGGGCTCCGTCGAGCAGCTCGTGGACGAGCGTCTCGCGCCGCTGTCCGAACGCGAGCGCGCCGCGCTGGGCATCGCGTCCGTGCAGGGGCTCGTGTTCGACGCCAAGGTCGCGCGGCGTGCCGTGGGCGTCACACCCGAGGAGGGCCGGGCGCTGTACGCCGACCTCGCCGCGCGCGGGTTCGTGCACGGGGAGCACCCCGTGTGGCGTTTCGCTGGCAACGCGCTCTTCGACCGCATCTACGACCTCATCTCCGACGAGGCGTTGCTCGCCGCCCACGAGGCCACCGCCGACGCGTTCCTCGCGAGCCGCAACCCCGATCAGCTCCCGCCGTCCGAGATCCACGGCATCCTCAGCTACCGCATCGCGTGGCACTACCTGCTCGCCGGTCGGGACACCCGCGGGCTGCTCTACGTCGCTGCCGCGCTCGAGCACCTGCGCGACACGTGGCGCATCGGCGATGCCGAACGGCTCTCGGATCTGGGCTGCCGGGCGCTGGCGAAGGATCGCGGTCGCAAGGGCGAGCTCGTGGAGTTGCTCACGGTGCGGGCCGACCTGCTCGGGCTGCAGGGGCGGCGCGTCGAGCAGCGCGAGATCCTCGACGAGGCACTCCTGCGCGCGTGCGATCTCGGCGACTCGCTGTTCGAGGGGCGTGTCATCCTCGAGTCGGCGCGGTTGCGGCTCGTCATGGGCCAGCTCGATCGCGCGCGTGACGAGGGCCGTGAGGCGCTGCGCGTGGCGGCCGATGCCCAGGAGACCGGTCTCGAGGCGCGCTGCCTGCAACTGCTCGGTACCGTCGCGTTCCGCGAGGGGCGCTTCCAGGAGGCGCGCACGCACATGCAGCAGGTGCTCGAGCTCTCCCGCCGCGTGCGCGACGAGGGGGCCGAAGCCGAGGCGCTGCAGACTCTCGGCTCGATCAGCCAGGACGTCGGCTCGTGGATGCACGCCGAGGAGTTGCAGCGGCAGGCGATGGGCATCTACCGCCGCGCCGGCGACCTGGCCAGCGAGGCCGAGGTCCTGGCGAGCCTCGGCGGCATCGCCGCCGCCACCGACGACCCCGTGCGTGCCGAGCAGTACCTGCGCCGGGCGCTCGCCATCCACCGTGCTCTGGGAGACGGCTACGGACAGGCGCGCGTCATGGGGCAGCTCGGACTCCTCATGCAGGACGCCTGGCGTCTCGCGGACGCTCGCGAGTTCCACGCCGCGAGCTGCCGTTCGAGTCGCGAGGTCGGCGCCCGCCAGGACGAGCTGGCGTCGCTCGTGAACCTCGCCACCACCGAGTACCTGCTCGGCCAGCTGCTCGACGCTCGTGACCACTACGGCGACGCATTGCGCGCCGCCCGCGAGATCGGTGACGCGCGGCTCGAGGGCTACGCGCTGACCGGCCTCGCCGACACGGCGCGCCAGCTCGGCGAGCTGACCGTCGCCGAGGGTCTCGCCGAACGCGCCGTGGCGCGACTCAACGACGCCGACGACACTGGTGGGCTGGCGGCGGCGCTCCTGGCGAGCGGCCGCGTGTCGCTCCTCCTGGGAGACGACGAGCGCGCGGCGTCCACGCTCGGCCGCGCCGTCGAGCTGTCGCGCGCCGCCCGCACGATGCCGGTCACGGCGGTGGGGCTGGCGTTGCTCGGCCTGCTGGCCGCGCGTTCGGGGGACATCGACTCGTCGAGCGCCCGCATCGCCGCCGCGCGGGAGGAACTCGCCACCGATACCGGCGTCGCGCCGGCCCTCGTCGAGGTGGCCTTCATCGAGGCGTTGACGCTGCGCGTGCGCCGCGACCGGAGTCGCGCCGATCGCATCCTCGCGGAAGCCGACGATCTGCTCACACGGCTCTCCGAGGGCATGCGTGAGAGTGATCGCGAGTCGTACCTGAACGGCTCGAGCCCCGCCCGCGAGATCCGCGCCGGGGCCGCGGCCGCGGCCGCGCGGGACGCGAAGGCCCACGTCACGCCGTAGTGCCGGCCCGGGACGCTGCGCTGCGCGTTCTGGGCGAGGAGGGCTGGCGCCTGCTCCTCGCCGCAGGGCTGGCTCTCGACGACGCGCCGCGCGGAGACGATCCAGCAGCCTGTCGAAGTAGTCCCGCGGACGATGTCACGCGAGTTGTGATGGCTCCTGGCAGGGGGGGGCAGAACGTCGTCCGCGGCGAGTGCAATCCGGCGCTGCCCGGCGATGCCGCGCACAACTCGCGCGCCGGCGAGCTGTTACGCTCTCTACGACCGTCTGCTGCGTTGCCGCTCCTCGACAACTCGGCTGAGGATGTGCCGTCGTCGCGGCGCCTTGCATCCGGCCGCAGCGAACGAAACCTCGTCTCCCGCGACGACTCCGACAGGCTGCCGGCGGCGGCGTCGCGGCTCGCCGCGCGCCGGCCGGACGCGCCGCTCGACGAGCGCGCGGCGGCGCTCGAACTCGTCACCGAGGGGCGGCGGCTCGCGGCGAAGCTGCGCATCGACGAGCGCCTGCTCGCCGTCCGCGGCGCAGTCGAGCAGGCCGTGCCGGCACGCGTCGCCACCTGGCACGCGCAGCAGATCCCCGCCGGCTGCCGCGTGCTGGAGATCGGCTGCGGGTGCGGCTCGGACTCGCTGGCGCTGGCCCATCGCGCCGCGAACCTGATCGCCACTGACGTCGATCCCGTGCGGGCGGCGTGCACGCACATGAACCTGATGGCGTTCGGACTCGGCGGCGCGCGGGCGATCCCGGGAGACGGGCTGGCGATCCTGGCGGACGAGGGGCGGCGCGCGGACGTCGTCGTCGTCGATCCGGAGCGCCGCCGGGGCGGCACGCGGTTCCTCGACGCCGATTCCTGGGTGCCACCGCTCTCGGCCCTGCGGGCGATCGCCGGCGGAGAGCGCGGCGTGTTCGTGAAGGCTCCCGCGTCTCTCGACGCCGCGGTGGCCGCGCCGCAGTTCGACGTCACGTACGTGTCCTACGGGCGGGCGTGCGTCGAGGCGTTCCTCGCCGCGCCGGCCGGTGCGCGGACGTCCTCCGCGGCCGTGCGCGCCGTGCTGCTGCCCGAGGACGGGCCGTCGATCGTGCTCGCGGGCGACCGCGGAGAGCGGCCCGCGGGGCCGCTCGGCGACGCTCTCTACGCCGTCGATCCGGCGGCGGCCCGGGCGCGCCTGCTCGCGGCCCTCGCAGACCGCCATGCGCTGTCGCTGGTGTCAGCTGGCACCGCTCTGATGACCGGCGCCGCGGGCGCGGATTCGCCGTGGCTCACCGAGCACCGCGTCATCGACAGGCTGCGGCTCCTTCCGCACGACGTCCGCGTGGCACTCGCGCGGCTTCCCGGCGGCTTCGGCGGCCTGCGCGTGCACAGCCGCGGCGTCGCCCTGTCCGCCCCGGAGATCCTGCGCGAGACGCGGCGCGTGGCGCGCACCCGCGGGGCGCCGATCATCGACCTGTTCGCGACGCGGACGCTGGGCGCTCCGACCGCCGTGCTCACGCAGCGCGTGTGAGAAGCATCGCTCTCGGGCATCCTCTGGGCATGGCAGGCGACGACGTGTGGACCCTTGCGCGAATCGAGGCCGAGGAGCCCGAGCTGGCGCCCCTCGCTCGGCTGCACGGCATCCTCGCGGACGAGACCGCGCGCTTCGCCACGGACGGCGGCGGTCCCGCGCCGCGCGCGGCGTTCGCCGGGCCGCCGGCCGTCCACTGGCTCGCGGGGCGTCCGTTGCTGCTTGCCGTGCAACCCGGCGTCGTGCGCGCCCTGACAGCTCCCCTCACGCAGCGGTTGGCTCAGCGCGTCGCGGCCGCGTTCGAGGACGTCGCCGAGGCGGCGGCGGAGTTGGCCGTGTTCGTCGGCCGGCCCGGGTTCCCCTGGCAGGAGTGCATCGACGGCTTCCGTGGTCCACCGCCGTCGGGCGTCCCGCACGCGCCCCTCTTCCGCTTCCTCCTGCTGCGCGCCCTCGCGGCGCCCGCGACCCACCTGGCGCGCTCGTTCAGCGCACCGCCCCCCGGGCGCTGGCTGCGCAGGATGTGTCCGTTCTGCGGCCTGCCGCCGGCGGCGTCGGTGGCGCGGCCCGGTGGTGAGCGGTGGTTGCTCTGTGTGCTTTGCGGCGGCCGCTGGACGGTGTCCGGGATGGCCTGCCCCTCGTGCGGCGAGGACGACGGCAACCGCCTGCGCGTCCTGGCCGCTCCGGCGGCGGGTCCGGCGACGCTCGAGGCCTGCGACTCCTGCGGTCTGGCGGTGAAGGTATTCGCGGACGGCGCGCTCGCGCCGGGGCCGCCGCTCGCGCTGGAGATCCTGACCATCCGCCTGGATTTCGTCGCCGAACGCGACGAGGGCGTGCGTCGGGCGCCGGCGGCCGTGGCCGCGCTCCTCCCTCCCGCCTGATGCGCGTACCGGGGGTGGTATCCTGGCGCGCATGCCGCTCGGATTCGCTCGTCGCCGCCGGACCGTCGTCGTGCTCGCGCTCGCCTGCGTGGGCGCGCTGCTCGCCGCGCCGCCCGCGGCGCTCGCCCGCGGCGGCAAGAAGAAGGACGAGAAGAGCGCCGCGCAGATGGCGTTCGAGTCCGGCTACGCCTCCGCCGACGCGAAGAAGCGCGCCGCGGCCGTGGCGGCGCTGCGCGACGCGCCGGACGCGCTGGCCGTGCGCCTGATCGCCGCCGACGTCGTACCGCGCGAGGCGCGCGCCGACGTGATCGCGCGGGCCGTGGACGTCCTGTCGCGCGTGCGCGAGGACGACGCCGTCACGCAGCTCATCGGTCTGGCCGGCAAGGGCAAGGTCGAGCGCCGCATCGTCTATCTCGAGGCCCTCGCGAAGATCCAGGGTGCCGCGCCCCACGAGGCGCTGCTGCGGGCGCTGGGCGACAAGGAGCCGCGCGTCCGGGGTATGGCCGCCTACGCGCTCGGGCAGCACCGCGCGATGGACGCGATGGAGCCGCTGCTGAAGCTGCTGGACGACCGCTACTGGCAGGTGCAGGCCGCGGCGTTGTCGTCGCTGCCGCGGCTATCCGACAAGGAGGAACTGCGGGCGCGCGTCGTGCCGGCGCTCGTGGAGTATCTGGACGGCGTCTCCGGGCGCCTCGCCGTGGATGCCGCCGACACCCTGGCGCGCATCACCGGCAAACGGCTCGGACGCGACGCCGCCAAGTGGCGGCGCTTCCTGGCGGGCGAGGACGTCTCCACGGCGAGCGCGGGCGGCTCGGGCGGCGGCGCAGCGAGCGGCGGCTACGGCAACGTCGCCGAGCGCCCGCACTTCTACGGCATGGAGGTCGTCTCGAACCGCGTCGTGCTGCTCATGGACATCTCGCTGTCGATGAACGATCCCATCGAGATCGACAAGGACCGTCTGCGCCGCGAGACCAGCCGCCGCAGGGCCGTCACCGGCCGCAAGGGGGCCGCGGGCGCGGCCGACGACGACGACGAGGACCGCCGCTACGACATCCCGTGGTGGCGCATCAAGACGCGCCTCGACCTCGCCCGCGAGCAGGCCATCCTGCTCGTCTCCCAGATGAAGGAAGAGCAGGAGTTCGACATCATCTTCTTCTCCACGAAGGTGGACACGTGGATGGGGCGGCTGGTGCCCGCCAACTCCGCGAACAAGCAGAAGGCGATCGCCGCACTGCGCGCGGTCAAGCCCGACGACAAGACGAACACGTGGGGCGCGCTCGCCGCTGCGTTCGACCTCATGCACAACGACAAGAAGTCATACGAGCAGGGGCCGGACGAACTCTACCTCGTGACTGACGGTGCGCCGTCGGTCGGCGACATCGTCGAGCCGGACCAGATCCTGGCGGCCGTGCTGCAACTGCACAAGGCCAAGCCCATTCGCATCAACTGCATCGGCATCGGCGTCAACCTGCGCTTCATGCGCAAGATGTGCCGCGCCACCGGCGGACAGTCGAAGTTCTTCGAGTGAGAGGGAGCGATCCATGAAGTGCACGATTCTCGCGGTGACCGTCGCCATCTCGCTGTTCGCGGCGCCGCCCGCCCGCGCCGATGAGGCCTGGGACCGGCAGGCCGAGCAGGAGATCGCGTACTTCAAGAAGTACGCCAAGAAGGCGAAGAACGACGACCAGAAGTGGATGGATCTCGTGATGAGCGTCGTGGACACGCAGCATCCCAAGGCGGCGGAGATGGTCGGCAAACTGCTCCTCAAGGATCGCGACCTCGAACACCAGATGATCGTCGCGGCCGCGCTCGCCGAGTTCAAGGCACCCGAAGAGACGCGCGTGGTGGCCGGTGAGGCGCTCCTCGAGGCGCTCGAGAAGGGCAAGTACGAGATCGACGTCATCGACTCCATCGTGAACTCGATCGGGAAGCTCCGGTTCACGCCCGCCGTGTTCGCGCTGTGCGACATCCTGAAGAAGGGCGGCGACCCGTACCTGCTCGTCACCACGGTGCGCGCTCTCGGGAGCATGAAGGACAAGCGCGCGCTGCCGACGCTGCTCGAACTCTGGGAGCGCAACCCCGTGGGCTACTCGTGGGAGACGGGCGAGGTCACCGTGGACACCGGCGCCTCCGGCACCGCGGACCAGGACGCGGCGGAGGCCGCGTGGAAGGCCAAGTACGGCAGCTCGATGAAGGCCAAGGGCAAGCCCGCCGTCATGTTCAAGCTCTACATCCAGGAGCTGGCCAAGTCAGTGCAGAAGATCACGGGCGAGAAGATCCCGACGGCCGCCGCCCTGCGCACGTGGATGGAGGAGCACATCGAGGAACTCGCGGAACTCGGCGTCGAGATCCCGAAGTACAAGGGGCCGCGGCGCAAGGACGACGCCGACAAGAAGAAGAAGAAGAAGAAGAAGAAGCGCAAGAAGTAGCGCTGCCTGTGCGTCGGGCGCGGTGGCGCGTGGGGATGCCCCGTGTGTGGGCGCCGGAGTCGCGCCCCCGCGTTCTCGGACGATCCGGCCGAGCGGAAACGACGGGCGGAATCGACGGGTGGAATCGAAGTGCCGACGCGTCGCGCGACGCGTCGGCACTTCGCAGTGTCGTCAGGTGCGGCCCTGCGACCGCGGCGTGGCGGCGGCTACTTGTTGCCGCCCGCGTATTGGTGCTCGGGGCGCGCCAGGATCTCGTCGAGCATCTTCTCGACCTCGGCGGCGGCCTCGGCCTTGGCCGGGTCGGTCTTGGCGTGCGCGATGATCTCGCGGATCTCCGGCACGAGCTCCTGGTACCAGCGGTCGGCGACCTCGAAGCTGCCGTGCCAGTGTGAGTAGTCGGGGCCCATCATCGAGGCGCCCATGCGCCCGCGGCGGCCCTCGTGGTGCCACAGGAAGAACCACGTCCACTCGATCTTCTCGTCGAAGTTCGACTTCGTGATCAGTCCCTTGGACTTGAGCGCGCCCATCAGCTTCTTGCCGGGGTTGGCGTACTTCGCGTTGTAGAGATCGATGTAGTTGTCGTACTGCTCGAAGAAGCCGTCCACCCAGGACGGGGCGTGGCAGTTGCCGCAGACCGACTTCATGGCTGCACGCTTCTCGGTCCACGGGCTGGCGATGTCGCCGTCCGGGGGCACCTGCTTGCCGCTGGCGTCCGTGTCCATGCGCGTCGAGGCCGGCGGGCGGTTGTTCCACGCGATGCGCTCGCGGGGATCGTGGGTCACGGGCAGGTCCCTCGTGGCGGACATGTGGCACGTCGAGCAGGTCGGCGCCGCGGAGTAGTCCACGCCGAGCACCCACTTGGACGCGTCGAGGTTCATGTCGTCGATCATGTCGCGATACGCGATGCCGTGCTTGCTCTCCTCGTAGATCTCCTTCTGCGGGTGGTCGGGACCCATGTGGCAGCGGCCGCAGTTCTCGGGCTTGCGGGCGCGGCGCGAGGAGAAGTCGTGGCGTGAGTGGCAGGCGGTGCAACTGCCGCGGCTGCCGTCCAGGTTCATGCGGCCGATGCCCGTGTTGGGCCAGCTCGACGCGGCGAGCAGCGGGCGCCCGTTCTCGGCGCGCGCGATCTTGCTCGGATCGACGGCCGAGGCGTCGAACGTGACCTTGGCCTTGCCGCCGCCCTCGGGGGCGACGAGGCGCCAGGGCGTCATCGTGCCGCCGTCCGTCGAGACGAGCTGCAATTGACTACCGTGGCACTGGTGGCAGCCGGAGACCGCGAAGGACATCCCGTCGATCTCGAGCTTCTTGCCGGGGTTGTGCGGGTCCGGGACCTCGAACGTGCCGCGGTGGCCCTCGACGGTCTCGGCGAGCAGGTTGTCGAGCGAATGCAGGATGTTGCCGGCGCTCGCGTGATGGCTCTTCTGGAACTCGTAGGCGGCCGTCTCGTGGCACTTGCCGCAGTCGTTCGGCGTGACGACCGTGGCGATCCACTCGCCCTCGTGCTCCCAGGCGTCGAGTTCGCCCTTCTCGGCCTCGTGGCAGCCGAGGCAGGTCACGTCGCGCTCGGCGTGGCGCGAGCCCATCCAGTGCGCGATGATGCCGGGCGTGTTCTCGGCGTGGCAGCCGATGCACCCGTCGTCGTCGCTGCCCGCCGCGTCCTGGGCGCGGGCGTCGCCGGCGGTTCCCGGCGCGAGTTCCAGCGCAGCGAACGTCGCGACCGCTGCGGCGATGATCATCGTGAGTCCGTAGGCCCTGCGCATCTCGGTCCCTCCCTTGGGGTGGCGCGCCGCAGCTCCCGATCGGCGGACGCGTACCTTCTACTTCCTCGCTGGAATCTACCCGCGTGCCGGGCGGCCGCCTTGACCTTCGTCAAGCGTCGCCGCGATCACGCGTCGCGGCGCGCGGCGGCACTGGACTTGCCCAGGAGCTCGCGGGCGAGCACCGCCCCCGTGGCCGACGCCGTCCACGAGCGCGGCAGCATGCGGTGCAGCGCCGCCGCGAACCGATTGGCGAGCCCGGTGACGACCGTCGGGCCGCGACCGAGACCACGCAGCGCGGCGGCGACGACCGGGCCGGGGGCCATCCCCGCCTCGTCCTCGAGCATGTGCGCGTTCTTCGCGAACTCGGTTCGCGTGGAGCCCGGGCAGAGCGTCACCACGTCCACGCCGGTGCCGCGGCACTCCACCCAGAGCGCCTCGCCGAGCATCAGGTCGAATGCCTTGGTCGCGCCGTAGACCGCGAAGAAAGGAGTCGGCTGGAAGCCCGCGACGCTCGACACGATGACGACGGCGCCGTTGCCGCGCTCGCGCATCTGCGGCAGGAACGTGTGGCAGAGCAGTGTCGGGGCGATGCAGTTCAGCCGGACCATGTTCTCCGAGAGCGCCGCGGGCTGCTGCTCGAGACGGCCCGAGAAGCCGAAACCCGCGTTTGCGACGAGCATCGAGACGTCGCGGCCGCGGGCGGCCTCGCCCAGGCGGTCACAGGCGTCTGGCGCCGTCAGGTCGAGCGGCACGACCTGCACGTCGGTATCCAGACGGTCCGCCAGCTCGCGCAGCCGGTCCTCGCGCCGCGCCGTCAGGATCAGCGGGAAGCCGGCGGCGGCGAGCTGCTCGGCGAAGTGCGTGCCCAGTCCGGAGGACGCGCCGGTGACGAGTGCCCAGCCGGGGTAGCGTTCGTGCAGCGCGCCGCTCACGCCCGCGTCCTCACGCGTCCTGCCGTCTCATCAGGAACAACATCTCGCGGCCGGCGCGGGCCTCGTGCGAGTCCGCTGGGAACGTGCCGTGCAGGATCTCGAAACGGCGCTCGAAACGGTGCCGGATCTCCGCCTCGCTGGCGCCGAACGGCGGCCCGTCGTCGGCCTCGAAGACGAAGAACAGGCCGAGCAGCGTGCCGCCCGGCCGCAGCGCGCGTGCCACCGCGTCCACGTAGGCGTCGCGCCGCGCGGGCGGGATCGCGCAGAAGCAGGTGTGCTCGAGTACGAGATCGAACGCGGCGATGTCCGGCGGCAGCGCGAAGAGGTCCGCGACGCGCCAGTCCACGGCGAACGTGCCGCCCGCCCCGGCCAGCGACAGGGCCCGCGCGCGGTCGATCGCCGAGGGCGCCAGATCGACGGCCGTCACGTCGAACCCGTGCGCGGCCAGGAAGCGCGCGTCGTGACCGGCGCCGCAACCCACCACCAGGGCGCGGCCGGGCGGCGCGATCATGCCCCGCTCGAGCGCTCCGGCGAACGGCGGCGACACGCGGCCCATGTCCCACGGCGTGTTGCCGGCGGTCCAGCGGGCGTTCCAGGAGTCCGCGTCGAGCGGCCCCTTCGGGGTGCCGGCGACGTCGCGGAACGGCGGCGTGCTCACGCGTTCTCGTGATCCGGCGCCGCCGTCGGCGCGCCCCCGACGTCGCCCGGAACGTCGCCCAGAACACTGTCAGGGATGTCACCCAGAACGCTGCTGGGGCGGCGTCCGGCCGCCTGCTGCTCGGCGTGGTACGAGGAGCGGACGAGCGGGCCGCACTCGCCGTGGCGGAAGCCGAGCCGACGACAGGTCTGCGTCCACCCGGCGAACTCCTCCGGCGTCACGAAGCGATCGACGGGCAGGTAGAAGGCGGACTTCTCGGGGGCCAGGTACTGCCCCATCGACACGATGTCCACGTCCGCCGCGCGCAGGTCGCGGAGGAGCTGCAGGATCTCGGCGTCGCGCTCGCCGAGGCCGACCATGAGTCCGCTCTTGGTCGGGATGCCGGGCTGTAGCTCCTTCGCGCGGCGCAGCACGCCGAGCGAGAACTCGTAGTCGCCGCCGCGGCGTGCGATCGGGAACAGGCGCGGGACCGTCTCGATGTTGTGGTTCAGGATGTCGGGGCGCTCGGCCATGACGGCCTCGAGGGCGCTGCCCGGTGCGTGGCGGAAGTCCGGGATGAGCACCTCGACGGCCGTGCCCGGCGCCGTCTCGCGGATGCGCCGGATGCACTCCGCCCAGATCGCAGCGCCGCCGTCCGCGAGGTCGTCGCGGTCCACGCTGGTGAGCACGACGTGACGCAGGTTCATGTCGCGCACGGCCGCGGCCAGGCGGCGGGGCTCGTCCGTGTCGAGCGCCTGGGGCGTGCCCTTGGCGACCGCGCAGTAGCGGCAGCCGCGCGTGCAGATGTCGCCGAGGATCATGAACGTGGCCGTGCCGATGGTCCAGCACTCGCCCTGGTTGGGACAGCGCGCCTCCTGGCAGACGGTGTGCAGGTCGAGGCCCTTCACGAGCCCCTTGACGCGCGTGTACTCCGCGCCCTTGCCGAGTGGCCGCTTGAACCACCTCGGTAGCCGCCGCGGCGTCTCGCCGGAAGCGGTTTCGTGCTCCGTCGCGGTGTGCGTCATGTGCCCGTCGTCCTCATCGTGAGCTCTTCCGAAACGCGTCTTCCAGGTGGTCCATGACCTCCTCGAGGGGCGGGGCGCTGCCGAGCAGCCCCTCCATCGTGGCCACGGCGCGGCCGCGGATGCCGCACGGCACGATGACGGCGAAGCCCGCGAGATCCCGCGCCACGTTCAGCGCGAAGCCGTGCAGCGAGACGCCCGCCGACACGCGGATGCCCATCGCCGCGACCTTGCCCTGCGCCGTCCACACCCCAGTGTGCTCGGGGTCGCGGAAGGCGTCGATGCCGTAGTGTTCGGTGAGCACGCCGATGAGCACGGTCTCCAGGTAGCGGAGATGGTCGCGCGGCCCTGAGCGCCGCCGCCGCAGGTCGAGGATCGGGTAGCCGACGATCTGGCCGGGGCCGTGGTAGGTGACGTCGCCGCCGCGATCCGTCGTCGTGACCTCGAAGCCGCGCGCCTCGAGGTCGGCGCGGGACGCGAGCAGGTGGCCATCGTCCCGCGCGCGGCGGCCGAGCGTCACGACCGGCGGGTGCTCGAGCAGAAACAGCGTCTCGGGCCCCTCGCCCGCGCGCAGCGCCGCCGCGGCCGCGCGCTGCCACGCGAGCGCGGCGGCGTACGCCACGCGTCCCGGCCGTACGACGCGCAGCGCCGTGGCCGTGCCGGCGGCTGCGGGTGGCGGGGTGGGAGAGGTCGTCATCGAGGATGCGCGGGCGTCGGCTGAGCGAGCCCCGCAGGATACCGCGTCTCGCGCCGCGCCCCACGCGAACACCCGCCGGCCGGGGCCGCAGCGCCCGCCCGCGCCCCCTGTTGCGCACGCCGGTTGCGCACGCCGGTTGCGCACGCCGCGGATCATCGCAGATGACCACGACGAAACGCCGGCGCATCCGCGCCAAAGGTCACGACTACCCGCGGAAACGGGTGGCTGCAACCGAGACCACGGTCTCGGCGGAGCCTCGCCGCCCGACTCAGCGCGCGAGTCGAGCGAGATCCTCGCGGTTCAGAATTCGCACCGTGCGACCACGCCGCATGACCAACCCGTCGTCCTCGAGCCGCCGGAACGAGCGGCCCACGACCTCGCGGACGGTGCCGATCTGCGAGGCGATCTGGCCCTGCGTCTCGCGCAGCCTGACGGTGCCGCCGCCGTCGGCGTTCTCGATCAGGTAACCGGCGAGCCGCTCGAGCGGGGATTGCAGCGCCATCTTCCCGCAGCACACGATCGCTCGCCGCAGGTCCTGCGTGACGAGACGCGCGATGTGCAGCGCGAACTCCGGCTCCTTGTCGAGCAGGTCGCGCAGCGCGTTGGTGTCCACGTGCAGGACGCGCGAGGTCTCGAGCGCCTAGACACCGCACACCTGCGCGCCGTGGTCCAGGAGTGCGCTGAGACCGCAGCAGCCGCTAGGTCGCAGCACCGCTCGGATCCAACCGCGTCCGCCATGCCCGGGCACCGAGCACTGCACCCGGCCCGAGAGTACGACCGCAATCTCAGACGAGGGATCCCCCCTGTCCCAGAGGCGGTCGTGCCGCCGGTGCGTCCGGACCTCGGCGTGCGGGGCCAGCTCTTGCAGGCCGCGCCCGCTGAGGGCGGAGAACACCGTCGATCGTCCCAGAGCATCCAGTACCTCGCGACTCGGCGCGAGCGCGGTATCCGTGGCGAGCGAGTTCATTGCAAGGTGGACATTATTCGCTTCCGCGAGCGGCGGCTGTGACGGCCGTCACGCACCGCGATCGCTTCCCGGTCTTTGCGTCGCCGCGGCGGACGCTTCCGCCGGCCTACTTCGTGTGCTTCTCAGAGCCCGGGCAGCCGGCCGCGCGGCAGGCGTCGAAGTCCTCGATGTGCTTGGCGCAGACATCGGGGTTGCGCTCGCGGGCGCTGCGTTTCTCGGTCGTCGGCAGGAAGAAACGCGCGGTGCGTACGGTCGGCGACGGATGGTAGATGGCGCTCTTCTGCTGGACCTCGCCCGGCGCGACGCCGGCGATGGCGTGCAGGCCGTCCCAGTCCACGATGAAGATGCCGTCCTTGGAGCGCTCGATGAGGCCGCGGCGGGCGAGGTCGGCGAACACCCGCGCGACGACCTCGCGCACCGTGCCGAGGCGGGCGGCGACCTCGGACTGGGTCGCCTCGATGAGGACCTTCGCGCCGCTCGTCTGGCGCACACAGGCGTTCTCGATCAAGAACTGCGCCAAGCGCTCGCTGACGGGCCGCAGCGCGATGTCCTCGCGTTCCTGGAGGTTGCGCCGCAGCTGGCGCCCCATGAGGCGCACGGCCGCGGGCCAGACGTCCGGGTACTCGCGGCCGAACTGCCGGAACGCGTCGGGGCGGATGCTGAAGAACTCACCCGCGCGGACGACGATGGCGTCCGAGGCGTGGGGCAGCCCGTCGAGGCTGCACGACAGTCCCATGCACTCGCCCGGGCCGCGGAAGGACTCGATGAACTCGCGGCCGTCCGGTCCGCGCGTCGCGAGTTTCGCCTCGCCGCTGACGGGCACGATCAGGCCTTGGCACGAGCCGCCGGCGCGCCAGAACACGTGCCCCTTCGCGAAGTCGGCGGAGCGTCCCAGCACCATGAAGCGAACGACCGAGTCCTCGCCCATTCCGGTGAGGAAATCGACGCTGTTCAGAGTGTCGAGGAGCAAGCCCATCGGGTACGCCTCCGATGCCGATTCTGCAATGTGAGCGCGGTCTCACGAAGCTCCCCGTGATTGTCCGCGCACGGAGGCGAGATCGTCCGCAGAATCCGATGCCCGCGCGAGATCGCGGCAGGGCTCGCAGGGCGCTCGTGCGGGCGCCGCACCGCAGGCGCGGCAGCAACGGGCGAGGCGCGGGCCCGGGACGCCTGGTTCCCGGCGCACCGCGCCTCTCGATCCAGCGGCTTCTCAGACGCCTGGCCGCTCAGAAGGTCAGAAGGTCACGAGTGTCTGCAGGTAGGCGAAGTCCGAGCCGCTGGTGTTGCCACCACCGGGCTCGGTGTTGCGGGCGAACGCGCCAGCCCAGAAGTGGGCCCAGCCGAACTGCCACGTGACCCGGTCGCTCTGCTTCCAGGTGACGACGAGATCGAGCTCGTGGCCGAGCGAGCGCCCCGCCGAGGGGTCGCCCGGGCGCAGCGTCTTGCCCGACGCCAGGACCCAGCCGCCTTCCTTCTGGTCGAGCTTGAAGTACCAGTACGCGGCCTTCATCGAGACCGTGTCGGACAGCTTCATGCCGGCGTTGGCGGAGAAGGCGTTGATGTTGGACCACGAGGCCAGGTCGTGGATGCCGTAGTAGCCATGGTTGGTGGGGAAGAGGACCTGGAACTGGTCCACGTCGCCGTCGGCGGCGTCCTTGTCGCCCGTTGCGTAGTTCCACTCGACGCCGAAGCGTGGGGCACGCGGACCGTCGTCGATCGTCATGCCGAGCTCGCCGCGGATGGCCCAGGCGCGCAGGTCGTCGCCCGCGAATTCGCCGTCCTGCATGGCGCCCTGGAAGTCCCAGTCCATGCCGGAGTCCTCATCGCTGCCGAACAGCCGCGCACCGAACGTCCCGTACGCCGTGTGACCCTCGCTCGGGAGTTTGCCGACGACGGGCTCACCGGGGCGGTCACGCGTGTCGTTGAGCCAGATACCGAAGAACTCCAGCGTCCCGATATCGACCAGGCCGGGGTATGTCGCCCAGACGCCGAGGAGGTCGGCGTCATCGTCGCTGACGTCGCCGTCGGCGAAGCCCTCGGCCAGCCGGTACGCGAAGCCGGTGTACTCGGCGTCCTCCGCGTGGTGGAAGACCGTCACGCCGTCGAAGCGCCGTCCGGTGTTGCCCCACTCGAAGGCACCGATCAACCGCTCGTCGCCGAGGATCATGGCCTGCCGGCCGAGCCGCACGTCGGTGTTGCCCCAGAGGTGCTCGAAGTCGATGTAGCCCTTGCTGAGATCGACGCCGTCGCCGTCGGCGGCCGTGGACGCCTCGCTGCCCCAGACACGTGCATCCTGCAGTTCCACGAGCGCCGAGAGGTTCTTCTCGATCCGCGCCTTGGCGTGCAGTCGCACACGGCCCAGCACGAACTCGTTCGTGTGCCGCCCTTCGAAGTCCGGGCCGGTCGGCGTGCGGCGCTGCATCTCGGCGCGCACGCGCACCATGCCGCCGAACTCAATGCGCTTGCTGCGCGGCGCGACGACGATGCCGCCCGACGGGCCGTCCGTCCGGCGTGTCGCCAGGTACTCTTCGACGGCCCGTGCCAGGTCGTCCGGCGCGGCGTCCTCGGCCTGCCGGTCCGCCTTCCAGGACTCGAGCTCCTCGACGCGGTTGCGCAGGGCTTTCAGTTCCCGCAGGACCTCCTCGTCGGTCTCGGCGGCGGCCGGCGTCCCCACGGCGAGCAGTGCGGCCAACGTGACCACCGCGCCCCCGATGTGCTGTCTTCGCATGTGCTGTCCCTCCCGGTCGGCCTCCCCAGCCGACGTGCCGCACAGGCTACGCGCGCGAGCGCCCGTTCCCCTTGACGACCGTCAAGTCCGCGTACGCGTGTGTGACCCATGTCACGCGCGTGCGTCACGCGTCCGCGACGAGCGTCCGCCTCACGCGTTCGCAACGTGCGCGCTGCCGCTCGTCCGCAGCGCCGCGCGGATGCTCTCGGCCGCTGCGGCGAGATCCTCGGGCGCAACGGCGTCGGCGGCGTTGGCGAAGTCGAGGTCGTGGACGCCGCGGATCGGGACGACGTGGACGTGCGTGTGCGGCACCTCGAGGCCCGCGATCAGCAACCCGACCTTGCGCGGCGCGAAGGCCGCCATCTCGGCGCGTGCGATCTCGTGGGCGACGCCCATGACATGCGCGACGTCATCGCGCGGCAGGTCGATCCAGTGGTCGATCTCCGCGCGCGGTACGACGAGCGTGTGCCCGGGCTGGAGCGGGTTGATCGAGAGGAACGCCACGCAGCACGCGTCGCGCCACACGAAATGGCCGGGCAGGTCACCGTCGATGATGCGCGTGAAGATGGTCGGCATGCCGCCAGTGTAGCGACGCACAGCCGCTGCCGCCGTCTGCCATCCGGGCGCGCCGCCCATGTGCCTCCCCGTCGCGCGTTCGAGGGCGACAGGAACAACGACGAAGTGGGCTACAGAGCAGCGGACGTCAATCTCAAACCAGGCTTCGATAAAGCGTAGTATCGCGACAGAATCGACGACACTGTCCACGACATATGTTCACCGCTGTGGAACCTCTGCGCGAGCCTCTCCTGGCCGCGCGCCTGTTGCGCGAGGAGATCCTGCGCGCCCCGGTGCGAGCGGACGCTCGGGGGCCTCTTCGCGAACTGGTTCGTGCCGCATCGGGGGACGCCTGGCCGGCCGTGCGGCGGGCGGCGGAACTCGGAGTCGGCACGGACGTCGGCGTCATCACGGCCGGGGCGCTGCGCGAGATCGCCGCGGCGGTCGGCCCCGGGGGCCGGCGCAGTGGCCCCGGAGAGCCGTTCCACGGGCGGCCTGCGCCCGCTGCCACGGAGACCGAGCGGCTCCTCGGTGAGGTCCTCGAGACGGTCAATGCGCCTCGCGCGGCGGAGGCGTGGTCGCCCGTCGTCCGCGCGTTCGCCCTGCACTTCCTGCTGCGACTCGTGCAGCCGTTCGCGGCGCCGCCTGCTGTCGTGGGCGTGGCCGCGGAGGCGCTGGTGCTCGCCGCCGACGGCTTCGACGCCCGGGTGATGGGCCTTGGCGCCGCACCGTCCGTGGGCGCGCCGCACGAGGGCCGCCCCGATCCCGACGGCTTCGCGCTCGCGCGGGCGAACGCCCTCGTCGAAGGGCTCTCTTCCACCCGCGACGCCCTGCACGAGGCGACGGCGCGGGCAGTCCTCGCCGCATGGTCCAGCGTGCGCGAGGCGGGGCTCAACCGCCGGCAGCAGAGCGTGCTCGAGTGGCTCTCGCGGCCCGGGAGGTCGCTCGCGTTCTCCGAGTACGTTCGTTTCCACGACGGACGGGCGGGTCCCAGCCTGCGCTCACTCCAGCGTGATTGGCGCGGGCTGCGGGAGGCGGGCTGGATCGTCCCCGGCGGCGAGGGGCGCTGGCGCCTCTCGACAGCGCCGCTCGAGTGGGGGGGCTCAGTCGTCGCCGGCGCCGCCGGCGCCGCTGCCGGATCCGGGGCCCGCGGACGGAATGACGCGTAGTTCGGGGCCGGGGCGCGTCGGCGGCGGCGCGGGACCGCTCTCGATGCGGCCGCGATAGGCACCGATGCCGCCGTCGAGGACGACCACGTCGCCGAAGCCGATGAGCGCGAGGAACTGCGCAGCGGCGCGCGTGCGACGGCGGTCGTCACCGATCACGACCAGGCGCGATGCGAGGTGCGCGGGGAGCAGCGCGCGGAGCTCGCCGAGCCGGTGGACGGGCGCGCTCACCGCGCCGGGCAGGTGACCGGCGGCGAACGCAGCGGGGCTGCGCACGTCCACGAGCGCCGGCGGCTGCGCGGCGGCGAGTGCGCGCTCGAGGGAAGCGGGGGAGAGGAATTCGAACCTGTTCGTCACAGTGGCGTTACACGAGCATGGCACGAACGGTCGGGATCCGGAACGCGGATAACTCTGGAATTCGTCCGGAACGCTGCGGCGTCTCGTGCGTCCAAGATGAGGAGTGGGGGCGGAGTACACGATCGGGGCGACGCGCGGCGTCCTCCGGAGGGGGCGCGCGATGGGTGGAGGATCAACGATGAAGCGGAAGAACTTGAAGGGCGTGTTCGCGGGCCTGGCGCTCGCGGCGCTCGGGGTGGTCGGCGTGATCGTCGCACCGTCGGTCGCCGAGGCGAAGTCGAAGACGCACACGGACGAGGTCCGCGGTTTCCAGTGCCGCGTCGAGGACTCGTGGGAGCAGATCCCTCCGAAGCCGGGCACCGACGATCTGCACATCGCGGCCGAGTGGAAGGACCCCTCGCCGAAGTACCGGCGCTTCACGGGCGACCAGCCGACATTCCGCATCATCTGGACCGTCACGCCGAAGGGCGACGCCCCTCCCGAGGAGGGCAAACTCCCGGACTGGGCCAAGGACCTGCCCGATGAGCAGCAGAAGCTGATCCGGCAGATGCAGGGCGGCACCAAGGATACGCTCGAGGGCGAGGTCAACCGGATGCTGGAGTGGAACGACCGGCTGTTCGGCGCCTACAAGCCGCTCGCCGAGTACTACGCCGAGCGCAAGAAGCCCAAGCTCATCAAGACCAAGGACGGCCTCGAGGTCGATGTCCTC
>JAJRVY010000283.1 GCA_024277065.1 Planctomycetota bacterium
GAGACGCGAGAGCCCGACCGACCGGCTGTACCGGGGGCGGGCTGCGCCCGCCTGGGTACGCCGTTGCCGGGGCGATGATCGAACCTCCGGGGCCGGGACATTGCCCGGCCCCTACACCGGGATACGCGCGATTGAGGGCGCCGGATCGGCGCAGCGTGCGCGACGGCGCCGGGACCCCGCAGTTCGATACCCCCCGCCCGCGTACGCCATGGAATCAGCGCGGCCCGGTCGGATCTCGACCGGGCCGCGGCTGCGATGCGTGGTGGAGGCGGGGGGTATCGGTTTCGGCTGTCCGTAGCGGGGGCCCGCCGCGACTCCGTCGCGGCACCCCGCAACGGTCAGCACGAAACACCGGGGCGCTCCAGAAGCCATTGTTCATGGCTTCTGATCGACGGGGACTGCGTCCCCAGTCGAACGCGCCCGTTCGATTCCCCCCGCCCGCGTACGCCATGGAATCAGCGCGGCCCGGTCGGATCTCGACCGGGCCGCGGCTGCGATGCGTGGTGGAGGCGGGGGGTATCGAACCCCCGTCCCGCGGTGCCGCTTCTCGTGCTTCTACGCGTGTAGTCGTCGCTTTGATCTCACTCCGCTCCGCGCGCGACGACGCGCTCGGCTCGGGGCCAGTCCGCCGTTTGATCTCACGCTCCGCAGACAGACGTCACGAAGCGCCAGCCCGCTGATCGTCATCCGTCCTCCGGCCGCAGGCACTCCGGAGGGGGACGCCGCAGTCTCTAGCGTCAGCTAGGCTGCGAGGGAGTAGGTGTTGTTGGCACCTGAAGTGGGTCCAGGGTTTTACGAGGCCACCTGGAACCTCGACGCGCCACCCGAGAAGACGTGATCACCCGGTCGATTCCATTCGCCCCCGAGAAGGTCCACGCAGCGCGCGCGAGCGTCCTCGACGGCGGGGTGCTGCCGCCTCCTTGAAGCTGTCAACGTCCCCGTTCGGAGACATGCACGAGGTCACGCCACGCACGAACTCAAGCCTACCACTCCGCGTCATCGCCGCCGAGAATGACCCGGCAAGGGGCTTGCGGTCCAAGGGACACCTTGTCGCTACAATGCCCGCTTCCTCGACGCCCTGCGTGAAGCCTCCCGGGAGATCCTCATGCGTCTCGGCCATTTCCGCCTTCGGTATCCTCGTCCTCGGCTTGCCCTTCTGCTGACCGTCCTCGTGCCCGCGCTGCTCGGGTCCTCGACCGTGTTCGTGCGCTCTGCCGCAGCACAGGACGGCGGCGGAGGAGACGACGACGCCGCCGAAGCCGAGGAGCCGCAGGGTCCCGAGATCGAACCCTCGATCCGCTTCGTGGATCGGCGCAGCGCGGTCCAGATCCAACTCCCGAAGAACTGGAGAGCCGAGAAGTTCACCGACAACAACGGGGAACTGGCGCACTGGGTCTGGCCCGTCGAAGGCGACCGCACGGTGGCGGGGGTCACGCTCTCGAAGCGCACCGACTACATGCGCGCGCCGCTGATGCGCTACATGAACCTGACCCAGCGCAAGCTGGTCCCGGGCACCGAGCGCGAGGGCGACGGCTGGGTGGAGGCCTGCGGCATCGAGCAGGACCGGATCGCGGTCTGGGAACGCTACGTCGAGAAGGACGGCGTCGTCTGGGTGGCGCAGTTCGTCTGCCACAAGGACAACCTCGACATGTTCAAGCCGGTCTTCGTCGCGGCCCTGGACACGTTCGAGATCACCGGCAAGCACGAGCCGAAGGGCCTCCCCGACGGGTGGACGCGCAAGAAACTCAAGGACTTCGTCCTCGAGACCGACGCCGACGACAAGAACGTCGATGAGGCGGCCGGTCTGGTGGAGTCGCTCTACGACATGAAGAAGCTGGCGAAGAAGGTGCTGAACGGCGCCCCGTTCTGGCCGGGACCGACCGTGGTCAAGGTGATCCAGAACGGCGCTCTGTTCGACAAGATCGCCATGGCGGCGACGGGCCAGAAGCCGGACAACGCCGGCTATGATCCGCGCGGCCGCGCGCTGCTGGTGAAGTGGATGTCGCGCAAGACACAGGGCTTCGACAGTGGGTTCAAGCAGTTCGCTGCGGCGCAACTCGTCGCCGAGCACTACGGTGGCAACCTGCCGTTCTGGCTGTCGGGCGGCCTCCGCATGTACCTCGTCTACGGCACTGAGGACAACGGCAAGCCGCAGAAGCCGGACAAGGCGCGGATGTAACGTACGAAGGGCACCGTCTCGCGCGCCAAGCGCCGCCTCGACCAGTGGTTCACGACCGCGCTCTCGGACGTGCCCGACACGAACGAGGGCTTCGCCGAGGTGTGGGCATGGCACTGGTTCTTCCGTCATGCCAGGCAGGGCAAGAAGTACCGCAAGACCTACGAGGCCTGTCTCGACACGCTGCTCGCGACGGGCGACCCCGGTCAGGCGTTCGCCGTGTGGGACGGCACGGACTTCGAGGCTGTGCAAGCGGCGTTCAAGAAGTGGGGCACGTCGCTCAAGTAGCCCCTCCCACAGACTCCGCCCAGGACGTGGCACGCGTGGGGCAGGGAGGCCGTCAGCGGCGCAACTCGCGCCGCGCCTCGCGCTCCTTGACGCTCCGCCGCTTGTCGTGCAGACGCTTGCCGCGGGCGAGTGCGATCTCGACCTTCACGAGGCCCCGCTCGCCGAAGTACATACGCAGTGGCACGATCGTGAGTCCCTTGCGCTCCACGGCCTTCTTGAGCGCCGTCAGTTCGCGTCGATGCAGCAGCAGCTTCCGGGGACGCACGGGGTCGTGCTTGACGTAGCCCTTCGCCGCGTACTCGGCGATGTGCACACCGAGCAGCCACAACTCGCCGCCCCGCAGACGTGCGAATCCTTCGTCGAGGCTGGCCTGACCAGCCCGCAGACTCTTGACCTCGGGACCGACGAGCGCGATCCCGCACTCGAAGTGCTCCAGCACCTCGTAGCGATACCTCGCTCGAGGATTCCCGATCTCCGGCGGGCCGTCGCCCGCTCGCCGCCGCTTGCTGCCGCTCATGTCAGGTTCCGGACGGCGGAGAGTACGAGAGACGTCCCGTGGCCGGGAATCGCGAACGACGGCCTCTTCGAAATTGACTCCCCGCGATCCTCGGGCATCCTCTCCGTGCACCACACCCGTGCGGGGGTGGCGGAATTGGCAGACGCGCTAGATTCAGGTTCTAGTGACCATTACGGTCGTGGGGGTTCAAGTCCCCCCCTCCGCACCACACGCGCCGCCGGCGCACCAGCAACATGCGCGCGGGCGCACCGGGCACCGGGCACCGCGACACGAGACGGCGCGCGCGGGGCTCGGGCCGTAGCCCCGGGGATCCGCGAACGGCGGTGTCGGGGACGAACCCGGGGCAGGAACCTCCCCCATCGGCACAGCACATCTGAACGGCCGTACCCGGGCTTGGTTATTCTCCGGAAACGGACACGGTGCCGTCCGAGCACCGGAACGGAGGAATGCATGCTCCAGGGAAAGCGCGGCCTCATCCTCGGGGTCGCCAACAAGCGCAGCCTCGGCTGGAGCATCGCGAAGGTGTGCGTCGGAGACGGCGCCGAGATCGCGCTCACATGCCAGAGCGAGCGCTTCGAGCCCGCGGTGCGCAAGCTCGCAGCGACGCTTCCGGAGGGGGGCGACGTGCCGATCCTGCGCGTCGATGTCACGGACGAGCCGCAGATCGAGCAGGCGGCCACGGCTCTCGCGGAGCGCTGGGACCGACTCGACTTCATCGTGCACTCCATCGCCTGGGCGAACCCCGACGAGTTGAAGGGCCGCTTTCGCGACACGACGCGCAACGGCTTCAACATCGCGCTCGACATCTCCGCGTACTCGGTGATCCCGATCGCGCGCGCGTTCCAGCCGCTCATGACCGCGGGCGGCTCCATCATCGCGCTCTCGTACCTCGGCGGCGAACGCGTCGTCCCGAACTACAACGTCATGGGCGTCGCCAAGGCCGCGCTCGATTCCGCCCTGCGCTATCTCGCGTACGACCTCGGACCCGAGGGAATCCGTGTGAACTCGGTCGCTCCCGGACCGGTGCGCACGGTCAGTGCATCGTCGGTCGGCGACTTCGCGATGATGCTCGACCACGTGAAGTCGGTGGCGCCGCTCCGTCGCAACGTGACCGGCGACGAGGTCGGCAACGTTGTTGCCTTCCTGGCGTCCGATCTCGCGTCCGGCGTGACGGGCACGCACATCCCCGTGGACTGCGGGTTCACGGTGCTCGGGCTCACGACGGGCATCCGCGACGCGGAGCCCGACGCATGAGACGAGTCCTCTCCATGACCCTGGCCGGTATCGCCGTCGCTGCGGCGCTCGGTGGCACGCCAGGATGCACGTCGAACCCCGCCGACAGTGTCGGCGCGGGATTCGAGGATCTCATCGGCAACATCGAGGAGTGGGTCGGCGGCGACAACCTGCCCGCGGAGCATCTCGAGGCTCTGCGCGCCGTGCACGTCCCCGGGACGTGGCGACTGCGCCATGACGTCGAGGGTGCGCTCGACATCGCCCGCAAGTCCGTGCGCGCTCTGGGCGAGACCGACCTCGCCACATGGCGCGACGCCGGCGTCGTGACGCAGATCGTCTCGTCCATCGCCACCGATCACTCGGCCTCGCTCGTCCGTGTGGAAGCACTCGACACATTGCATCGCGTGGCACCGTGGACGCTGAATGCCGAGACAGCACCGGAGTTCAACGCGACCGAGGAAGACGTGATCGATGCGCTCAAGGTGGTGCGTGAGGCCCAGGGGCGGTCCGACACGGAGCCGGCGTTCACGGCAGAGGTCCTGAACGCCGTCCGGACGCTGGCGAACTTCCGTTTCGACAGCGGCGCCACACCGCCGCCCGCCGCGCGACTCTCCGTCGCCGCGCGGCGCTACTCGGGGAAACTGCGCAACTCGCGCGGCGTGCTGCTGGCGTTCACGGGCTCCACGCTCGAGGGCTTCCGCGGCGACCCCGAGATCCGCGACGAGATGGATCGCGCCTACATATCGCTCGGCGGCGCGGTGATCCGCGCGACCTTCGCCGCAGCCCTGACCGGGGACGACAACGCCACCGTGCGCACCACGGCCGCCCAGCACATGGGAGACCTGCAACAGGACGGCGCGGTCGCAGAACTGGCGCGCTCGCTGCGCGACGACGTCAGCTCGTCGGTGCGCCGCGCCGCCGCCTCGGCGCTCGCGCACTTCCCCGTCGAGGCGGCGTTCCCGGCGCTGACGGAAGGGCTCTACGACGACATGCCCGACGTTCGCGGGGCGACGTCGCGAGCTCTCGCCGCTGTGACGGGCGAGTCGTTCGGCGCCGACCGTGCGGCCTGGCAACGCTGGTGGCTGGCACGTGGCTCCGCCACCGGAACGGACGACGGTTCGCAGTGAGCGCAGGCGCTTCCAACGCGCCGCATGGGAACGCGCGAGCGGGCGCCACGCGACGCTGGCTGATGGTGCTCGTGCGCCTTCTCGGCGTCGCGCTGCTCGCATTCGTGCTGTGGCAGGTGGACTGGCGCGACGCCGCCTACCTGGCCGACGGACGGGTCGTGCGCGGCGAGATCGTGGGCGATCTGCCGGCCCAGTGGGACGCCGAGGCGGTCGTCCGGTTTCGTCCGGAGCATGCCGCGCCGGATGCGAAGCCGTTGCGGCTCGCTGCGCGTGATCTCGCGACGGAGGAGATCCGCGGCAACGCGACGCCGATCGTGAACGAGGGCATCCTGCGGATCGTCGATCGTGCCGAGATCTGGTGGCTGCTCGCCGGCGTCGCGGTCTTCGGTCTCACGTCCCAGTTCGGTGTCGCCCGCTGGTGGCTGCTGCTCCGCGGCCAGGGCATCCGCATCTCGTTCTGGGCGGCGCACCGGCTGACGTTCATCGGGTTCTTCTTCAACAACGTCGTGCCGGGAGCCACGGGCGGCGACCTCGTCAAGGCCGTGTACGCGGCGCGGCGCACCGACAAGCGCGCCGAGGCGGTCATCACGGTGCTCGTGGACCGGTTGACCGGGGTCGTGGCACTTGCCACGATCGCGGGAGTCGTCCTATTGCCGCGGCTCGGACAGGCGGCCTACCGCGAGCTCGTATCGTTCATCTTCGGCTTCCTCGGCTTCTTCGCCATGTCGTGCGCACTCTTCTTCAGCCGCCGCCTGCGCCGCCTCCTGCACGTCGATGAACTTGCGCGGAAGCTCCCCTTCTCCGACCTGTTCCAGCGTATCGACGAGGCCGCCCTGCTCTACCGCCACAAGAAGAAGGGGCTCTTCGTCGCTCTGCTGCTATCGTTCGGCAACCAGCTCTCGATCCAGCTCATCATGGTGCTGTTCGCGAGCGCTCTGCACGTCACGACACGTGGTGGCGAGCCACTGCCCGTGGCCGACTACATGGTCGTGCTGCCTGCGGCGTGGATGGTCTCCGCGCTCCCGCTCTTCCCGGGAGGCTGGGGCGTGCGCGAGTCGGCGTTCGCGGTGGGCTTTCACCTCGTCGGCGTCGGGCGCAATCCCGCGGTCGCGCTGTCCGTCATGGGTGGCATGAACATGGTCCTCTGGAGCCTACTGGGGGGGCTGTACGTCATCCTCGATCGCGGCGCGATCGCGCAGGTGACGACCGCCGACGTCCCGCCCGGAGCCCAGGCGTCGGGCGCAGCGGGCTGCGACGAAGAGCTCACGGCCGAGTCGTAGTGCGCTGTTAGGTTTCTTGCGGGGTTGTCCCCATGGGGGCGTAGGATCTCGGGGCCGGTGCGGGATGCACCGGTGTCGATCGCAGTCCCCTTCCGGTGGCCACGCATCCCGGTCCCCGAGTGGTGGCTCGTCCGTTCAGGAGATCCCTCCCATGTCCCTGCTCGTCGTCGGTACCGTCGCCTATGACTCCATCGAGACCCCCTCCGGGCAGGTCACCGAGGAGACCGGCGGCACCGCCACGTACTTCTCCCTCGCCGCCTCGCACTTCTCGCCGGTGCAACTCGTGGCCTCGGTGGGGGAGGATTTCCCCGTCGAGCGCCGTCGCATCTTCGACGGCCGCAGCATCGACATCGAGGGTCTCGAGACCGTCGCCGGAGGTCGCACGTTTCGTTGGTCTGGACGCTACGAAGGCGACATGAACGTCGCCGAGACCCTCGACACCCAGCTCAACGTCCTCGAGACGTTCTCACCCAAGCTGCCGACTGGTTTCCGCTCGGCGCCCTTCGTCTTCCTTGCGAACGCGGCACCCCGTGTGCAGATGCAGGTCCTCGACCAGACGCCGGGGCGCAAGTTCGTGATGGCGGACACCATGAACTTCTGGATCGACAGCGAGCGCGACGGACTGCGCGAGGTCTTGCGCCACGTCGATGGCGTCGTGATGAACTACGCCGAGGCGCGCAGCCTGACGGGCGAGACGAACCTCATCCGCGCCGGGAACGCGATTCTGGAACTCGGTCCCAAGGTGGCCGTCGTCAAGAAGGGAGAACACGGAGCGTTTCTCTTCTCGACGTACATGTTCCACGCGATGCCAGCGTATCCGGTCCCCGAAGTCGTCGATCCGACCGGCGCCGGCGACTCCTTCGCCGGTGGCATGATGGGCTACATCGCGCGCGCCGGCAGCGTCTCCATCGGCAACATCAAGCGCGGCATGGTCTACGGCACGGTGGCCGCATCGTTCACGGTGGAGGGTTTCGGGACCAGCGCGCTGGCGGCCGCCACGCGCGGCGACTTCGAGGTCCGCTTCCACGAGTTCCTGAACTTCGTCCAGTAGTACGTCAGATCCCCCGTTCCGAGGACCCACGAAATCCGTAGCACGCCCATGACCACGCTACGCCTCTTCACAGCCGTCGAATTGCCCGGCGCGATGCGACATTGCGTGCACGCGGCGGCAGAAACACTGCTGCGCGAGCCGGCGGGGCTCCACGGACGTGCGGCACGAGCGGTGCCCGCGGAGAACCTGCACGTGACACTGCGCTTCCTTGGCGCCGTGGCCGAGGAGCGCGTCCCCTCCATCGTGGACGCGATGCAGCAAGCTGTCGCAGCGCTCGCGCCGGGCGAGATTCGGTTGCCGGGATTCGCCGTATTCCCGTCGCGCCGCCGGCCTCGTGGGCTGTGGTGCGAGGTGGACGACGCGAGCGGCGTCCTGGCGAGGCTGGAACGTGCTCTGACGGCGGTGTTCGAGCCTCTGGGCTTCCCCCCCGAGGAGCGTGCCTTCCGTCCCCACGTCACGGTCGCGCGGTTCCGCGACGAGCGCACGGCGCTGCTCTGCGACGAACACACAGCGCAAGCCTCCGTGGGGCACGTGGCAGCAGCCCGGATACTGGACGAGTCGGCACGGATGCTCGTCGAACGCGTCACGCTGTTTCGCAGCATCGCCCGCGCGGCCGAGAAGCACACCGGCTCGCGCTACGACGCGCTGGATGGCGTTCAACTGGCCGGCGTTCAACTGGGTGGCGTTCATGGCGGTGCGTCCATCGCGACGCGTCGCGTTCGAAGAGGAGTCTCGGTGGGGGACTCCACGGGAACCGCATGAGGTACGCAACAACCCCTGACACTGTACCCCTGATACTGCGGCCCCCACGTTCCGGTCTCCGGAGCACGGGCGGACCCGACGAACTGGAGAGCACCGATGGTGAAGCGAAACTCGACCAAGGATCTGAACACCGGCAGGGATCTGCGCGGCAACAACGGCCTCAAGGACGGCCAGCGCGCGCGCGCCCTGTCCCAGGCAGTTGCGCAGATCGAGCGGCAGTTCGGCAAGGGCGCGATCATGCGCATGAACGAAGCGACGCGCATGAACATCGAATGCGTATCGACCGGCAGCCTCGCTCTGGATCTGGCGCTCGGCGGACGAGGCATCCCGCGCGGCCGTATCATCGAGGTCTTCGGCCCCGAGAGTTCGGGCAAGACCACACTCACGTCGCACATCGTCGCCGAGGTGCAAAAGGGCGGCGGTGTCGCGGCGTTCGTGGACGCGGAGCATGCGCTGGATCCCGTCTACGCGCAGCGTCTCGGCGTGAACCTCGATGATCTCCTCATCTCGCAGCCCGACTCCGGGGAGCAGGCGCTCGAGATCGTCGAGATGCTGGTGCGCTCAGGCGCCATCGAAGTGGTCGTCGTGGACTCGGTCGCCGCGCTCGTACCGCGAGCGGAACTCGAGGGCGAGATGGGGGACAGCTTCGTCGGCCTGCAAGCCCGCCTGATGTCGCAGGCGCTGCGCAAACTCACGGGCGCAGTCGCGCGCAGCAGGTGCTCCGTCGTCTTCACGAACCAGATCCGCGAGAAGATCGGCGTGATGTTCGGCAGTCCCGAGACGCAGCCCGGCGGTCGGGCGCTGAAGTTCTACTCGTCGGTACGCATCGACCTGCGCCGCATCGGTCAGGTGAAGGACCGCGACGAAGTCATCGGCAGCCGTGTCAAGGCAACCGTCGTGAAGAACAAGATCGCACCACCATTCCGTCGCGTGGAGTTCGAGATCCGCTTCAACCAGGGCATCCACCGTGTCGGCGAGGTGCTCGACCTGGCCGTGCTCCACGGCGTCGTGGACAAGGCCGGCTCGTGGTTCAGCTACAAGGGCGAACGTCTGGGGCAGGGGCGTGAGCGCTGCTGCGAGCTGATGACGGAGAATCCGGACCTCATGCAGAGTATCCAGGAAGACGTCCTCGACATCGCCGACCCGGATCGCGTTGCTGCGAAGGCCGAAGCTGCGTCCGATGCCGGATCCCACGCCGCGCCCCATGGTGCGGCCGAGACCGCGCGTGCTCAGCCGACGCAGCCGACGCAGAAGAGAGCCGCGACTGCGGAGTCCTGAGAAGGTGTTCCCGTAAACAACGGGAGCGCGTTCCCTCTGACGAGCGCAGGTGCGGCGCGTGACTTGCGCTGCCGGACGCTCCGACAATGCCAGGCTCGGATCCGCGCAAACCGCGCGACCGCTGTCTGGCCGCTGCACGCGATCGGAGACCGGCATGTTCGACGAACTGCCATCGCCGCTGGGAGGTGCGCGGGCCCTTAGGGCCCGCGCAGGAATGACTTCGGGATTCGGTCGGCTGCGACGACGCGGGGCGGCGTTGCCTTTCCTCCCCGACTCGGCTCCGCAATGAGTCGCGTCGTCGCGACGCTGCGCGCCCGTGGCGTCGCCGTGGACGACCCGTTCGACGTGCCCCATGGGCATGCGGCGAAGCTATGGGATCCCGAGAGCCACACGCTCGTGTTGCATCAACCGGCACGTCCAAGTCAGCCGGCGGCCGAGAGGATGCTCCCATGAGAAGCGCGCGTGCCGGCTCGTTCCATGCATCGTTCCATGCACAGGTGTCGTTGTCGCTGAGCAGTCGAGAACGTGCCCCGAGTGGCGCACACGTGAGCGTGATGCAGTGCGCAATCGGCGGCGCGCCGCCGGATTCCGGGCGCGTCACGGCGACGGGACGCAGAATCGGCGGCTTCCACGTCTCCAACGCCCGGATGGATGCCATGAAGCCCGACGAGATCAGAGAGAGCTACCTGCGGTTCTTCGAGGAGCGAGGGCACACACGCGTGCCGTCGGCGTCGCTGGTGCCCGAGAACGACCCCAGCCTCCTGTTCACGGGCGCCGGGATGAACCAGTTCAAGGATGAGTTCCTGGGCAAGGGCAAGCGCGGTCTCGTGCGCGCGACGACCACCCAGAAGTGCCTGCGTACGGGGGACCTCGAGAACGTCGGCCGCACGCCCGGCCACCAGTCGTTCTTCGAGATGCTCGGCAACTTCAGCTTCGGCGACTACTTCAAGGCTGAGGCGATCTCGTGGGCCTGGGAGTTTCTGACCGAGGTGCTGGGACTTCCGGCGCAAAGGCTGTCGGCCACGGTCTACGTCGAGGACGACGAGGCTTACGCCGTCTGGCGCGACACGATCGGACTTCCGGAGGAACGCATCTACCGCATGGACGCCAGGTCCAACTTCTGGCCGGCCAATGCCCCCGCGGATGGCCCCAACGGCCCGTGCGGCCCCTGCTCGGAGATCTTCTTCGACTACGGTGAGCAGCCGCATTGCACGGACCCGGCCTCATGCGACCCGGACTGCGACTGCAAGCGCTACGAGGAGATCTGGAACCTCGTGTTCACGCAGTACGATCGCCGCGACGGCGGCGTGCTGGAGCCGCTCCCGCAGAAGAACATCGATACCGGCATGGGCTTCGAGCGCCTGGTCCGTGTTCTGGAGCAGGTGGCCACGAACACGGAGACGTCGCTGTTCCGGCCCATTCTCGATGCCGTGGCCGATGTGGCCGGCCGCGACCGCTACAGGGGCGAAGGAGAGGACGGCGTGCGCATGCGACGTATCGCCGACCACGTGCGCGCCGCCTGCTTCCTCATCGGCGACGGCGTCAGACCCAGCAACGAGGGGCGTGGCTACGTGCTCCGCCGCATCCTGCGACGCGCCATCCGAGACGGTGCGGGACTCGGCATCGAGAACGCGTTCCTCGCGCGGCTCGTCGGCTCGGTCGCCGAGGCGATGGGCGTGGCGTATCCCGACCTCCGGCGCGGCCGCGAGTTGCTCGAGAGTGTGCTCCACGCTGAGGCGCAGCTCTTCCGCAAGACGTTCCGCAACGGGATGCGCCGACTCGAAGGGGAGATCGAGGCACTCGGCCGAACCGACGGGGCAGACGGGAGCGACCGCGCGGCCACAGCGGCGCTGCCGGCTGACGTCGTCTTCCAACTCCA
>JAJRVY010000284.1 GCA_024277065.1 Planctomycetota bacterium
CCGTCGCGGGCGGCGCCGATGGAGATGACGTAGTCGATCTCGTCGGCGCCCGACTGGATCGCCCGCTGCGCCACATGGGCCTTGATGTCGGCCGCGCAGGCGCCGTGCGGGAACGAGACGACGGCGGCGACCTTGATGCCGCTGTCGCGCAGCAGGCGCCGCGCCTGCGAGACGGCGCACGTCGGCACGACGAGAGCGCGGAACCCGTACTCGCGGACCTCGTCACAGGCACGCGTGACGTCGCTGGATCCCGCGTCGGGCGCGAGGATCGCATGGTCGATGAAGCCGGCGAGTTCGTCCGCGACCAAGAGTTCCCCCTGTGTTCTTCCTCGGCAGCCGGGCACTCAGAATACGGGATTTCCGCGACGTTGTCTGCGCCCGGCCTCTGTAGTTTCTGCGCGCGATGGAAATGGGCGACAGCGGGCGGCGGCGGGCACGTGTGATCGTGCTGGTGCTCGCGGCTGTCCTCCTGGGCGTCGCGATGGTGCGCGGGCCGGGCGAGGTGGCCACGCCGGCGGCCGGCCACCATCGCGTCGCCGTCGTGCTCTCCGTCGGCGGGCTGGGTGACCGATCGTTCAACGACATGGCCCACGCGGGCCTCATGGACGCGCAGCGTGAGTTCGGCGTGGTCGTCGCGTACGGCGAGCCGGCCGCCATGAGCGAGGACGAGCGCTACCTGGACTTCTACGCCGAACAGGGCTTCGACCTCGTGTTCGCCGTCGGGTTCTTCATGGCGTCGTCGCTCGAGAGGGTCGCCGCCCGGCACCCCGACACGCGCTTCGCGATCATCGACGCCGTCGTGGATGCGCCGAACGTGGCGTCGCTCGTCTTCCGCGAGCACGAGGGCAGCTACCTCGTCGGCGCACTCGCGGCGCGCAAGAGCAAGAGCGGCATCGTCGGCATCGTCAAGGGCCTCGACGTGCCCCTGCTGATGCGGTTCGAACACGGTTACCGGCAGGGCTTCGATGCCGAGCGCGCGCACCTCGGGCTGCCGCCCGGCACGGTGCTCTCGATGGTGGCGGGCTCCTTCGCCGACCCGGTGCGCGGCAAGGAGCTGACGCGCGTGCTGACGCAGCAAGGCGTGGATGTCGTGTTCCAGGCCGCCGGCCAGACGGGCAACGGTGTCATCGCGGGCGCCAAGGAGGCGGGGATCTTCGCCATCGGCGTCGATGCGAACCAGAACCACGAGCGTCCGGGCACCGTGCTCACGTCGATGGTCAAGAGGGTGGACGTGGCCTTGCGCGAGGCGTGCCGCGCACTCGTCGAGGGGCGCTTCGAGCCCGGTGTCCACGCGTTCGGTGTCGCCGACGGCGGCGTCGGGTGGGCCCTCGACGAGTACAACCGCCCGCTGGTGTCCGCGGCGGACGAGGCGCGGCTGCGCGAGATCGAGCGGCGCATCGCTTCGGGCGCGCTGAAGGTCGAGGCGCTGCCCGCCGGGGACGCCGAATGAGCGGTCTCGAGGTTCGCGGCGTCACGAAGACGTTCGGGCAGACGCACGCGCTCGAGGACGTGTCCTTCCGCGTGGCCCGCGGCGAGATCGTCGGGCTGATCGGCGAGAACGGCGCCGGGAAGACGACTCTGCTGCGCATCGTGTCCGGCTTCCTGCGGCCCGACGCCGGCGACGTCCTCGTGGACGGCTCGGCCGTGCGGCTGCGCGGCCCGCGCGACGCCGCGTCCGTCGGCGTCGGCATGGTCCATCAGCACTTCCTCCTCATCCCCGAGCTGACGGTCGCCGAGAACGTCGTGCTCGGCCGCGAACCCGGGCGCGGCGCGCTGTTCGATCGCGGGGCGGCGGCGCGCGAGGTGCGGGCCTGCGCTGCGCGCTTCGGGCTGGACGTCGATCCCACGGCGCGCGTCGGCGATCTCGGCGTCGCCGCGCAGCAGCGCGTCGAGCTGCTGAAGGTGCTCGTGCGCGGCGCCCGCTACCTCCTGCTCGACGAGCCGACCGGGCTCCTGCCGCCGATGGCCGTGCGCGACCTCTTCGCACTGGTGCGGCGCCTGGCGAGCGAGGGCTGCGGCGTCGTGCTCGTCACGCACCGGCTGCGCGAGGTCTTCGCCGTCTGTGGCCGCGCGACGGTCCTGCGACGGGGGCGCGTCAGCGGCGAGCGCGACGTCGCCGCCAGCGACGAGGCCGGCCTGGCGCATCTGATGATCGGCGACGATCTCGCGAGCCCGCCGGCGACCGGGCGCGGTGGGCCGTGCGGTGCCCCCTTGCTGCGCGTCGCCTCGCTGACGGTCGCCGGCCGCGGCGGTCGCGCCGCCGTGGATGCCGCGTCGCTGACCGTGCACGCGGGCGAGATCGTCGGGCTCGCCGGAGTCGCCGGCAGCGGCCAGCGCGAGTTACTGGAGGCGCTTTCCGGTGTGCGTTCCGCGGTGGCGGGGACCGTCGCGCTGTGCGGCGTCTCCCTGCTGCCGATGGACGTCGCGGCCCGGCGCGCCGCGGGGATCGCCTACGTGCCGGAGGACCGTCTCCACGACGGTCTCGTGAGCGCGCTGACGGTCTCGGAGAACCTCGTCCTGGGGGCCGCGCCGGACCGCGGGTTCGCCTCGCGTGGCTGGCTCGTCCGCGAGCGCGTGCACCGCGAGGGCGAGCAGGCGGTCGCGGCGCACGACGTGCGCCCCGCCGACGCCGACGCGCCGTGCGCGTCGCTCTCCGGCGGCAACCAACAGAAGGTGCTGCTGGCGCGCGAGCTGCGTTCGCGGCCGAAGGTGCTGCTCGCCGCCGAGCCCGCGCGGGGGTTGGACCTCCTGGCGACGGCGGCCGTGCACGCGCGGCTGCGCGATCTGGCGGACGCCGGTGGCGGCGTGCTCTTCGCGGGCACGGACCTTCCCGAGCTGCTGGACGTGTGCGATCGCGTCCTCGTGATGTTCGCCGGCGGGATCGCCGGCGAAGTGCGGCCGGGCAGGGATGCCGAGGAGCGCATCGGCCTGCTGATGACGGGCGGCGGTCCCCGGCCATGAGCACCGCCACCGCCCGCGCAGGGGCCCTGGAGCGCGTGCTCGCGGCGCTCGAGGTGCTCGCGGCGGCGACGCTCATCTCCGCCGTCGTCGTCGCCGCGCTGGGCCACGATCCGGCGCGCACGCTGGCGGCCGTCCTGCACGGCGCGTTCGGCGGCACCGAGGCGATCCACGCGACGCTCGTCGAGACCGTGCCGCTGATCCTCGCCGGGCTGGCCGTCGCGCTGCCGCTGCGGCTCGGCCTGTTCAACATCGGGGCCGAAGGACAGCTCGTGCTCGGGGGCCTGGCCGCCGGGCTCGTGGCCGCCGTCGCCCCGCCCTGGCTCGCGATCGTGGCGGCCGTCGCCGCGGCACTCGTCGTCGGCGGCGCATGGGGCGCGCTTCCCGGATTCCTGCGGGCACGGCTGGGCGTGCATGAGGTGCTGTCCACGATCCTCCTCAACCTGATCGCCATGCCGCTCGCCGGATGGATCGTCTCGCAGGCCTGGGCCAAGGCGGACGGCGACATCCTGCAGACCGCGCCCGCCGCGGCGACGCTGCCCCCCGTCTACCCCGCTCTCGGCGCCGCGCTGGTGCTCGCGGCGGCGTACGACGTGTGGCTGACGCGCGCGCGGTCCGGGCTGACGGCGCGCGCGATCGGGCTGGCGCCGCGGGCCGCGCACGTACTCGGCCTGCCGGTGGCGCGGGGCATCGTGCTGTCGATGACGGCCGCGGGCGCGCTGGCCGGGCTGGTCGGGGCGCAGCAGGTGCTCGGCCAGTACGGACGCTACGTGGACGGCTTCTCGCCGGGATTCGGGTTCACCGCCATCGCCGTGGCGCTGCTCGGGCGCGGCAGCGGCGTCGGCGTCGTGCTCGCGGCGCTCGCCATGGGCGCCCTGCGCAGCGGCGCGTTCGCCATGGACGCGCTCGGCGTCGCGCCGCGCGAGACGGCGGGCATCGTGCAGGGCGTCGTGATCCTGACCGCCGCCGCCGTCACCGCGCGGCGGCTGGGGGGCGTGACGTGAGCGCGCCGCTCGACCTCGTCGATGCGACGCTGCGCGAGGCGACGCCGCTGCTCCTCGCGACGCTCGGTGGCGTGCTGTCCGAGCGCTCGGGGGTGATCAACCTCGGGCTCGAGAGCTATCTGCTCGCGGGCGCGTTCGGCGCGGCCGCGGGCACGCTCTTCACGGGCAGCCTCGTGCTCGGCGCGGCCATCGGACTCGCGGCGGCGCTCGTCGTGGCGCTGCTACACGCGCTCGTCTGCACACGCACGCGCGCCGATCACGTGGTCGCCGGCGTCGCACTCAACCTGCTGATCGACGCTGCGACGATCGCGGCGCTGGTCAGCATCTACCACACCAAGGGCGCCAGCCCGCCGCTCGGCGACGCGCTGATGGAGCGCCTCGCGGCGGCGAAGATCCTCGGCCACGCGCCGATCACCTGGCTGGCGCTCGGCGCGGTGCCGCTGGTCGCGTGGACGCTTGCGCGAACCAAGCCCGGACTGCGTCTGCGCGCCGTCGGCGAGAACCCCGCGTGCGCCGAGAGCCTCGGCGTGTCGGCGGTGCGCGTGCGCGTGCTCGCCGTGCTGGCGGCGGGGCTGCTCACGGGGCTCGGTGGCGTGTACCTGGCGCTGGACGTCGGGTCGTTCAGCAAGCACATGGCTGGCGGCCGCGGCTACCTGGCGCTGGCGTGCGTGGTCATCGGCAAGTGGCGGCCGTGGACGGCGGCCGGCGCCGCGCTCGGCTTCGCACTGCTGACGGCACTCGCCAATCAGCTCCAGGTCGTGACGCACGTCCCCGACGAGATCCCGCGCATGCTGCCCTACGTCGTCACGCTCGTCGTGCTGTCCGGCATCGTCGGCCGCGCCCGCCCGCCGGCGGCCCTCGGCGAGCCGCTCGGCGGCTGAACGGCACGGCGCTCAGCGACCGCGCACGTCGATGGTCGTCGCGGCCTCCGGCGTGACCTGGACCGGGCGCTCGATCGTCGCGCCGTCGTGGACCACGCGCAGCAGCCAGGCGCCCGACGGAACGTCCTCCACGACGATCACGCGACCCAGCTCGGTCCAGTCACTGTCCGGCTCCCACTGCACGGCGCCGTCGGGCGTCGCGACGTAGAGTTCGAATGGGTCCGTGCCCCACGCCGTGGGCAAGAGGACGCGCAGGCTCCCGACGCGCGTGACGCGCACGTCGGCGCGGTGCGTGCGCGTGAGATCGACGGGCCGTACGCCGAACAGCCGCCCCCGGCGCGCTGCGGTGACGTGGGCGTCCGGAGTGCCCCGCACGCGCACGCTGTACGTGCCGTCCGTCCGCGACACCGTCGCCGCGGACCCTCGGCCGCCGTTCCAGAGCACGTCGATCGTGAGTCCCGCGGGCGACTCGCCCGGCGGCGCGACCACGCGCCCGGCCAGTTCCACGGCCGGCCACACGATCAGGTCGCCGATGTCGAGGTCGCCGCTCGTCGGCACCTCGATCGCTCGTTCGCAGAGCGGGATCTAATCGTCGGCGCGGTATGCGTACAAGCGCGCCCGGCCCACCGGCACGCCGCCGACGACGAACGTCCCGTCGGCCGCCGTCGGCGCCCGTGGGACGGTGCCCTTCCCGCGCCCGGCGTGGTAGATGGTGATCACGGCGCCCTCGATGGCGTTGCCGTCCGAGCCGACGAGGCGCCCGGTGACGCGCGCCGTCCGCGGGAACTCGATGCGCAACTCGTGGGGCGCCTCGATGGGTAGCGTGCGGCGCCCGTCGAAGCGCAGCCCGCGCGTCTCGACGACGATGCGCACGTACGCGCCCCCCGGGGCCGGCACGTCGATGCGGCCGTCCGGCAGCAGCCGCGCGCCGCCGCCCTCGACGTGCAGCGCGGTCCACTCCGCGCGCCCGATCTCCTCGCCGCCCGGCGCGAACACGCGCACCGTGACCGGCTCGAGGCGTCCGAGCCGCAACTCGATCGGGGGATCGTCCCAGCGCGCCGACGTGACGGCCTCGGTGGTCGTCGGTGCAAGGCGCCCGCTGCCCCCACCGTAGGAGGCCTGAATGCGCGCCGCCGTTCCCGGCGCAGCGGCCACGATCAGGCGCGTCACACCACCCGCGCGCTGTACGGCGTAGGGCAGTCCTCCGGCGTGGACGAAGGCGTCCGGAATCGCGCGCCCCTCCGGTCCCACGACGCACACGTTCACGAAGGACCGCGGCCACGCCTCGAGCACGAGTCGCACGTCGGTGGTCGCGCCGCGCTGCAGCGTCGCGCGCTGCGCCGCGCGGTGTGTCGTCCACGCGCGTTCGAAACCCTCGACGATCGCCGAGATCGTTGCCACGACGTACTTCGTGCGACGCTGCCCGTCGGTCCACAGCACGAAGCGCCCGTCGGCATCGGTTCGCTGTCCTTCGACGACGGCTCCAGCCGCCGGAGATCCGTCCGCGAAGACGACGACGCCCGCGACGTCGCCGCGCCGGGGGACGACGATGCGCGCGTTCAGGTCACCGTAGCCGATGATGCGCGTGACGTCGCTGCCGTGGACGTCCAGCGACATGTACACCTCGTCCATCGGTCCGATCCGCTCGAAGCGGAACGAGCCGTCCTCGCCCGTGCGCGTGGCGCGCATGGCGTCGTCGTCGTCCACCGCCAGCCGCACGCCGGCGAGGGGCGCGCCCTCGTCGTCCACGACGAGCCCGGCCAGGTCGAGCCCGGTCCGGAGACTCACGCGGACGTCGCCGGCGGGGTTGTCTTCTCCTCGAAGTCATGCCCGGGGGCCGTGACGAGGACCGCCCCCGGAGACGGATCGACGTCGATGACGCCGTTGTGGTCGGCTCGCGCGATCCCGTAGGGAACGGCGTCGAACGATGCGGCGTAGAGGTAGGCGTAGGCGTCCGGGAGCGGACGGCCGTCGTCGTCGTCGGTGACCGACAGTCGCATGCGGCCGAGTTCGTACAGCGCCAGTTCCCCGATGTCGCCCGCGCCGCTGCCCCGCGCGTGGGAGCCGAGCCCGTCGGCCGTGCGCACGATGAGCCGCCAGGTCTGCGGTGCGCCCGTGCCGGAGTCGCCGGGACCGATGTCGAGCTCGAAGCGCCCGGCCGCGTCCGCCGTCGCCGTCGTGGCAGCGGGCCGCACCTCCGTCTCGCGTCCCTCCGCGTCCTCGTCCAGCGGAGCTTCGTCCAGGAAGAGGGTCAGCACGGCGCCGGCGGCGGGCACGACGCTGTCGTCCCTCCCCCGCACCACGGTGCCGGTGATCTGCCCCGGTCGCGTCGCGGGAATGTCAGCCGCACTGTCGGCGCCCGGCGGCGCAGCGTGGCGGCGCCGGGCCGCGCGAGGGCTCTCCCGTGTTGCGCGCGCGGCGTCTCCGCCCCCGGCGGCGGACGCGGCGCCGTCGCCCATGGCGTCCGTGGCCCCGTCGCGGTCACCACCGCCCGCGCCGAGCACCATCCACGCGCCCGCCGCGACGAGTGCGGGCACGACGAGCAGGCCGATGTGGCGGCGCCGGAGCATGCCCCCAGGATACGCGCTCCGCAGCCGCTCGACGCTCGGCGGTTCTTCGTTCGACGGCCTGCGCCGAGTACGTTCCCGCGCATGGCGCAGGCAACCTGGAACCTCGTCCCCAAGCTGATGGCCGAGCACGCCGAGGATCACGCGCGGTTCGTCGCCGAGCGCGACGAGAAGCAGCGCGAGTTGCGCGGCGTCGGGCTGCTCGCCCGGCTGCTCCCCGGCCCGGCGAAGCGGCGGGCCAGGCTGAAGGCCGAGATCGCGACGCTCGGGCGGCGCATCGCGGCGTGCTTCGGGCCCGTCGGTCACGACCTCGCGCCCCCGCGCATCGGCATCGACGAGAAGGCCACCAAGTGGTATCTCGACCACATCTCGAAAGATCCGGACGCGTGGCCACTGCCGCCCGACGAGATGCTCGACGAGATGAAGGGCGAGCCGGTCTGGCACCTTTCCGAGCACCAGGCCGTGCAACACCTCGACGTCGGCTGGCCCAAGGGCGGCTTCCCGATCCCGACGGTCCCCGGGCTGTCGCTGCCGCTCATCCGCAAGATGACGCGGCACCTCGCGGGCGAGGAGGCCGTCGCGGCCGGGCACCAACTCCAGGACGAGGTCCTCGGGTTCTTCCGCACCAAGTACCCGGCGCTCGCGGGCGGCGACTTCAACGTCATCGTGGGCGCGGTCCTCGAGGGCGCTGTGCCGGGCGGACCCAAGGGCAGCATCGATCCCTCCGATCAGGAAGCGGCGCACCAGGCGCTCTCCGCGGCGCAGTGGCTCGTGTTCTGGGGCGGCAACGGCTACGCGTTCAAGTGCTCCGAACCCATGGGCTGACGCTGAGAAGTCTGCGCCGGTCGGCGCAACCCCCTCGACAATGAACGCGTGAGCACGATCGACCACCGGCGCGAGTACGAGCTGGCCACGGCGGCTGCGGCGCATCTCCGCGGGGCGGGGTTCGGGGGCGCCGTGGCCGCGATCCAGACCGGGTCCGGCATCCCCCTGCCCGCCCTCGACGACGCCACGACGATGCCGTGGACGGAAATCCCCGGCTTCCCGGAGGCCACCGCGCCCGGGCATCGCGGCGCCCTGCACCACGGGCTGCTGCGCGGCGTGCCGGTGCTCGTCCTCGAGGGCCGCCTGCACGCGTACGAGGGCCACGCGCCGGCCGAGATCGTGCGCCCCGTGCGCGCCGTCGGACTGCTCGGCGTGCGGCACCTCCTGCTCACCAACGCAGCGGGTGGCGTGCGGCCCGGACTCGGCACGGGGACCATCGTGCTCGTGCGCGACCACGTCAACCTGATGGGCTTCGACCCGCTCATCGGCCTCCACGATCCTCGTTTCGGCGAGCGCTTCCCCGTGACCGCCGGGCACACCCACGACGACGAACTCGCGGAGCTCGCCGGCGACGTCGCTGCGGAACTGGGCGTGACCCTCGTGGACGGCGTCTACGCGGGGCTGACGGGCCCGTCGTTCGAGACCCCCGCCGAGGTGCGCCGGCTGCGCACGCTGGGCATCGACGTCGTCGGCATGTCCACCGTGCCCGAGGTCCTCGCCGCCGGTCAGCTCGGCCTGCGCACGCTCGTGCTGTCGCTCGTCGCCAACCCCGCCGGCGTCGTGGCCGAGGGCGAGAGCGCGGAGAGCGAGGTACTCGCGGTCGCGGCCCGCACCGGCGGCGACGTCGTGCGCGTGCTCGCCGGAGTCGTGGAGCGGCTCGGGCGGTGAGATGTGTCGCGCCGCTGCTCGTGCTCGCGACGCTGCTCCTGACCCTGCCGGCCATCCCCGCGTTCGCCGTCGATCGCGAGTTGCAGAAGCAGGTCAAGGACCCCGACTCCTTCAAGCGCTCGGACGCCGCGCGCTCTCTCGGCAGGCTCGGCACGCCGGACGCCGCCAAGCTGCTGCTCGAACTGCTCGTGGACCGCAACCCATACGTGCGCGATCACACCGTCGCGGCGTGCAAGGATCTGCGCGACCCGGCGGCCATCGCGGTGCTCGCGAAGTTCAGGTCCCGGGACGCGCTCGCGCGCCGCAACCTCGTCGCAGCGCTCGGGCGGACCAGGAGCGAGCATGCCGTGGAGGCGCTCTCGGACATCGCCGCCCGCGACCGCGACGCGGGCGTGCGCGCCGCCGTGCAGAACGCGCTCTGGGGCTTTCGTGGCAACGCTGCGGCGATCGTTGCCGCGGAGGACGGCGCACGGGACCCGGACGCCGTCGTGCGCGCCGCGGCGGTCGAGGCCGCCGGGCGCCTGGGCGGCGACGGCGCGCGGGCGGTCACGACCAAGGCGCTGCTCGACGAGGACGTCGGCGTGCGCTGCGTGGCGCTGATGGAGCAGCGTTTCGTGATGCCGCAGGAGACGTCGATCGTCGTGCGCGCGTCACAGGATGCGGACTGGCGCATCCGCGCGCAGGCCGTCGAGAACGCGTTCAGGCTGCACGACGCCGCGTGCATGGACGTGCTGGTCTCCCGCGTCGGTGACGAACGGCTGCGCGTCGCGGCGGCGGCGCACGCGGCGCTGATCGGGCTGTCCGGCACCGAGCTCGGGCGCGACAAGGGGCTGTGGGAGGCGTGGTGGGCGGCCAACCGCGAGACGTGGCAGGCGCCCGAGAAACCGCGTCGCGGCGTGCCGCCGCCCGGCGCGCAGACGCGGGCCGGCTTCTACGGCATCGAGATCCTCGCGGACAGCGTCGTCTTCGTGCTCGACGCGAGCGGCAGCATGCGCGAGGACGCCGGGGGCAAGACGCGCTGGGAGCGCGCGCGCGCCGAGCTGCAGCAGGCCGTGGACGGGATGCCGGACGGCACGCCCGTCAACGTGATCGTCTTCCAGGAGAAGGCGAAGGCCGCGTTCGCGGCGCCGCAGCCGCTCGGCAGACAGGTGCGGCGGGACATCGCGTCGTTCGCGCGCAAGACGAGCCCGCGCGAGTCGGGCAACCTGCTCGCCGGCATGCTGCTCGCGTTCGAACAGGACGACGCCGACACCGTCTTCCTGCTGTCCGACGGCGCGCCGAGCTTCGGCGACATGGTGGACAAGGGCCGCGTGCGCGCGGCGATCCGGGCGCGGAACCGGACGCGGAAGCTGGTGGTCAACGCCATCGGGCTCGGCGCGAAGAAGTCGAGCGAACGCAACTTCCTCGAAGGCGTGGCCCGCGACTCCGGCGGCCGCGCCGAGTTCAGGTGACAGCCCGCACGCAGCGTGCGGCGGAAGGGCGGGCGACATGCGCGACGTTCTGGTGATCGGTGGCGGAATCGTGGGCACGGCCATCGCCGAGCGGCTGGCGCGCGACGGCCTGTCCGTGACGCTCGCCGAGCGCGGTGCGATCGGGCGTGAGGCGTCGTGGGCCGCCGCGGGTCTGCTGACCCCCGTGCATCCGTGGAACTACCCGGAGTCGATGCTGCAGCTCGACGCGGAGAGCCTGGCGCTGTGGCCGGCGCTCGCCGCGCGCGTGCGCAGCGAGGTCGGGATCGACCTCGAGATGCGCGCGACCGGCCTCGTCATGCCCATCGAGACGGACGAGGAGGCCGCCGAGGCGCAGCGGCGCGTCGCCTGGAAACGCGACCACGGCGAGAGCGCCGAGCTGCTCGACGCCGCGGCGGCCCGCGAGGCCGAACCGGCGCTGCGCGATGACGCGCTCGGGGCGCTGCTCCTGCCCGACCTCGCCCAGGTGCGCAATCACCGCGCGGCGCCGGGTCTTGCCGCGGCAGCCGCCAGGCTCGGGGCGCAGATCCAGGAGGACACGGCGGTGCTGTGCCTGCTGCACCAGGGGGGGCGGGTCTGCGGCGCGCGTACGACGGGGGGCGACGTCCGCGCGCGGCACACGATCCTCGCCGCCGGCGCGTGGTCCGGCGCGCTGCTCGGGGAGGCGCCGCCGGCGGCGGCCGTGACCACTCCCGCACGTGGTCAGATCCTGCTCCTGCGCACGCGTCCCGGCGCACTGCGGCACATGGTGCTCGGCGGTGACGGTGCGTACCTCGTGCCGCGTGCGGACGGTCGCGTGCTCGCGGGCAGCTCCGTCGAGTACGTCGGGTTCGACCGCAGCGTGACCGTGGCCGGGACGAGCAAGGTGGCCGCCGCGGTCGAGCGCCTGACGCCGCCCCTCGCCGCCGCCACGCTCGAGGCCACGTGGGCCGGCCTGCGGCCCGACACGCCCGACGGCCTTCCCGTGATGGGGGAGGTCGAGCCGGGCCTCATCGCCGCCACGGGCCATTTCCGCAGCGGCATCATGCTCGCCCCCGTCACCGCCGAGATCGTCCGCGACCTCGTGCGCGGCGAGTCCACGCGCGACCTCGCCCCCTTCGACCCGTTGCGCGACGTCGTCTGACCACCCACTCTCCCGCCCGGCCGGCCGCGGAGAGACGGCCGCATCGACTGGTGTCTTGCGGAGACGGGGCGTTCCTTGAGAACATGGGCATATCCGCGACCCGGCAGAGGCCGTGCCGCGCACAGCCCGCTGCCGGGCGGGGAGGGGCGCTGCCATGCAGACCGCACTCGTCGATCGCATTCGATCCGTTCTCGACGACTGGGAAGACGGCCGCCGCGAGGAGGCCCTGCGTCTCGAGGCGCGGCTCGCCGACGCCGCCGCGGACGCTCTCGTCGATGCCATGCTGGAACTCGGCGAGGAGGGCTCCGACGCGCTCGCGCTGTCCTCGCTGTCGCCGGCCGAGGAGGAACTGCGGGCCGTCTTCACGATGGAGTCCGAGATGTGGGGCGGCGGGTTCGAGCAGTTCTTCGACGCGTGCGGCCACGAAGAGGTGGAACTGGCGGCGGCCGGCTGCGCGCGCATCCGCGCCCCGCACTTCGAGGTCATCGTGCGGCGCGCGCTCGAGCTGGTCCCCGTCGTGCCCGACGACGACTGGCCCGGCGATCTGGAGTCCCAACTCGCCGCGCTCGACGAGGAGTTCTTCGACGCCTACGTGCACGTCGAGGAACTCCTGCGCCGCCGCCTGCGCTACGCCGTGGAGCACCCCGGCGAGTTCCGCGCCCTGCGCGCCTGACGCCCTGTCTCGCCGCGGGGTCTCTCCGCGAGCTCGCGCCCGCGTGGCCTCACCGCGGTACTCTGCGCCGATGGAGGTGCCCGACCGCCCGATCTTCATCCTCGGCCCGCCGCGCAGCGGGACGAGCGTGCTGTACAAGCTGCTCTGCACGCACCCGGACGTCGCGTTCATGCACCGCGGCTTCAAGAAGCTGCCGCGGCTGCCGCGGCTGGCCCATGCGCTCGAGCGTCTCGGGCTCGTCGGCAGCACGCCGAAGGAGGCGACGGCGTTCTGGGACCGCCACCGCCACGGGCGCCTCGACGTGATGACCGCCGCGGAGGCCACGCCCCGCGTCCGGGACTGGTACCGCGCGGTCATCGCGGTAGTCTTGCGCGTCACCGGGCGCTCGCGATTCGTTGCCAAGTGCCCACCACTCTCCGTGCGCGTGCCGTGGATCTCCGCCGTGTTCCCCGGCGCCCTGTTCGTGGTGGCCGATCGCGATTGGCGGGCGGTCGTCAGCTCGACCACCGTCAAGCGCGAGCAGAACGCGGCCCGCGAGCGGCGCGAGTTCTTCGGCGTGCGCGTGCCGGGCCACAAGCATCTCAAGGGCCTGCCCTCCGAGCACAGCGCGGCGCGCATCTACCGCATCGTCCACGAGATGCTGGACGACTGGGAGGCCGAGCGCCCCGGGCGCTTCCACCACGTCGTCTACGCGCAGCTCTGCGACGACCCGCGCGGCGTGCTGCGCGGCGTGGCCGCGTCGTGCGGTCTGTCGTTCCCGCGAGAATTCGAGGAGTCGCTGCCGGAGTCGCTGCCGAAGAGCAACCACAAGTGGCGCGAGTCGCTGGACGCGGGGCTCGTCGAACGCATCCGCGCCGCCGAGGGGCCGGCGCTCGACCGCTTCACCGAGGAAGCGTTGACCGGCCGCTGATCAGACTCGTAGGCCCGTGATCCGCGCCTCGACCACGAGGCGACCGTCCAGCCAGCCCTGCGTATCGTAGATGGCGCGGCGCAGGCGCAGATCGACGCGGTTCGCGAGGAGTGTGAGCCGTTGGCCCGGCGTGACCGACAGCCGGAACTTGCAGCCCTCGATGCCCCCGAACCCGAAGAAGCCGTCCCCGGGATACGCGAGCTTCGTTGCGACACTCGTGAGCTGTGCGAGGGCCTCGAGCATCACGATGCCCGGGAGCAGCGGTCGCCCGGGCAGGTGGCCGCGAACCCAGAACTCGTCATCGCGCACGTCCTTCCAGCCCGCGACGAGGCCGTTCTCGGTGTCGATGTACCCGATGCCGTCGAGGTGCTCCATCTCGAAGCGCTGTGGAATGAGCTCGCGGATGCGTGCCTTGTCGAGGACGGCGTTGCCCGTGTTCCAGAGTTCCGGTGGGATGAGGGGTTGCGCTGCCATGGGGCGCGGATCGTAGCAGGCGTTCGTGCCGTGTCGCGTCTGCGCCGAGGGAATCGTGCAGATCCGGCGCCCTGCCTGCGGAAATCCGGGGGCTCGCGTCATGCGCGCGGACAATGCGCGATCCCCGATGCCGACGACGCCCGAACCGCCCGAACCGCCCCATCGCGAGCACGATCTCCACACCCTCCTCCGGGACGAGGAGGCCCGTCACGAACTCGTGCTGTCGCGGCGCATGCTGCGGCGGGCGACGCTCATCGGGCCCGTTCTCGTGGGCGTTGCGTTGCTCACGATCGCCGCCGTGTTCAGCGGGCCCGAGTACGCGGCGGCGATCTTCGGTCAGGCCATCCGGATCTTCACCGTGCTCGGGAAGTTCGCGGTGCTGCAGGGGGTCGTCAACCCGGACGGTTTCACGCCGTGGGAACTCGCCACGCTCGTGGCGTACATGGACATCTCCGTCGCCGTGATCCTGGTCTACAACCTGCCCCGCCTCTACCGCATCCCACGCCTTGGGCCGACGCTCGAGGACCTCGCCGAGCACGGCTTGTACCTGCTCGAACAGCGCCCCTGGATGGGCCGCGTCACGATCCTGGGCGTGATCGCGTTCGTGATGTTTCCGCTGACCGGCACGGGCGCCATCGGCGGCAGCATCTTCGGCCGCCTGCTCGGGCTCGGGCCGCGACGCACGATGGCCTCGATCGCCGTCGGTGCGTGTATCGGCTCGTTCGGCATGGCCGCCTTTGGCAACACGGTCGCGAAGTTCTTCACCGACGAGGTCCGCAACTCGTGGCAGTTCAAGGCCTCCGGGATCGCGGCGCTGGTACTCATGGTCGTGATCGTCTGGTGGCGTGGCCGCAAGGTGACGGCGCAGCTCCGCGCCCGTCGCGAGGCTCGGCTCGCGCAGCGCGGCGGCGCCGGCGGACCTTCGACGAGCGCCTGACCGGCCGCACCCGGTATGATCGGCGCATGCGCAAGACGCTGCGACTCCTGGGGACACTCGCTCTCGTACTGGCCGCCGTCCTCCATCCGCGGCCCGTCACGGCCGGGATCGAGCCCGTCGAACCGGACACGCCGACCGTGCTCCCCGCCAATGAGGACGAGATCGCGAAGGTCATGGCGGCGGCCGACAAGGCCAAGGCCGAGAAGGACGACAAGTTGCTCCTGGCGGCGCTGATGTCGATGGAGACCCACCGCGCCGAGGTGTTCCAGCCCGTCATCTCCGCCGCGATGGGACACAGGGACGCCAAGATCCAGGCGCAGGCCATCCGTGCCGCGGCCTCGCACGAGATGGCGGACGAGGCGAAGCGCGTCCTCAAGATCCTCGAGAAGTCGAAGAGGAAGAGGAAGGGCAAGAAGAAGGGCAAGAAGAAGGGCGGTGGCGACGTCTCCGGACACGTCACGGCCGCGGCCATCGACTACCTGGCGCGGCTCGCGATCGAGGGCGCCGAGGAACAGGTCGTCGAGCACCTGACGCGTCTCTTCCTCGTCCAGACACGGATGCAGGCGTCGTACGCGGCCGACGTCGTGAAGGCGGCGGTGCACTATCTCGGACGGATGAAGGTGATGAGCGCCGTGCCGCAGCTCGTGGACATGGTGCGCGAGCCGGTCCCCGAGAACCCGAACTCCGCCAGCAACCCGCCGGCCTCGTACTGGGAGGCGCGCTACAAGATCTGGCTCGCCAGCGAGGGCTGGGTGCGCTGGGCGCTCAAGGAGATCACGGGGCAGGAGTTCCGCACCCACCGCGAGTGGGCCGCCTGGGTTGGTCTCCACGAGAAGGACTTCAAGAAGAAGAAGAAGTAGACGGCGCGCTGTCACGCCCCTCGCGTCGCGACGCAACGGCTACTTGGCAACGGCTGCCTCGCGGCGGCACACCATGGGCCGCTCCTCCATCCGCCGTCCTGCGCGGCGCGCCGTCTGCCGCAGGGCCACGCGCTTCGCGGCTACCGCCAGAGCGCCTCGAGCTCCTTCAGACGCTCGTCGAAGTGCGCCACGACGTCGTCCCAATCGACCTCCATCGCGCGATAGGTCGGGGGCCCGACGACGTTGCCGGGGCGCTTGACCGCGGCGCGAACGGGGATCTGCGCGCCGTCACCGTGGGCGAGCATCTACTCGACGCGCTTCGAGACGAGGAAGTCCACGAGCTTCTTGCCGAGATCGGGGCGCGGACCGCCCTTCACCAGGGCGATCGTGTTGGGAATGAGCAGCGTGCCGACGCCGCCCTCGGCCTGGTCCGGATAGACCCGGGCGACGGGGCGTCCGTCCGCGAGCACCTTCTCGTAGTCGTCGGTGTCGGTGAAGCCGAAGGCCGCCTGCCCGCCGGCGACGGACCGCGCGAGGGGCGCGTTGCCCGACGGGAACAGCGTCTCGTTCTCGCGCAGCCCGCGGAACCACGCCCGCGCCTTGTCGGCACCGAGCACGGTGTAGAGCACCGTGGCGTGTGTGAGCGTCGTACCCGTCAGCGGACGTACGAACGCCGTGCGCCCGCGCCACTTCGCGTCGAGCAGGTCGTTCATCGACGTGGGGCGCTCGTCCTCGCCGACGAGTTCGGTGTTGACGATGAGGATGCGTGCGCGCGCGGCGATGCCCGTCCACATCCGGCCCGGATCGCGGAACGTCTCGGGGATGTCCGCTGCTTGCGGCGAGTCGTAGGACGCGAGCACGCCCTCGCGGGCGAGGCGGATCGTGTGCATGATCTCGTTGTGCCAGAACACGTCGCCGCGCGGGTTGCCGCGCTCCTCGCGCAGGCGTTGCACGAGCCCCACGGTCTTGTCCGCCTCCGTGTCGAAGTTGCGGTGGACGTAGATGCCCGTCTCGCGCTCGAACGCATCGAGGATCGGGATCGCGTGCCCCTCGTCGGCGGCGCAGTAGATCGTGACCCCCTCTTTCTGGGGCCACAGGAATGCCGCGGCGATCAGCGCGATGACGGCTGCCGCTGCAAGTGTCAGGAATGCCTTGGGCTTCATCGTTCCTCCTCACGGTGTGCGGCACGCCGCCGGTAGTCGCCGGCGACGAGACCGAGATCGGTCACCTTGCGATGCATGTTGGGACGCGTGATACCCGCGATCTCCGCGGCGCGGCTGACGTTGCCGCCCGTCAGCCGCAGCAGTTCGTCGGCGTACACGAGCTCGGCCATGCGCACGACGTCGCGCAGGGGGGCGTCGCCCGACGCCGCGCTGCCGGGAGACGGCAGCCCCCTCGCAGCGACCCTCTCTCGCAGCCACGGTACGAGTCCGCGCTCGGGCGTCTCGACCGCGGGCCGTGGCGCGGCGGCGGGGGGGGGAGAGGTGGGAGCGGGGGGCCGCGGCGCGGCGGCGCCGGCCGGCTCCGTGGTGTGCGCGCGGGCCATGTCCCGGACCGTCGGGGGCCGCGCGGCGCCGCCGTCCACGCCGAGCGCCTTGGCGACGGTGGTGCGGATCTCATCGACGCGGAAGGGCTTCGTCACGTAGTCCGTCGCGCCCTGCTTCATCGCCTGGAGCGCGTTCTCCACGGAGCCGTAGGCGGTCATCAGCACGACCGGCAGATGCGGCAGCGTGGCGCGCAGCGCGCGCATGAGCGCGACACCGTCCATTCCGGGCATGCGGATGTCGAGCAGCGCGATGTCCGGCGTGCGGGCATGGGCGGCTTCGATCGCGGCCGGGCCGTCCTCCGCCTCCAGCACGTCGTAGCCCTCCCGCCGCAGCGTCTTGCGCAGGAAGTAGCGCATGCTCTCCTCGTCGTCCACGACGAGGATCACGCGTCGTCTCTCGGTCACGTCTCACCTCCCGGGCCACCCTCGCGGTCCCGTGGGATCACGACGCGGAACGTCGCGCCGTGCCCCGGCTCGCTCTCGATGTCGATGCGGCCGCCGTGTGCGCGCACGATGCCGTAGCTGACCGCCAGCCCGAGCCCCGTGCCCGCGGGGCCGCGGGTCGTGAAGAACGGCTCGAACAGCCGTTTGCGGTCCGCCGCGGAGATGCCGTGGCCGGTGTCGGCGACGACCAGCGTGACGTCGTCGCCGCCGCACTGCGCGGCGAGGGTCAGCACGCCCCCGCGTTCGCGCATCGCATGGAGTGCGTTCGTCGTGAGGTTGAGCAGCACCTGGTGCAGCCCCGAGGGCTCCGCCCGCAGGCAGACGCCGTCGTCCGCATCGATGCGCACCTCGACTCCGAGTCGCGTCGCCTCGGGCGCGATGAGGCCCGCCACGTCGTGCATGAGCTCGCTCGCGTCCACGTCCTCGCGGTCCGCGCCGCCGGGGCGCGCGAAGCGCAGGAGGTTGGCCGTGATCGCCGCGCCGCGCCGTGCCGTGCGCTCGATCATGTGCAGCGTGTCGCGCAACTCCTCCGCGTCGCTCTCCCGCGCCGAGTCCTCGGCGCACCCGAGGATGCCGCCGAGAAGGTTGTTGAACTCGTGCGCCACGCCTCCGGCCAGCGTGCCGAGCGACGCCATCTTCTCCGCCTGCCGGAGTTCGCCCTCCTTGCCGCGCAACTCCTCCATCGCGCGCTCCAGCCGGCGGTTGGCGTCGCGGCTCTCGCGGAGCGCGGCGCGCAGCTCGGCGGTCTTCGTGCGGACACGGCCCTCGAGGTCGGCGTTGAGCGTCGCGAGCGCGCGGTGCGCTTCCTCGAGACTCTCCGTCATGACGTTGAAGGACGCCGCGAGACGCGCGACCTCGTCGTCGCCGCGCACCTCGAGGCGCGTGCCGAGCCGCCCCTCAGCGACGGCGCGCGTTGCATCGCCCAGACGGCGCACCGGCGCGAGGACCGTGCGATAGAGCAGGAACCCGTGCAGCAGGAACAGCGCCGTCACCAGTGCCAGGAGGAGCGCCGCGGCGCGCATCGAGATCGACCGGCCGAAGCTCTCGGCGCGGGCCTCGTTGCGCTCGGACACGCGGCTCTCGTCGGCGCGCAGCCGCGACTCGGTGCGCTGCCGGATCTCGTCGGCGAGTACGTCGAGGTTTCGTTCGGACTCGCTGCGCAGGCGCGCCAGGCGCTCGTCCACCAGTTCGCGAACGGCGTCCGCATCATCGGTGACGAGCTCCAGCGGCGTGTCGCGGATCGTGGCCCCCGCGGCGTTCAGGGACGCCGTGCTCGCGCTGCGCGCCAGCGAGACGCTGACGCTCGCGTCGGCCCGCGCCGCCGCGCTCGCACGATGGGCCTGATCGCTGAGCAACTCGCCGGACTCGGTCTCGAAGGCCGTCGCGAGGTACGGGCCGAAGAGCAGCAGCAGCGCCATCGCCGCCAGGGCCAGTCCGACGGCGAGCGTCGCCGAGGTGCGGATCACGAGTGAGCGCGATGGGGGCGCGGCGTCCTCGTCGCGTGCGTCGCCGGCGCTCTGCGGTGTGGGCGCGGCGCGGACGCCCGGCGTCGTCGGCGTCATCGGCGCCTCCCGAGGGCCGGAGCCAGGTGGTCCGCGGCGGCGAGAACCGGCAGCGGCAGCTCGTGGCGCAGGCGCCGCGCCGCGTCCAGGTTGATCTCGAGCCGGCGGCGATGGATGCGCCGCACGCCGATCCGCTGCGGCGAGCGGCCCGCGAGAACGCGTTGCGCGAGCGCCGCCGCGTGCAGGCCCTGCTCCGCGGGATCGGTGCGGATGGCCACCGAGCAGCCGGCGTCGAGATGGCCGCGGCGCGAGCCGATGAGCGCCACGTGCCTGCCGGCGAGTGCGCGCGCGATCGCCGCGGCGGCGTCGTCGCTGACGCCCGGCGCGAGCCAGACGGCGTCGCAGTCGGCGCCCGCGACGTCCGCTGCGCGCGCGATCGCGATCACGTCGATGCCCTCCGCGGACGCGATGCGTGCCACCTCGCCGAGCACGAACGCATCGCGGTCGCCGCCGAGCGTGCCGAGGCGCTCGGCGGCCGGCGCCACGCGGCGCATCCACTCGACGATCTCCGCGGGCGGTACGCCGCCGGCGACGCCGCAGACGTTACCGCGGCCGGGCAGCCCGTGCGCCTCCGGGTAACCCACCCCGGCGAATACGACGGAGCGGCTGCGTAAGGCGTCCCGGGCGAGCATTGCGGCATCCGCGCCGATGGCGAACACGACGTCCGTGCCCTCGAAGGCGAACTCCTCGACCGTCGCCCGGGCGATGTCCGAGTCGCCCGCGGCCGTCTTCTCGAGCATGTCGGGCTCGAGCCCGGCGAGACGGAGCCCCGCGTGGATGCCGGCGAGCACGGCGTCCACGTGGGCGTCGCGGCCGGTGGTGAAGATGCCGAGCTGCTCACGCGACGGCGGGGCCGTGGCCGCCGGCGCGCGCGGCGCGTGCCAGAGCGGCACGAGCAGCAACGCCAGGCCTACGGGCAAGGCGTGGCGCAGCGGGCTGCGGCTGAGGAGGCGGCGGCTCATCTGGATCTCGCTGCCGTCGGCGCAAGCGGCGCACCGCCGGTAGTCGTGTCGCTGGCGATACACCCTACTCGTTGCGAACCTGCGCTGCACGGACCGCGTCCCATTGGTGGGGCGGCCCGCCGGCGATGGCGCGCGGTGGACCGACTCGTGTCTGCGCCCCGCGCCGTCCTCGCTCGCCCTCGGTCCTACGAACTTATTCCTGCGCGGGCCCTTACAATCCCAGGCCACCTCCACGGGAACCGCCCGGTTTCCCTCCGCCACCTCCGAGGAAGGTTCGATGAGGCTGATCACCTGTCCCCAATGCCAGTCCCAGTTCGATGTCGCGACCATGTCGCCCGGCACGAGCTTCGTCTGCGGCAAGTGCCGCCACGTCCTGGAGGTCCCCGAGGCTGGACCGGTCGTGCAGCCGATTGCTCCGGCGGGGGACGCTCCTCCGCGGGGCGCGATGAAGCCGCCGCCCACGGTGTCCATGTCGCCCGATCAGGTGCGCCGCGCTCTTCGGGAGTCGGCGGACGTCGGCGCGACCCGGCACAAGGCCGCGCCGGCCGGGCGCCAACTCCCCAAGGCCATGCAGAAGCGCGCGCAGCAGGCCGCGTCGCAATCGGCCCAGCGCGCGGGCGCCACCGGGCACACCGGGCAGGTCCCCGTGACGCCGTCGAAGCCGGGCAAGACGGGCGCGAGTGCGGGCAAGCGGCCGGCGCAGGCCCGTGGGCGCGGCGCGAGCAGGTCCGCGAGCCGCAGCGGCGGCGGTCGGCCCGCGGCGCAGGCGTCGAACGCCTCCGCGCGGGGCGCGCGTGGTGGCGGCGGTGGCGGCGGTGGCAAGAAGAAGGCGAACACCGGACTGCTCGCCGGCATCGGTCTCGCGGTGGTCATCATCGGTCTCGTCGCGTTCCTCGCGACACGGGGCGGCGGTGACGGTGAGACGGGCCCGGCCGGCGGCGGGAAGGACACGGCTTCCGCCGGCGCGGATGCCGGGGGTTCCGGGGGTTCCGGGGCGTCCGGCGCCAACTCCGGGGGAACCGCCGCGGGTGACGGCGCCGCCGGGAGTTCTGCTGGGAACGCAACTGGGAACGCAACTGGGAACGCCACTGGGACGGGATCGAATGGGGGCGCCGCCGCGAGCGCCGGCGGCGGCGCGGCGGCCGTCGATCCGAGCGACGAGGTCGGCGTGTTCCTCGCACTCGCCCGGCAGGATCAGCGCGTCGACTTCGCGCGCAGGATCGCCGGCGCCGGCAGCAGCCCCGACGCGCTGCTCACTCTCTTCGAGTTCTTCTCCGACGAGCGCATGGCGGGCAACGCGGTCGCGAAGGAAGCACGGAAGATGATCGCGGAGACGGCGTTGCGCGCCGACAGCAGGCTCGAGTGGGCGAACGAGGCGTTCGGGAAGAAGAACCTCCGCGACCACCTGCGCGCGTGCCGCGACGAGTGCCCCAAGGCGTTCGGCTTCGCCGGGGACGACGAGACCAAGGTCCTCGACCGGCTGGCGGAACTCGAGGACGGCTCGCCCTGGGTGGCGGCGGCCGAGTTCAAGGAGTTCGACTCCGCCGTCAAGCGCATCCGCGTCCGCGAGGAAGAGCTCAAGAACAACCCGCGTCTCGTGCAGGTCGAGAAGCAGAAGGACTGGGTGCGCAAGAACGACCTGTTCAAGGACTTCGAGATCATCGCGCGCTTCGAGGAGCCGTACGTCATCTTCCAGCAGTACCCCAAGTTCGGCGAGGGCATGGAGCACTACAACGTCGGGCGCATCCAGAAGGCTCGGGATCTCGCCGCGCGCGACGCCATCGTGTTCACGGAGCTGAACCGCCAGTTCCGCAAGCTCTTCGGCGAGCGCTTCGAGCTGCCGAGCCTCCAAGAGAAGGGGCGCCTGTTGCGCGTCCTCATCATGTGGGACCGCAAGTCGTTCGACGAGTGGCACGCCAAGCAGGACACCGGCATGTCGGGTCTGATCCGCGCCTACTACAGTCCCAAGGAACGGCACATCGTGCACTACGTCGGGACCGAGGCGCTGACCGAACAGGACTACTTCAAGTGCGCGGACGGGCGCGTGCAGAAGACCAGCGACCAAGTGACGTTCCACGAGGGCACGCACCAGCTCATGCACGAGTACTCCGCGATCTACGCCGGCAGCCCGCTGCCCGAGGATCCCGACGTCGAGGTCCCCGTTCGCATGCGCAAGTCGATGTGGTTCGACGAGGGGCTGTCCGAGTTCATGGGCGCGGTCGAGATCAACACCGACGACATGGGCGAGCTCGGTGGCCCGTTCTTCCACAACCGCGTCCTGCTGTATCGCGTGAAGTTCGCCCGCGACGTGCGGACGAACAAGGCCGGCAAGTGGCCGCTCGCCAAGATGCTGCTGCCGAACAACAACGGCGATCTCCTGCAGATGGGCGAGGAGATCTCGCCGGGGCGTGGCGGTCTCGCCGCCAACGAGTTCTACGCCCAGGCGTGGGCGTTCGTGCACTTCAGTTGGTTCTATGACAACGGCAAGTACCGCGAGAACTTCCTGAACTACATGGAGCGCGTCCTCAAGGGCGACCACGGCCCGGAGGCATTGGCCAAGGCGTACGGCCTGCCGAGCGCCGACGACTTCGGCGACGTCGGCAAGGAGTACGACTGGTACTGGAACCTTCTGCTGCGCCGCCGCGTCGGCAGGAAGAAGGGCGGCGTCGGCTGGTACACGCCGAACACGGATGCGCCGACGGGCAAGTGGGAGCCCGATGCGGACGACGGCGGCGACTACGACGAGTAGCGCCGGCGCCGCGCGGCGTCGCTGACGGCGTCGCCGGCGGCACCGCACCGTGCAGCGACGATGAAGCTCGATCTGGCACCCGGCGCCCCGGCGACCGGGTTCCTGATCGCCTTCTGCTTCGCGCTGCTCGCGCAGGCCGGAACGCTCCTCGCGAACGCGCCGATCTGGGACGACGCCGTCTTCCTGCTTCAGGACGAGCGCGTGCGTTCGCTGTCGTCGGTGTTCACCGCGTTCGGCGACTCGTACTTCGGTCCGCTGCGGCTGAACGAGATGTATCGCCCAATCGTGAACGCCTCGTTCGCCATCGACTGGTTCGCGTCCGGGAGTGCCCCGGGCGACGTGAACCTCGTGTGGTTCCATCTCGTGAACGTCGTTCTGCACGCGCTCAATGCGGGGCTCGCGTACCTGTTCCTGGCGAACCTCACCGGCCGCAGGCTCGGTGCGCCGCTGCTCGCCGCCTGCCTCTTCGCCGTCCATCCACTGGCCGTCGAGCCGACGGCGTGGCTCGTGGGGCGCTGCGCCCTCCTCGCCGCGCTGTTCGGGTTGCTCTCGGGCATCCTCCTGATGCGCAGTCCGGGAAGTCGCCGGCTCCTCGCGCCGGCGGTGCTCTGCTACGGGCTCGCTCTCTTCGCCAAGGCATCCGCGGCGCTGCTCCCCGTCGTCGTCGCGCTCGGCATCGTCGCCTATCGCGGTCTGCCGCCGGTGCGCCTCCTCAGTCGGCGGCACTTCCCGCGGTTCGCCGTGTTCGCGCTGCCTGCGGCCGTCTGGATCGCAGCGCGCGCCCTCGTGCTCGGCGCGCCCTTCCCGCGCGCGGGCGGGCTGCAGTGGCACGACGTGCCGCCGCTCGCGCGGCTCGAGGGCGTCGGGCGGGCGTTCGTGCTGCTCACGTCCCAGATCTTCATGCCGGCGCGTCTCTGCGGGGACTACGCGGCCGACCCGGCGTGGCACCCTTCCGGTGCGGCGCTCGGCCCGGCGCTCGTGCTCGTTCCCGTGGCCGTGGCCGTCGCCGGCGTCGTGCTGTTGCGCCCGCGCCCGCGGATCGGCTTCCCGTTGCTGGCGTTCGTCGTCATGCTCGTGCCCGTCCTGCAGGTGATCCCGATCGGGGCCATCGTCGCGGATCGCTTCCTCTACCTGCCGATGCTGTTTGCGTTCCTGCTCATCGCCGAGGGCCTGGAACGCGCGTTCACGCGCATCCCGCGCGCGTCCGTGCTCGTCGCGGTGGTCGCCGTCTACGTGCTCTTCGGCGTCCAGTCCCACGTGCGCGCCGCGGCGTGGAGCGACCCCGTCACGTTCAATCGCGACGTGCTGCGCAGCTACCCGGGTGCCCGCGGCGCGACGCAACGACTGGCGCTCGCGCTCTCCGACGGTGACACCGACGCCGATCGTGACGAGGCCCTGCGCCTGCTTCGCGATCTCGCCGCCCGCACGGCGCGTCCCGACGAGGAATGGAACTTCATCGGCGCGCTGCTCATCGAGCGCGGTCGGCTGGGCGCCGCCGAGAGAGCGTTGCGCCGCGCCGTCGAACTCGCGGGCGGCAAGCACCTGCTCGGCGCGCAGGCCCGCTACAACCTCGCCGTCGTGCTCAAGAACACCGACCGCGCGGCAGAGGCCTGCGCGCTCCTCGAAGAGGCGCTGCGCCGCATGCCGCACCTGACCCCCGCGCGCGTGCTGCTCGAGCGCCTGCCGCGATGAGCCGCGCGCCGCGCGCATCGCTCGAACTGTCTCGTGGTGCCGCGCGGCGCGGGCCCTTATGCTGACGTCGTGCGCCGGAGGAGCGCCGGGAGGACGGGATGCACTCGAGGGTCGCCGGGGTTGCCATGATCGCGCTTCTGGCCGCGGCGTCCGTCGGCGTCTGCGGCGACGAGCCGCAGGTCGATCGCCGTGCGGATCCGGTGCTGACGGCGGAGCAGCAGGCCGAGCACGACGCCGAGGTGAAGAAGCACCTCGAGGTCCTGCTGGATCTCGAGAACAAGGAGATGGTCAGGCGCCAGGTGTCGGCGCTCGGCACGAACGGCTCGCGCGCGGCGCGCGACGCGTTGATCGAGTACTCCCGCAGCCAGAAGAACCACGCTTATCTGACGTTCGCGTTCGAGGCGCTGGCCGACATCGGCGGGCCGGTCGTACTGGCGCACCTCACCGGCCGGGACGGACTCGCGGCGAAGGACTTCATGAAGCAGCTCGCGGCGGCCAAGGCCCTCGGCGAGATGAAGGACGCCGACGGGATCGAGCCGGTGCTCGAACTCCTGAACGGCAGGCGCACGAAGATCGAGGTGAAGGCCGCGTGTTGCATCGCGCTGGCCAAGATGGGGCCCGAGGACGAGCGCTGCATCGATGCCGTGATGCGCTACTCCGCGCACAAGAAGGACACCATCCGCGCGAACGCCGTGGAGGCACTCGGGTATCTCGGGTCCGGCGACGCGCTGGCGCGCCTGCTCCACGTGCTCGTGAAGGACAAGAACACGCGTGTGCGCGGCGCCGCGGCGCGTGGGCTCGGCATCCTGAAGAACCCCGAGGCGATCCCGGCGCTGCAGAAGGCGGCGGCCGACGACAGCTCGCTGACCGTCAAGGACGAGGCGATCTGGGCGCTCGAGCAGATGGGCGCGACGCTCCGCTGACGCGGTCAGAGGGTGTTCCCGGGGACCACACCGCGCTCCCGTGGTTCATGGGAACACCTTCTCAGAGACCGCGGAGGTGCTCGGGCACGAAGTCCGCGTCGCCGGGCGCCGCGAGCACGCCGTCGAGCGCGGCGAGGATGGCCTGGCGGTCCTTCGGCAGCGTGCCGCCGAGGGGCAGGTAGTTGCTGGCGTGATTGGAGCGGAAGATCGCCCCCGAGAGGTCCAGGTGCGCCACGAACGTGCGCAGCTCCCGCGTCAGCTCGAGAGGCGTGAGATCGTCGTACGCGCCGGCGAGCGCCCGGTCGAAGAGCGGCGTCCCTTCGACGGGCGTCATGACGAGCGTGCTGACGAAGCGCGGATCGATGGCGCTGATCACGCGCGCCGACTCGCGTGCGTGCGCGAGCGACAGGTCGCGCCCCCCGGCCCCTAGCAGGATCATCGTCGAGAGCTTGATGCCTGCGTCCTTCGCCTTGCGCGCGACGCGGATCATCTCGGCGCCGTCCACGCCCTTGCGCAGGTCCTCCAGCACCGCGTCGTGGCCGCTCTCGACGCCGAGGTAGTACTGCGTGAGTCCCGCCTCGCGGAGGGCCGTCATCTCCTCGGTCGTGCGGATCGCGAGCGCCTGCGGCGACGCGTAGCACGAGACGCGGCGCAGCCCCGGGAAGGCGTCACGCAGGAGTGCCAGCACATCCTGCAGGTACGACGTCTTCGCGATCAAGGCGTCGCCGTCGGCGAGGAACACCTTGCGCACGCGTGCGCCGAGCTGCTCGCGCGCCCCGTCGATCTCTACTCGCAACTCGTCGAGCTTGCGTACGCGGAAGCGCTTCCCGCGGTACATCCCGCAGAACGCGCACTCGTTCCACGAACAGCCGATCGTCGCCTGCAGGATCAGGCTGTTCGCCTCGGACGGCGGGCGGTAGAGCGTGCCCTCGTACTGGATCACTTGCCGAGTGGCTTGAAGGGCTCGAAATCGGGGCAGTGGGTCAGCCGGATCTGCTCGGCGCGCTCCTCGTCGCCCATGAGCGAGTAGGCGCGGACGGCGTCCAGGAAGCGCTCCTTCGTGAGCGCCGCGTCGGCGACACGCTTCCAGACCGACGGATCCGCGCTGTCGCCGCGCAGGCGCTCCACCGCCTGGAGCAGGAACGCCACGCCTTCGTTAATGGCGATCTTCTCGAGCGCGTCGATCAGCGCGGGACTGCGGGTGACCTCGATGTACTCGACGGACTCACCGTAGCGCCCCTCGTCGAGGAGCTTCTCGGCGATGGCGTCGATGCGCCCGGCATCCGGCGGATCGTGGTGCAGGAGCTCACGCTTGTCGAGGGGGTGACGGGGTTCCTTCACGGCCATGGGGGCTCTCCGGTGCGGCTCGCAGTACGATCTGAGGTTGCCGCCGTGCGGCATCGCCGCCTGAGACACTACGACCCGGATCCGAGCAGCAGCGTGGAATCTCCCAGCCCGACAGAGAGCGCGACGCCCCCCGGGACGCCCGTCAGGAGGCGCCGCTTCGAGGTCGTGCGCGTTCTCGGTGCGGGCGGCGGCGGCCGGGTGCGACTGGTGCAGGACCGGCGCCGTGAGCATGCCGAGCGAGCGCTGAAGACCGCCGTGCGCCCGGGCGGATGCGCCGATCCCACGTCCGAGCGGATGCTGCTCCACGAGGCGCGCCTGCTCGCCTCGCTCGTGCACCGCGGACTGCCGCGCCTCTACGACGTCGGACGCGGACCCGAGGGGCCCTGGCTGCTGCTCGAGTACGTGGAGCCCGAGACGCCGGCCGAGGACGCCGATCCGGCGCTCGTCGCCTACGAGCTGCTCGACGTTCTCGGCTACCTGCACCGCCACGCGTGGCTGCACCTCGACGTCAAGCCGGGCAACGTGATCGTCGCGGCAGGAGAGCGCGTCGTGCTCCTGGACTTCGGCCTGGCTGTGCGCGCGGGCTGCGAGGTGCCGCCGCGCGGAACGCTGCCCTACGTCGCGCCCGAGGTGCTGGCCGGCGGCGTGCCCGACGCCCGCTCGGATCTCTGGTCCCTGGGAGCCACGCTCCTGCGGCTGACTCTCGGTCGCCGCCTCGAGCCGGCTGCCGTGCTCGGCCCGGACGACGTGCCGCTCGAGGCCGACGGCGCTCTTCCCGCCGCCTGGCTGCGGCGGCTGCTCGCGCCCGCTCCCGAGCGGCGTTTCGCGAGTGCGGAGGCGGCCCGCGCGGCTCTCGACGAGATGACCGGGCGCGGCGGTCCACCGCCCGCTCCGCGCCCGCTCCCGCACGCACCAGACCCCGCCGGGCGCCAGGCCGAGCTGGCGCGCCTGCTCATGCACCTCGATCGCGCCCGCGAAGGGGCGCCGCCCGCGCCGGACGCCATGGCGCGCGAACCCCTCGTGCTGGTGCGCGGAGAGTCCGGCGTCGGGAAGTCGCGGCTGCTGCTGGAACTGCGGCTGCGCGCCCTCGGCACCGGCTGGGCCGCGTACGCCGCGTCCTGCGCGGACGAGCGCGATGCTCCGCTCCCGGCACTCGGCACGATGATCGAGGCGGTGCTTGCCGATGCCGAGGACTCGTCAGCGGCCGTCGCCCGGCGCGGCCGCGCGGTCGCCAGCCTGCTCACGGCGCGCGGCGACCAGAGTGGCGCCGAGACGGCGGCGCGCTTCCTCGTCGAGCGCGCCGAGGAGACGGAGGGCCTCTTGCTCGTCGTCGATGATCTCCAGAACGCGACCGCCATGACGTTGCGCGTGCTGGGGGCGATCGCGCGGGCGGCCGGCGAGGAGCTCGCGGCGGGCCGCGCACCGCATCTCGTGGCCGTCGCGTCGTTGACCGACGGCGTGCCGATCGCCGAGGAACTCGAGGAGGGCGTCGCGACGCTCGCGGCGGAGGGCGTGCTCGAGCCCATGCCGCTGCGGCAGCTCGCGCGGCGTGACATGGCGCAGATGGTCGGCGGCGTGCTCGGCCCGCGGGCGCCGTCCGAGCGCGTGGGTGAGATCCTGTATGCCCACGGTGGCGCCCACCCGCTGTTCGGCGAGGAACTCCTCGCGCGCCTCGTCGAAGAGCGTGCGCTGCGGCCCGAGGCCGGCCGCTGGGTGCTCGACACGAACGTGACGCCGCGCCTTCCCGAGAGCCTTCAGAGCGCCGTGCGCGCACGGCTCGACGAACTGGCGCCGCGGGCGCTCCTCGCGCTCCAACTCGTGGCGACGCACGAGCTGCCGTTCCCGCGCATGCGCGCCGCGTCGCTGCTCGGGGCGGACGCCCGGCGGCTGCTCGCCGACCTCGAGAACCGTGGCCTGGTGACGCCCGCCGGTCCCGGACACGCGGTCTCCGTCGTGCACGCGCTCATCGGTCAGGCCGCGCTGGCCACGCTCACCCCGGCGCGACGTGAGAAGCTGCACGACGCGATCGCGCGATCCCTCCCCCGGCTCGACCCGGCGGCCGCGCTGCGCAGGGCGTACCACGTCGCCCGCGGGACCGATCACGACGCCGGCTTCAAGGCCGCCACGTCTGCCGCGCGGCGGCTGCGCGCCGAGGGCGAGGCGGGGCGCGCGGCGGACTTCGTCAGGCAGGCGCTGCGTCTTCTGGACGAGCGCGATCCGCGCGTGCCGCACGTGCGCCGCTCGCTGGCCGAGCTGCTGGTGACCTCCAATCGCCCGGCCGCCGCGGCGAACGTCTACCGCGACCTGCTCGCCGCGGCGGGGGACGACGTCGTCGGACGTCTGCGCCTGCGGCTCGGGCTGGCCGAGGCCCTCGATGCCGCCGGACAGGTGAGCGACGTCGAGCAGGAGTGCCGCGCGGTGCTCGCCGAGAGCGACGGCGCGCGCGCCCACCTGGACGCCGCCGAGGTGGACGATCTGCGTCTCGACGCCCTGCGGCGGCTCGCCGGCGCGCAGCGCGGCACCGGCGATCTGCGCGCGGCGATCGAGACGGTGAAGGAGGCGCTCCCGCTCGCCGGCGCCGGCCGCGGCGCAGAGCGCGCCTCGTTGCTGGCGCTGCTCGGCAACGTGTACGCGCAGCTCGGCGAGACGCCGCGCGCGCGGCAGTTCCACGAGCGGTGTCTGGCCGTCTGCCGTGCGCTCGGCCGGCGGCGGGGTATGGCCGCCGCCCTGCACAACCTCGGCGTCGCCTACGCCCGCGAGGGGCGCGTCGAGGACGCGGCGCGGTCGTACCGGCAGTCGCTGCGACTGGCACGGCGCGCGCGCGACATCCAGGGCGTGGCCGTCACGCTCGGCAACCTCGCCAACCTGCGCGCGGAGCAGGGCGATTTCGACGACGCCGAGGCGCTGATGCGCAAGAGCCTGGGGCTGCGGCGGCGGGTCGGCGACCTGGCGGGCGTCGCCGTCACGACCGGCAACCTCGCCGGCATCCACCGCGCCCGGGGCCGGCTCGGGGCGGCGCTGACGCTGCTGCAGTCCGCGGCGCGCAGACTGCGCGCCCTCGGCGACCCGCAGGGCGAGGTGCAGTTCCTGCTCCAGGCGGCGGCCATCCACAGCCTCGCTTCGGATGGCGGGGGGGCCCGCGGGCTGCTGTCGCGCGCCCTCGCCCGGGCGCGGGCAGCGTCGTCGCGATCGCTGGAAGCCGATGCGGAGCTGCTGCTGGGGCGTCTCGATCGCCGCGCCGATCCGCAGGGCGAGGACTGGCCGCGCCACCTCGAGCGCGCCGTGGACCTCTATCGGCGGATCGGCGATCGCGTCGGGATGTCCGGCGCGCTGTTGGAGACGGCTCTGGCACATCGCGATCAGGGCGCGCGGGCTCGCGCGATGATCGCCTGGCGCGCTGCGGCGGACCTGGCGGCGGAGGTCTCGAACGACGATCTGTGTGCTCGTGTCGATCTCGTGCGCGGGCGTCTCGACGCCGGGCAGGAGCCGTCGGCGGACGCCGTCGAGGCCCTGCAGCGGTGTTGCGCGGCGGTGGACGCCTCGGGGCGGCGTGACTATGCCGTCGCGGCGTCGTACGCTCTGGCCCGGGCACTCCTCGAGGCCGGACACCCACGGCGTGCCGCCGTCGCGATCGCCACGGCGGAACGAGCAGACGAAGACTTGGCCGCGTCGCTGCCGCCCGCGCTGCGGCGCTCGCGGGAGAACGGACCGGTTGCGGGGCTTCTGGCTGCGCTGCGGGAACGGATCGACGCGATGATCGGTTCGGGCGATGACGACGATGCCGAGGAACCCGAGTCCACGACGGTGGGAGACGAGATGGATCAAGATCGACTGCTGAAGCTGCTCGAGATCAACAAGCAACTGGCCATGGCGACCGACATGCGCGGGTTGCTCGACACGATCATGGACGTCGCCACCGAGACGACCGGTGCCGAGCGCGGCTTCCTGATCCTCGTGGACGACGGCAAGATCGCCTTCCAGACCGCGCGCAACTTCCGTCGGGAGGAGGTCGCCAAGCCCGAACTGCAGGTCAGCCGGACGCTCGTGACACGTGTCATGAAGAGCGGCCAGGCCGTCCTCACGGACAACGCCACCGAGGACCAGCGCTTCGCGGAGTTCGAGAGCGTGGAACGCCTGGAGTTGAAGTCGATCGTGTCCGTGCCCTTCCGTCTCGGCGACGTCGTGATGGGGGCGCTCTACCTCGACAACCCCGCGCGCAACGGGCAGTTCGGGCCCGGTGACCTGCAGTTCCTCACCGCGCTCGGCGATCAGGCTGCGCTCGCCATCCGCAACCTGCGCCACTCGCAGCAGATGCAGCAGCTCAACGAACAGCTCGAGCAGAACCTCGAGAAGAAGAGCGCGCAGCTCGAACAGGCGTCGCGCGCTCTCGCGGATCGCGTGACCAAGTACCCCTACGAGCAGATCGTCGGGCGCTCGCCGCAGATGCGCGAGGTGCTGCTGCTCGTGGACAAGGTCGTCGATACCGACGTGCCGGTCCTGGTCCACGGCGCATCCGGGACGGGCAAGGAACTGATCGCCCGCGCCATTCACGAGTACGGACGGCGGCGCGACGGCCCCTTCGTCACCGTCAACTGCGGCGCGATCACCGAGACGCTGATGGAGAGCGAACTCTTCGGTCACGTCAAGGGCGCGTTCACGGGCGCCATCGAGAACAAGAAGGGCCTCTTCCGGGCGGCCCACGGCGGGACCATCTTCCTCGATGAGATCGGGGGGATGAGCTTCGACATGCAGAAGAAGCTCTTGCGCGTGCTCCAGGAGCGCGACGTGCGGCCGGTGGGCGGGCAGGACGTCTCGCACATCGACGTGCGCGTCGTCGCGGCGACGAACAAGGATCTGCGCAAGATGATGCAGGAGCGCACGTTCCGCGAGGATCTGTACTACCGCATCGCCGTCATCAGTCTCGAGCTGCCGCCGCTTCGCGACCGCGAGGGCGATGTCGCCGTGCTCATCGAGTACTTCGCGACGAACGCCGCCGCGACGCTCGGCCTCACGAACAAGCCGTTCGACGAGGACGCCGTCGAGGCCATGACGCAGTACGCATGGCCCGGGAACGTGCGCGAACTCGACAACGAGGTGAAGAAGGCGCTGACGCTCTCCGACGACCGCGTCACGCTCGACGATCTCTCGGTCGCGATCCAGGGCGAGCGGGCCGGGCCCGAGCCGTCGCTCGTGCGCCCGGAGGACGGCGCGACGCTCAAGCAGAACCTCGAGAAGATGGAGCGTGCGCTGATCGCCAAGGCGCTCGAGCGCACGGGCGGCAACCAGACCCGCGCGGCGAAGGACCTCGGCATCAGCCGGGTCTGGCTTCGCAAGAAGATGGAGCGGCACGGGTTGCTCCGCTGACCGTCACGGCGGTTGCACTCGCAGACTCGCGCAACCGCCGCGCCGGTCAGCTCCGCAATCTCCCTCTGGTGCGGTGCTCGGGCGTGTCCTGGCCTCTTGCTGTTCTCGATGTCGGACTTACGTCTCGCGAGGGACAACTAGTCGCCGACCGGCCAGGTCCGGCAGATCCGCAGCAGCAGATCCCCCGAGTACGCCATTCCCGGGGCGGCCGAGATCTCGATCCGACTCGAACCAGGCGGGAGGATCAGTTCTCCGCCCTGCACCCGAAAGCTCCGCCCCTCCCTCATCCCGCCCGGCCAGTACGTACCCCGCCCGAGCGCATCGACCGTCACGCACCGGCCGGGCTCGATCTCCGTCGGCAGTTCGATGGTTCTCCCGCCGACGCTGATCGACAGGCCGCCGAGGGGAGCGGGCTCGTGCCGTGTCGGCACCGCACTGATCGACGCCACGCCCACCGAGACGTTCGCCTTCGGGGGGATGCCGCTCAGTTCCAGCATCAGGTACTCGATGCGGGACCAGTCGATGCCGCCTCGCAGAGGGAAGCTCTTGAAGCGCCAGCCCTCGAAGTCGACGGTGACGCTGAAACGGGCGCGCCGGGCCTCGTGGTCGCTGAACAGCACGGAGAACATCTCCCCGTGGCCATCTCCCTTGACCCAGAGACCGAACGCCTCGTGCCCGGACAGGTCGAGCGGTGCCTTCAGCTTCCGGCCGCTCACACACCAGCCGGCGCCGTTGATCGCGCTGTCGGCGGAAAACGTCGCGCCGACCCGTCCGTCCGTGACCGGAGCAAGACTTGCCCGCACTCCTCGTCGCGCCAGGCCGTCCGCGTAGATGATTCGCCCTCCGCCCTGGGCATACGCGAGGAGACGGGCGTCCAGCGGGTCGCCGAAGCCGGCGAGATCGGCGAGGTCGATCACCTCGATCGAGCCCGACCCGCGGTGAGCGGCGGGCGTGGTCGCGATGGCCTCGCGCTGGATCTCGAGGGCGAGACGGACCGCTTCCCGGCGGGGGTTCGCGATGTTGAAGCGATTGGCCTTCCCATCGAGAGCGGCGATGGGTCGCTCCTGTTCGTACTCCGCTTCCCAGAGCGACCATTCCTCCCCGTCCTCGAGCAGCTTGAAGTCGCGCCCCGTGGCCAGCAGCTGGTCACGGATCTTCGCCGGGACGTCCCCCGCGAGGCGCCGTCGCTCCCAGCGCGCGATCATCTCGAAGACCTCCCTGGCTCGCGCGTGCGTCTCGAGCAGCGGTCGGTGGGCCTGCACCGAGATTGAGGCGTCGGCCCCGAGCGCCTTGGCGCAGACGTACTCCAACTCGTCGGGTCGCCCGTGCAGGCCGAGGGCGTACCAACCGATGTCCGCCGCCGTAAAGGTGCGCCGCATCTGAAGAATGCCGGGCAGGCGCTGATCGAGGTAGCCCTTCAGGTCCCCGTGCCCGTCCGCACTGGCGCTGCGCGGGACGAGGTGCCAGGCGAGTTGCCGGCCGGGCCCCATGCTGGTCTGGATGAGCACCCCGTGATCGAATCCCTCGCAGCTCGCGAGCAGCGTCCGGTTGATGTAGTACCAGGCGTCGGCCCGCGTCGCGTCGGCGCCGTCGAAATAGACCATGTCGGCTCTCGTGGCGTTCACCACGTCTGCCAGGTGCCTGCCCATCTCCTCGGGCAGGGTGCTGTCGGCATCCACCAGCAGGAGTCCGTAGTTGAGTACGAGGCTCTCCACCTTCGTGCCCTTGCGATGGCTCGTGGCCTTCGTGCCCAGCGCGCCGCGCTCGCAGCCGACCAGCTTGCAGGGTGAACCGGGGATCATCTCCCGCCAGCGGACGATCTCGTCGCCGATGCGCACCAGATCTCCGGGGTAGACCCCGGGCGAACCTTGGAGGGGCAGGTCTGGCTGCTCCGAGAGGGGGATCTCCGTGGCGGTTGCAGCGATGGACGCGGCGAGCGGGGCGACCGCGAGGGTCATGAGGCGCGCGTCGGGGACCGGCGTCACGTACGCATCGTTCACGGAGACCGCGGGGCCGTAGAGCTGCAGGCCGACCCGCAGTCCGGCGGCGTGGATCTTATCGCAGGCCTTGACGAGATCGGGCAGCCCCGCGGGAAAGGCCTTCCGGGCGATCGTCTCGTGACCGGCGGAGGCACGCCAGGAGAACCGGCTGAGCATGATCAGGCCGAAGCCGCCGACTTTCGCGTAACGGATCAGCGCGTCCACGTCGTTCGGGCCCAGGTAGGTGACGAAGAGGTAGCTGCGCTTCAGTGCCGGTGAGAGTCTGGCCCAGTCTTGCGTCGTCGTTTCTCCCGGTGCGCCGGAGAGAAGCATGGGCGAGGGCAGTCCGGTGTCGCGCTCCATCGTTCTGATCGTGTCCAGGAACGAACCCGCCCGGGTGGCGATCAGGACGCTCTTCCAGCCCTCGATCCCATGCCGTGCGGACCACCGGGCCTCGGGCGCCACGGACGCGCCGTAGCGGCCCATGAGGACCTCGGTGTTGGGGGTGACTCCCATGTGGCAGATACCGAACGCATCGTCATAGGTGCCGGGCATCCAACTGTCCTGCACGCGAAGGGGCTTGACCGGGAAGCGGAGTTCGACCCCCTCGAGGTCGTCAGGCCGCGCGTCGGTGAGCGTGAACTGGAAGTAGCGGTCCCGGGTCTTCACACGGAACTTGACCACGGTCACGCCGTCGGCGAACCGCGCCGTGAGTGTGTTCCCTTTCCTGGTCAGGCTGCCGACCGGAATGCGCACCCCACCGCGTCGGGCACTGAGCACCGGAGTTGGGGCCTCTCCGTCGGCGTAGTCCTTCCCGCCGGCCTTCAGGACCAGGGACTGCAGACGACCCATGCTCGAAATCGTGAGTTCGACCTCCTGGTTGGAGAGCCGCACCGGGCGCCGACCTGTGCCGAGCGCGGAACCCTCCATCTCCTCGATCACGACGTCGTCGATGAGGGCCGACGTGCCCTTGGGAACCAGCAGCGCCACCGCAGCGCCGGCGAAGTCCTCCGCCACCGGCGAGAAGAACCCGGTGATCCGCTTCCAGCCACCGCGCGGGCCGCGCCCGCTGACCACCACATGCGGCTTGACGCCGCCGCCGGTGCCGTACTCGTACACAAGGACGCTCGCCGCGCCGTCCGAGACGAGGGCGGACAGCCGATACCACTTGCCCGGCCGGATCGCGCTCACCGCACGGAAGAGCTGCCCGGCCCGCTTCGTGCCGCCCGTGACCCGGATGCAGCGCTCGCCGTCTGCGGCGCTCCCGTTCACGACGACCATCGTGCCCGGATACGCGGCGTTCAGGGTCCATCCGGAGGGCACCTTTCCGTCGGCACCCACCTTCCAGGCCCCGTGCCCGCTGTCCGGCAGCGCTCCGGCGGGCACGACGTGCTCGAAGGACCCGTTCGCGAGGAGAGAGCGCGGGCCCTCCTCGGCCTGGGAAGGAGCCATCAGGGCGAGCAGCAGGCAGAGAGTCGTAACGGCGATGCGCATGAGGTCTCCATCTCCCGGGCGAAGCGCACGTCTCGGTGCGCACATGGTAGATCCTCAGAGCGTGATGCGGCGCAGGTGTTCGGCGCTGTCCACGAGGCGGCACAGTTCCGCGTCCTCGATCGGACGGGCGTGCAGCGGCGGGACGTACAGCGTGAAGCCGGCGTGCAGGTCGTGCGCGTGGGAGCCGATCTCATCCAGGGCGAAACGTCGGATCGTGCTCTGCATCAGCGGGTGCGGCGTGGCGAAGACGGCCGTCACGGGGTGTGCGGCGGGGTAGAAGCGCCGGAGGTGGATCTGGAAGCGCGTGAAGCGCTCCGGACGGCTGCGGCGCTGCGTGTGCAGCCGCGTCTCCAGGCTTCCCACCTGCCAGATCAGTGCTGGCACGTCGGCCTGTAGCGGACGTCGGCGCAGCAGCAGATCCGTCGCCTCGTACATCTGCAGGCCGTGCAGACACGGATCCAGCAGCAGTTCCGCGAACACGCAGTCGAGAGCCGAGATGCCGGGAAGCACGCGCACGGAGAGGCCAAGGAGCCCGGCCGCATCGCGAATGAGCGCCGGCGCACAGGCCCCGACGATCGGATGGCCCTGCATGGCGAATGCGACCGGGGCGTGGTCGAGCGCGGCGTCGATGGTGCGGGCCGCCATGTGGTGATACGCGCCGAGACGGTGGCCGTCGTCCGCGTAGCTCTCGTCGAACAACGACGTCACGCGGGGGCACAGCGACTCGAGGTAGCGCCGTGTCGCGACCCCGGTGTCCACGAAGAGCACCTCGCGGGCGTGCCGCAGGACGCGCTCGGTCTCCGCGGTGATCTGGTCGATCCCGCAGATGCCGAGCCCCACGAGGTAGATGTCGGGCTCAGCCGTCGGGCGCGTCACCGTCGCCTCCGATCTGCTCTCGCGAGGTCATCGTCGCGAGCAGCGCGAGGATGCACTCGCGTCGTTCGCCGGCTGCCGCCGCGTGGACCGCGGCGGCGGCGTCGCGCGTGCGCTGCGAGCCCAGGTCGTGCTCCCACGGCGACGGGGATGCGGCGTCTCCCGCGGCCCCCGCCGGAGCCTCATTCGCCCGGGGCGCAGCGTCCACGGCGGCGGTGGCCGCGGGTGCGATCGAGGCACCGAACGACAGTTGGACGCCCGCCGGTGTGGAGATGGCGAAGGGTTGGATGGTCACGAGCAGCGACACGGGCTGCAGGGGCACGGGTTGCACGGGGGCGATGGGGGCGACGGCCTCGGCGGCAGGGCCCGCGGCGTCTCCCGCGGCCGGCGTCGGCTCCCGTTCCGGCCCGGCCGGCGCTGCGCCGCGCAGCGCGCGGCCGAGGAGCCGCAGCACGCCCTCGTCGCCGGCCCGCAGTGTCTGCCGGTCCTCGTCCGAGAGTGCGTAGCCCGTGAAGGCCGCGTCGGGGTCGCGCCGCGCGAGGGCGCAGAACTCGGCGTCGAGCACCGCCCGTACGAGGAAGCGCTCCAGGTCGTCGTGGGGTTGGTGCTCTGGCAAGAGTGCGCGTCCTCAGGGTTCGTCCGACTCGCGGCACATCGTAGCCGCTTCCCGGCTGCGGCTCACGGCAGCGCCTGCGCCCGCGAGCGGCGGCATGGCGGCACGGCGCCGAAGGACTCCGCCGGCGAAACGCGCCGGAGAATCGCGATGGGCGGCGCCAGGGCCCCGCTTGGGACTCTCCCGACGCCGCCTTCTTGAGGGGATCGCGCCATCCTGTTCGCGACTCGCGTGCCACGGGAGGTTCGTCGTGGCCAGGCCGATTGCAGCCAACGATCGTTATCAAGCTACAACGATCGGGGCGGCAACGTGGTTACTCGTGGGCGCCCGCGGCCGGCGGCAGCCGGTGCCGTTCGCGATCACAGGCGCTGCCGCGGCGCAGCGTGCCCACGGCGCGCGCGCGGCGCCTCACCTGCTCGCGGCGCGGCGCCCCTCCGAGGTAGTGGCGCAGTGCGCGAAGGCGTTCGGCGCGCGTCGCGAAGAGCGCGAGCGCCACGTCCACGCAGGCCAGGTCGAGGTCGGCGCGGCGGTGGCCGAGTGGAGCCGTGCACGCCCGCTGGCGAGGGCAATCGACCTTCCACACGCGCGCGGATGCCGGCTGCACCAAGAGGTTGCGAGCATGGAAGTCGCCGTCGGCGACGCCCGCGCCATGCATCGCCGCGGTGCGCGCGGCGAGGTCGAGGAGGACGTCACGCCGCCGCCGCGGATCGCGCTCATCGCGGAGGAAGAGCGCCAGTTCCACGGCGCCCGCGATTTCGGTCATCAGCAGCATCGCGCGCACCGCGAACCCGCCGCGACGCTCGACGCGGGCTGCGAGCGGCGTGGGGTGGAACGCGAGAGCGTCGTCGCCGTAGGTGCGCCCGAGAGCCACGAACTCGCGCTCCGCCGGCGTGCGCGCGAGGGCCGTCGTGCGCCCGAGGCCCTTGATCCTCTCGGCCGTTCCCGGCCACCACCACCGTTTGCGCACGGCCCGGCCCAGGCCCGCGACGACGATCACGCACGTGTCGGTCGTCCGCGAGCGCGTCAGAACGGTCTCCGGCTCCACGTCGTGCGCGGCCGCGACGCACGATGCCGTATCAGCGTTTGCCGCCTCCGCCAGGTTCGGCGCGACGATCGTCGTCACACGGGTCGCGGTCATCCTGCCGCCCCGACCAGAAACGCACTTGACCGCGCGCCCGCCGAGCCGCTACGTTTGTGTAAACGCCGTGTCTGAGCGAAGATGCGGCATTGTACGGAGGGGGCGAACGAGGTCTTCGGGCGCCCGCCCGGGGATGGTTCGGTAGATGCCATGACGACGGTGACCAAGAAAGAGCTGGTGGCACGGATTGCCGCACAGACCGGGCAGACGAAGGTCGTCACGAAGGACATCCTGCAGCGGTTCCTCGACGAGATCATCAACGAACTCGCCTGTGGCAACCGCCTTGAGTTTCGCGAGTTCGGCGTCTTCGAGGTCAAGGACCGCCCTCCGCGGCGGGCCCAGAACCCGCGCACGCTCGAGAAGGTGGACGTGCCCGCCAAGCGTGTCGTGAAGTTCAAGGTCGGACGCATGATGAAGGAACGGGTGACCGAGGACTACAACTCCGAGCCTCACAAAGCGCTCGGAGACGACGCCTGATCAGAGCCGAACCCAGTCCTCGCCGTGGTTTGCGTTCCATGTGGCGCTCAAGTGCGCGAATCACTGTCCCTGGTGCGTCGTAGGCTGCCCCCGTCGGCTCAGGAGACCATCGCCACCGTGGTGTACCACTCCTGCCGGAAGCCGACAGGAGGTCTCGATGTCCGTTCGCCAAGCCGCCGCCGAGTTTCCCGTTCTCGTCGCACTCGCGGCCGTGGTCGTCGCCTTCTTCGTGATCTGAAGAGGACGCTTCGTGATCTAGAGGGACACGGTCCGTGGCCTGAGTGAGTGAGCACCACAAGGTGCCGGCCGCCGCTCGGCCGCTCGCCGTGCGATCCGCCGCGCGGCCCAACGCGCCGTCCCTCCCCCCGCATGCGCCCCCTCCCGCGGGGCCCGGGCACGTCCCTTGCGTCGTGAGGAGATGCGCTCTCGCGCGACGTGCGTGAGCGCCGTCCGGCCATTTCGGGCCGGGTGGAACACGACGACCCGACACCGGGGGGTAGAATGACCGCGCGCGGAGAGACCTTGATGGAACTGCACTTCTGTAGCGTCTGCGGCTATTCGATCCCCAACGCGGAGGTCGATTCCGGCGCCGCACGCGGCGAGGGCGGCAAACTCCTCTGTGAGGAGCATCGTGGCAAGGCCCGTCCGGAACCGCGCTCGACGTCCGAGCCTCGTCGCGGCGTGATGGCGCAAGACGACGAGCTCGAGCTCCTCTTCTGCGCCAACTGTCGCGTCTCGGTCCCGGCCACCGACTACCGCAGCGGCCGGGCGCGCCGTGAGTACGGATCGCTCCTGTGCGGTGTCTGCGCCAAGGCCGACCCCGGCACGCGCGCGGCGCGCCGCGAGGCCGTCGAGGCGGAGATGGCCGCGGACGTCGAGGCCAACGATCCCGTCCAGACGCGCCGCTGCGGCGTGTGTTCGGCGGCGGTGCCGCAGAGCCACATCGTCACCGGCAAGGCTCGTGTGGACGGCGACGTCGTGACGTGCGAGGCCTGCCGTATCGCGGCCGCCGGGGCCGGTTCCGGAGGTGGTTTCCTGCGCACGTTCGCGCTCGTCGTCGTGGTGGCCGCCGTCGCCGGCGTCGTCGGCTACGTCGTCGGCCCCATGATGCTGCAGCAGGACGAGCTCGATCCGATCGCGCCGCTGACGGCGCGGATGACGGGTCTCGAGCAGCAGCTCACCGCGTTGCAGCGCCGTCCCGTCGATCCCGGTGAGGCCGAGCGCAAGGCGACGGGCAGCGGGCTCGTCGAGCTGCGCACGCTGCTGGACCGGGATCTGCGCGACGAGATCGTCGCGCTGCGTGCCGAACTCACCGGTGTCCGCGGGGAACTGACCCGTGAAGACGCGCGCACCGCGCAACGCCTCGCGCGCCTCGAGGGGCAGATCGACGAGGTCGTGAAGAATCTGACAGCGCGCGCGAACGAGCCCCGCACCGAAGTCGTTCGCGAGAAGCCACCGACACCGCCCGTCACGCCGCCGGGCGAGACCGACCCGCCGTCCGAGGGCCCGGTCGTGCCCGAGGTCAACCCCGAGGTCGTGCGGCTCGCCAAGGATCTCCTCGAATCGCCCGAGGACGGCGTGCGCTTCCCCGCCGCCAACGAACTCGGACGGCTCGGCGACGAGGCGGCGATCCCGGCTCTCGCCCACGCCCTCGGCAACGACAAGCACTTCTTGGTGCGACGCTCGTGTGCGCGATCGCTGAGCATGCTGAA
>JAJRVY010000285.1 GCA_024277065.1 Planctomycetota bacterium
TCGGCCCGGATCAGGGTGATCCGCAGGCGATCGATGGCGCCCGCGGCGGCCGCCACCGCGTGGAACTCGTCGGGATCGCGCGTGCGCAGCGCGCGCTCGGCCGCGGGCTCGAGCAAGCTCAGCGTGTCGTCCAGCCGCCGCAGCAGCTCGGCGCTCCCGAGACGCTCGAGGCGTGCCGCCAGGAACAGACCGGCCACGAGCGTCGCGAGCAGGTAGCCGACGAGTACGGCCCCGCCGATGCGCAGCCAGAGGGGGGGCGCGAAGGGTCGTGTCCGCCGGGCGCCGTTCTCCGTCACGCCGACGATCGTGGCCGATCGAGCCGCCTCATCGCGCCAAAGGAATCCGGCTGCGGCGCGGTTTCCGGTGCGGCGCGACACGCTACCGAGGGCGGCTCACGCAGCGGGTGAGCCGCGCGGCGCCTCGGCGAACTTGTAGCCGACACCGCGCACGGTGACGAGGTAGCCGCCGTAGTCGGCGCCGAGCTTGCGGCGCACCGCGGCGACGTGGACGTCGATCGTACGGCCCTCGACGACGGCATCGGTGCCCCGCACGGCGTCGTTCAGATCCGAGCGCGCGAACACGCGCCCCTTGCGGGCGACGAGATGGCGCAGCAGCTTGAACTCCGTCGTCGTGAGTGGCAGCGCTGCACCGGCGAGCGTCGCCACGAAGCGATCGCTGTCGATGACGAGACTCCCCCAGCGCAGCAGCCGCGGATCGTCGGCGGCGGCGACACGCCGGCCGCGCCGCAGCTGGGCGGCCACGCGCGCCATCAGCTCCTTCACGCCGAAGGGCTTGCGCACGTAGTAGTCCGCTCCCTGCGCGAGACCGATCACGGCGTCGGTCTCCTCGCCCTTGGCGGTGAGCATGACGATCGGGATGTGCGCCGTGCGCGAGCCGACGCGCAGGCGGCGGCAGACCTCGAGCCCGCCGATCCCGGGCAGCATCAGGTCGAGCAGGACCAGGTCGGGCACCTCGCGCTCGGCCACGTGCAGCGCCGTCTCCCCGTCGAACGCCGTGATGACGCGGTACTGCTCTCGCAGCAGGTTGATCTGCAGGATCTCGACGAGATCACGCTCGTCATCGACCACGAGAACCGTCTTGCGTGCCATGGTTGGGGCGTGGATGCTACCTCCCGTCGATTCAGAAGGTGTGGACCAAAGAAACGGCGGCCTGAGAGCGTGAGCAGGAATCCCGGGTGCGCGCCGATGGCGTCCGGCGGGTTCGCTGCAAGGCGGCGCGACGAACCCGACTCAATGGAACGAGTCATGGAGGAGCGCCAACGCCGCAGCGGGACCGCCGGGCGTAACAGCTTGCCGGCGCGTGGTTTGCGCTCGTTGCTCTGAGACAGCCAGCCTGCGTGCGGTACACGTCGCCGCGAGACGCTCGTCCTGCGACACACCCGCGCAAACCGCGTGCTCGGCGCCGCGTGGGATTCCTGCTCACGCTCAGAGGCGAATTCCGCGCGATTCCGATCGAAACGCGCGAGACGCCGGCAGCGGCCCCTATAATGCGGGTGTACGTCGCTGGTCGGGCGACGAACAAGCGTTGGGGCCCGGTGTGCGCACATGGTTGGTGCGGGCACGGGGTCTTCTTTCGTATGATCGCAGCGTGCAGTTGATGACCCCGCGCCGGGGCTCGAACGCGAGTCCCGGGCGACGGGGCGTTGGAACCACTCGAGAGGCGTGCCCCATGAGAACCCCACGAGTCCTCACACTTGCCGTGCTCCTCGCCGCCGCAGGCGCGATGCTGGCACCGGACGCACTGGCGCAGGAGATCCCCCGTCAGGGACTGCCGGCGGGCTATGGCGTGACCGTGCCCAGTGGATCGAAGCTGACGACGTACCTGGACAACGACCTCGACGTCGATGACTTCGTGTTCCGCGGCTTCCCCGGCCAGAAGCTGACGGCGTCGCTCAAGATCGCCAAGTCCAGCGCGGCCAAGATGCACCTCGAGCTCATCCGGCCGGACGGCACGGTGGTCGCGACCGACGACCCGGGGGCGAAGTTCAAGACCGGCGCAGAGCTCACCGAGCGCGTCCGGTTCAAGAACGAGGGCGGTGACCCGCCGTTCGAGGACCGCGACAACGGCACGGTGCTCCAGACGTCGAAGATCCAGTACGTGCTGGATCAGGTCGGCACGTGGAAGCTGCGTGTCCGTGCGCCCGAACTGAGCGTCCCCATCGGCGATTCGGGCGAGTACACGATCTCCGTGAAGTACCCGGCGCCGCCGAAGACCAAGATCAAGAACCCGGCGCCGACGCAGGAGAACATCTACTCGTTCGTCATCGCGGCCCAGGGCGGCGCCACAGTGAACTTCAAGTTCAAGTTCAGGGGCGGCAACGCAGCGTTCAACGGCTTCCGCGCTCCGAACGGCGACTTCATCGACGTGGAGAAGCTGAAGGAGAAGACCGGGAAGCTCATCCAGGGCAAGAACATCACGCTCGCCGACGACCAAGGCGTCGGCGACTACGTCGTCACGTTCGTCACGGAAGGCGACACGACGCTCACGAAGACGAACTTCCAGGCCGGCGTCAAGCTCCCGAAGGGCCGCAAGAAGCGTAAGGGCAAGCTCGCGCGCGCCGAACCCCTGATCTCGACGGCGGGCGTCAACCCCGACGTCGGCGGCCCTCCGACCGTCGTCACGGTCACGATCCTGAACGGGTTCGACCCGCCGGACAACCCGAACGCCGTTCCCGAACTGCTCCTGAACGACCGTCCGCTCACGATCCAGACCACGATCGACAATGGCACCTCGCTCACCTTGAAGGCACTCGTCGGCACGCTCGGCGAGGGCACCTTCGATGTCGTCACGCGCACCGCGACCGGCCAGGTCGCGGTGCTCGAGGACGCCTTCACGCGCGTGCCGCCGCCGACCGTGGACACGATCGACCCACGCGTCGGTTCCAGCGCCGGTCTCTTCGAGATCGTCATCACGGGGGCGGGGTTCCCCGAGAACCTGAGCCAGATCGGCGTGCTGATCGACGGCAGCGACGTTCCCGTGCAGAAGATCTCCGTCACGCCGACGGAACTGCGCTTCATCGCGCCGCCGCGCGCACCGACGTTCGTGACGTTCGGCATCCGCGACCTGCGCAGCCAGCTCACGGCCAACCTGCCCATCAACAGCTTCGAGTACCTCACGACACCCGGCATCAGCCGCATCACGCCGGGACTCATCCCGATCCTCGGCGGCGACACGATCTTCGTGAAGGGCACCAACTTCCGCGAGACGGACAAGGTGTTCATGGAGACCGCGACGCTCGGACAGTTCGAGCAGATCCCCGCGCCGACGTTCCGCAACGCGACGCTGCACGCGTTCACGGCGCCCGTGCGCCCGAAGGGCACGTACCAGATCTACGTCGTGGACAACCAGGGCGTGCGCACCACGGGTCGCCGCACCATCAACTACTTCCAGTACGCCGACTTCACGAGCGACGCCGGTCTGGACAACCCGCCCGAGTCCGATCTGAACGACGGGTGGTCCACGACGCTGGCGGACTTCGACAGGGACGGCGATACCGATCTCTTCATCGCGAGGCGCGGACCGACGAGCAGCCGCGCGACCGACGCACAGATCACGGTCTTCGAGAACGACGGCACCGGGGCGCTCACCAAGAGCACCAACCGCATCCCGACGCCCTCCTCCACCGACGACTGGCGGGCCGATCGCATCTTCGTGACGGACGTGACGCAGGACGGCTGGCCGGACATCGTCATCACGACGAACGACGTCAACGTCCTGAATCCCGGCGTCAGTCACACCCGCATCCTGGTCAGCACCCGGCGCGGTGCGCAGGCCGAGAACGGTGATCGCGTCTTCGTCGATCGCACACTCGATCTCATGGCCACACCACGCGCCGGCAAGAATTCGGTGAGCAACAGCGACGGCGACAACTGGCGCGGACTCGACATGTGGGTCGGGGACATCGACAACGGACCGGCGGGCCCGCCGGAGATCCTGATCACGCACAAGGATCTCAAGGAGGAGATCGCCGTGTTCTGCGGCAACTACTGCAACACGAGCACGACGGGTGGCTACACCTACTCGTTCTACTGGGGTGGCAGCCGCGCGTTCGTCTGGGACCCGAAGGCTCGTGGCGGCCAGGGCCGCTACAAGTTCGAGCACAACTTCTTCCCGCGCAAGGCGGGCGTCAACGTGCCGGTCTTCAACCCGCCGCCGGGCGTCGTGATCCCCACGTGTACGACCGGCGAGTGCCGCGGCACGTTCACGCCGTTCACGGGTCAGATCCTCCGTGTGGGCGACATCAACGCCGACCGCCGTCCCGACGTCATCGTCATCTCGGACGAGGTCGTCAGGAAGAACGGCACACCCATCTCCTCGACGCAGATCGGACTCTTCGGGTTCAGCGCCCTGACCGGCTCGCTCGTGACGGATGTGACGCAAACTGTCACCGCTCTTGGTGGTGAGTCGAAGGGCGACGCGGCAGAGATCGGCCTCTTCGGCTATCCCGACGGCAACTCGTACGGGACGATCGTGATCACACAGGCACAGGGCTCATCGGGGCGGGCGATCCGTCTCCTCAAGTTCAAGCCGTCGATCGTCCCAGGTGATCCGGGCGGGTTCGAGGACATCACATCGCAGACCGTGCCCTCGGACAGCGTCAACGACAAGTGGCAGGCGTCGGCGATCGGCGTGACGGACGTGGACTCGGACGGCGACCTGGACCTGGTCCTCGTGGCCGATGCGGGCCCGGGACCGGGCGAGCCGGCGTTCCGCATCCTGCGCAACGTCATCGTCGGCAGCACGATCGGCATCCTGCGCGAGGATTTCGCGGGGCTGCTGGAACTCGTGGCAGGAGGCTCCGACGCGTTCGACGGCACGTCCCTCGCCATCGGCGATCTCGACGGCGACGGCGCCAGCGAGTACGTCATGACGCGCAGCACGATCCCCGCGGACGACGACGGCCCGCAGACCAGGGTCATCACCACGGATCAGTGATCTCGCGCGCGGCCCGGCGCCGCGGGTCCGGTCAGAGCATGGAACGAGGAGGCGGGTTGCGAGACCCGCCTCCTCTTCTCGCTCACGGACGCCCCATCGCGGGCACCACCCTGCGGCAGTATCCCATCTCACACCGGGGCAGCCCGTGCGCAGGGGCACCCAGTCACGCGCATGCCAGTCCCGGGGATGCAGTCCCGGGGATGCAGCCCCGATCGCGCAGCAGCGCGCGCCGCTGCGCGCTACGAGAGTTCGGCGATCTCGTGCTGGAGCAACGCTGCGAACCCCTCGGCGCCGGAGATGCGCGCACCGCCCTCGGCGCACGACGACTCGTGGAACGCGGTCAGTCCGTGTCCGCCGCCCGCCGGTTGCACCACGCCGCCGCGGACGACGCCGCAGGGCACGGGCTCGGCCGAGTACGAGCCACTCGCGGAATCGACGACACCGTCTGCCGCAACCGCGAACACGAACGGCCCGCGCTCCTCGAGCGCGCCGAGCAGCGGCGCCGCCAATCGCGCATCGACGGACGCGAACGCGTCAACGCGCGCGGCGTGGGCATCGCCGGCACTCGGGCGGCAGGCCGCGAGGACGGTGCTCGTGCGAATGACGACGATGTCGTGCGTGGCGAGTGCCGCGAGGGCCGCGGCACAGAGGGCGTCGTCGTCGCCATCGACGGCGGTGCCGTCCCAACCGAGCGCCCGCGCGACACCCTGCGCCGGGCCTCCTCCGGCCACGAGCGCCACGCGCCGCCCGGCAGCCCACGACGGTGGCTCCATGCGCAGCGGCAGCACGCCGGCACCGTGAGGCCACAGCGCGTTCGCGGGGTTCTCGCCGAGATCCACACGCACGGCGTTGACGTCGTGCTGCGTCAACGCGCGTCGCGACGCCTCGTAGACCGCGAGGAGCGAGGGCGCAGCGGCGAACACCGCCCGCGGCGCGCGTGGCCCCACCTCCCACGGCGGGCCGACGTCCCACGGAGGAGGAGCGTCGGGCAGCGCCGCGGCGCAGACCCACAGCCCGCGGCGCCCGGGCAGGCGCAGCAGGCGCCCGTGCGGCAACGCACCTGCCGTATCCTCGAAGAGCGCGCTCGCCTCGGGATCGTCGATGCGCCCGCCGAAAGGATCGAGCACGCGGCCGTCATCGACGGTGACGAGATCGACGCGAGCCGCCCACACCGACGAGCGATCCACGCCGCTTCCGTCCGCCGTGCTTCCATCGGCCGCGAGAACTCCCGCGTCGATTCCCGCGGCGAGCGCCTCGGCGGGGCCGAGCGGGGCGCTCCGCGGCGCCGCGCCGAGGAGCCCGGTGAAGCCGTCCCAGCACGACGACGCACGGAGATCCACGCGCCCGACGTGCCCGTCGCGCGCAACGCGATCGAGAGCGGGCGTGCCAGCCTCGTGGAGAGGCGTCGCGCGGTCGAGGGGATCGGCGCCCGCCTCGAGCACGAGGAGGACCATGCGCACGTCGGCGGGCGCGGCACGTTCGGCCACGGTCGATGGTGAGGAGTCGTCGCTGGTCATCGCAGTGACCCACAGGTTACACCTCCCCGGGGACGCCCCGCGGCTACCCTGGGCGAGCCCCCCCCCGGGAAGGACCGGGGCACCCACATGGAACGCGCCGTACTCGTCGTCAACCCGATCTCCGGCTCCGCACGCCGCCGCGACGCCGTCGCGCGCTACGTCGTGGCGGCGGCGCAGCAGGGCATGGACGTCGCGGTGCATGCGACGACGGGCCCCGGCGACGGCATCGATGCCGCGCGTGACGCGGCGCGAGCGGGCGTGCGCCTCGTCATCGCTGCAGGTGGCGACGGCACCGTGAACGACGTCGCCGCGGGTCTCATCGCGGCGGACACCGGCGCCGCGCTCGCGATCCTGCCGCTCGGCACGAGCAACCTCGTCGCACGCCACCTCGGCGTCCCTCTGCGCGCCGCCGAGAGGGCCGCCGCCGGGATCGTGGAGGCGGAACCGATCAGCATCGACGTGGGCGTCGTGGGCGAGCGCACGTTCGTCGCCTGCGCCGGCGTCGGCATCGACGCGTCCATCGTCGCCGATCTGTCGGCGCGGCGCCGAGGGCACATTGGCTTCCTCAGCTACGCCGCCCCCATGTGGCGCACGCTGCGGTCCTACGAGATGCCGACGTTGACGGTCACCGACGACGCCGGACGCACGTTCGGCGGCTCGCAGGTCCTCGTGCTCAACATGCGCCCCTACGCCGCATTCCTGGAGCCGGCGCCACTGGCTTCGGCCATGGACGGGCTGTTCGACGTCGTCGTGCTGCGCGGCAAGGGAGTGCGGCGCCTACTGCGCTGGAGTCTCCGCGCCATGCGCTCGCGCCTGTTGCAGGACGCCGACGCCACGCACGTCCGCTGCACGCGGTTGCGAATCGAATCAAGCGTGCCGGCACCGGTCCAGGTCGATGGAGACGTGGGGGGGACAACGCCCGTCGATATGCTCGTGCGGCCGCGTGCACTGCGCATCGCGCTGCCCACCACACGCAATGAGCGGAGAGCACCATGAGCGACGCTGAGAACGCCCCACGCACGGTCGAACTGGGATGCCCAGGCGGAGGGACGATCTCCATGGGGCGCGGCCATCCGCTGTTCCTGCTCGCCGGCCCGTGCGTGGTCGAGAGCCGTGAGCGCACGTTCACGATCGCCCGCGCACTGCACGAGATCTGCGGCGAGGCCGGCATCCCGCTCGTCTTCAAGGCCAGCTACGACAAGGCCAATCGATCATCGCACGCGAGTTTTCGCAGCCTCGGTATGGAGGCCGCGCTGGAGATCCTCGCGGAGGTGCGCGCGGAACTCGGAGTGCCGTTGGTATCCGACGTCCACGAGCCGTCGCAGGTGGCGCGCGCCGCCGAAGTGCTGGACGTCATCCAGATCCCGGCGTTCCTCTGCCGCCAGACCGATCTCCTCACGGCCTGCGCCGCGTCCGGCCGCATCGTGAACGTCAAGAAGGGCCAGTTCCTGGCCCCCGAGGACATGGCGAACGTCGCCGCCAAGATCGAGGCCGCGGGCGGCGAGCGCATCCTGCTCACCGAGCGCGGCACGTCGTTCGGGTATCACGACCTGGTCGTGGACATGCGCGGGCTGCCGACGATGGCGCGTACGGGATACCCCGTCGTGTTCGACGGCACGCACAGCGTGCAGCGCCCGGGCGGACTCGGCGATCGCAGTGGCGGAGACCGCACGATGGTCCCCTACCTCGTGCGCGCCGCCGTCGCGACCGGCGTGGACGGTCTCTTCCTCGAGTGCCATGACGACCCGGACAACGCGCTCTCGGACGGCCCCAACAACCTCGACCTGAAGACGGTCCCGGCCCTCCTCGCCGACGTGCTCGCCATCCGCCACGCACTCGCCCACCGGCCCTGAAGAGCGGCCACGACCCGCACTCGTCTGTCCGGTCCCCGAGCGGGGACGCGCCACCGAGGGCAACGCGGCCGCCGCACCTGCCTCTAGCCCGCCCCGGTCAGTCGTCGGGGCCGAGGAGCCGGTCGCGATTCTCCTTGGTGAACTCTCCGAGCGCCACGGCGGCCTCGGCGATCGCTTCCAGCGCGGCGACGTACTCGTCGTTGCCGCCCTCGAGGAGCGCGACCTCGGCGCGCGTCAGGATGCGCGCGGTCATGTTGTTGTAGCGGTGCAGGATGCGTCGCAGTTCCGCCGGCGCGAGGCGCACCTCCGCGGCGTCCGAATCGTCTGACATGGGTCGATCTCCCGCACGGCGCGCGACGGCGCACACGCGCCTGGTCCGAGGCTAAGGGCCCGCGCAGGAATAACTTCGGGATTCGGTCGGCTGCGACGACGCGGGGCGGCGTTGCCTCTCCTCCCCGACTCGGCTCCGCAATGAGTCGCGTCGTCGAGGCGCCTTGCCCCGCGCCGCCCTCGCTCGCCCTCGGTCCTGCGAACCTATTCCTGCGCGGGCCCCAACAGCCGGGCGGCGGCGGCGCTCGCCTCGCGGGCGAGTCCCGTCCGCCACGGCGGTCGCCGCGGGCCACGTGTCGCGAATCGCGACAAGCGTCGCATCTTACGACGGTCGGGCGGGCCGCCTCGCGCTCGATCCGAGCCTGGGACAGCCCCGGCACACGCATCGCTCTTCCCCGGGCGTCCGATGGGGAGGAACGACATGCCGCAAGCGTCAGTGCTCGATCGCAACGCACGAACCGGTCTTCGCTCGACGGAGGAACGCAACGCGCTCGTCGAAGGACACGTCAGGCTGGTGCACCACATCGTGCGGCGCATGGCTCGCGGCGTGCCCCCGTGTGTGGACGTGGACGACCTGATCGCCGCCGGCTTCGAAGGTCTCCTGCTCGCCGCCGAGCGCTTCGACGAGGAGCGCGGCGTCGCCTTCAGCACCTTCGCAGGATGCAGCATCAGCGGCGCCGTGCTGGATGCGCTGCGCGACATGGACCCCTTGGCGCGTCCGACACGCAAGCGCGTCAACGACCTGGACAAGGCCGAGGCGCGGCTCGCCGGGCGCTTCGGCGGATCCGTCCCGGACGAGGAACTGGCCCGCGCCACCGGCCTGACGCACCGCGAGGTCGAAGACGCCCTGCGCGTGCGCCGCGCGGCGTCCACGGTCTCGATCGACATGGAGCGGGCCGAGGGCAGCCTGTCGCAGATCATCGAGGACCCCAACTGCGCCGACGCCATCGGCCGCGTGCTGCTCCAGGAAGCCCATGATCTGGTGCACGAGGAGATCCAGAAGCTCCTGCCGAACGACCGCCGCGTCGTCATCCTCTACTACGCCGACGGTCTCCTGTTCCGCGAGATCGCCAACATCCTGGGCGTGACCGAAGGACGCGTCAGCCAGATCCACAAGCGCGCCATCAGCCGTCTGCGCGAAGCCGTGACACGACGCGGCCTGATCTACTGACGGGGGAACGGGCGCGGGCAAGCGGCCGGTCCGAGGGCCTCCGCCGGACAGGCCCTCAGAGAGCCAGGTCGGCGCCGCGGCGGCGCAACTCGTCGCGGACGCGCGTGACGGTCTGGCCGTGGATCTGGCAGACGCGGCTCTCGGAGAGTTGCAGCCGCCCGCCGATCTCCTTCATCGTGAGTCCCTGGAAGTAGTAGAGCTCGAGCACCGCACGCTCGCGCTCCTCGAGCTCGGCGAGGACGAAGTCCGTCGCCTCCTGCTTCTCCAGTTCGGCCGAGGGATCGACGTTGCGCGAGTCCACGATGAACTGTGACCGCGCCGGACCATCCGGCTCGTTGCCGTCGTCGCTCTGACTCAGGGAGAAGATCGCCAGACGCGCCACGTCGTTCTGTAGCTTCTCGAACTCCGTCGGCGTGAGCTGCAGATCCTGCATGATCTCGGGCGGCGTCGGCTTGCGACCGAGCTGGGCCTGGAGATCGTGCAGCGCGACGGCGTATTTCTGCGCGCGGTTGCGCACGAGCCGCGGCGCCCAGTCCCGTGACCGCAGTTCGTCGAGGATGCTGCCGCGCACACGCAGCGAGCAATACGTCTCGAACTTGATACCGCGGGAGAGGTCGAAACCCCGCACGGCATCGAGCAGGCCGACGACGCCGGCACTGCGCACCTCATCGAGGCCGACGCAGCGCGGCAGTCTCTCCGCGATACGTCCGGCGAGGTAGTCCACCAGGGGGAGATAGGCCTCGACGAGCTGGTTGCGCAGCTCCACGTTCGAGGTCCTCTTGTACTCCTCCCAGAGTGCTTGTAGCTCGGCGCTCTTCTGCACGAAGCGGCGCCCTCCCATGCCCTCTGCGTCCGTCCCGCATCGCCCGCGGCGTCGCCCCTGCGGAGCGCGTCCTTCACCACCTACGGGTCACGGTCCGGACGGTATCCATCGTGGGTCACCGACCCGGGATCAGCCGCCTGTCCGGTAGTAGCCCAGACCGGTAGCAGCAGTGCCGATATCGGATAACACCACGACAGATAGTGGCGAATGTACTGCTGGCGCCGACGAGGGGCAAGCCCCGAACGGACGAATGCACACTCGGCCGATGCAATGACACCATGGAAGGGGGACAGTCCGCGCCGGCGCGCAGCAGGTTTTCAGGCGCACGCGTCGTTGTACGCTTCGCGAAGCTGGTGGAGCAGCGCGTCGAGCCGCGCCGTCTCGTCGCGCGTCGCCGTGCCGGCCGTCTTCTCGCGCAGCACGTGCAGGAGATCGAGCGCCCAGCGTGCTTGCCCGAGATCCTTCTCGGTCTTGCCGGACGCGGGGTTGGCGAGCATGCCGAGGTGCACATGGCAGGGCGTTGCGAGTACCTGCATCAGCACGTCGAAGCTCGGTGTCGGAAGAGCGTCGGAGCGGGCTTTGCTCACGTGCCGATCTCGTTCGCCGTGCTGGGCCGTGCGCGACCGTCCGCGCATTCCGCCCCGTTGCCGTGCGCATTCCCGTCTGCGCTTCGGTCCGCTTTGGCGTCCGCATGCGCGCAGGCGGCCGTGATGAACGACGCGAAGAGCGGATGCGGCTCGCTGGGCTTGCTCTGGAACTCGGGATGGAACTGCACACCGACGAACCACGGGTGCCCCTCGAGTTCGACGATCTCGACGAGATCGACCTCCTCGTAGACGCCGGTGACGCGCAGACCGGCATCGACCAGACGCTCGCGATACGCGTTGTTGTACTCGAAGCGGTGGCGATGGCGCTCGCTCACGACCGCGGTCCCGTACGCGCGACCGACGATGCTGTCGGGATCGACACGGCAGGGATAGCTACCGAGGCGCATGGTGCCGCCCTTCAGCGTGACCTTCTTCTGATCGGGCATCAGGTCGATCACGGGGTCCGGACAGTTCTCGTCGAACTCCCGGGAGTACGCGTCCTCGAGCCCGACGAGATCGCGCGCCGCGTACAGCGTCGCGCACTGCATGCCGAGGCAGATCCCGAAATAGGGGACACCGCCCTCGGCGGCCCAGCGCGCCGAGGCGATCTTGCCCTCGACGCCGCGCTCACCGAACCCGCCGGGGATCAGGACGCCATCGACGCCGCCCAGCACCTTGCCGAGTTCCGCGGGATCGAGTCGATCGGAGTTGACCTTGCGGACGACGACGTGCGCGTCGTTGGCGAGTCCGCCGTGGGCCAGGGCCTCGTAGATCGACTTGTAGGCATCGTGCAACTCGATGTACTTGCCGACGACGGCGACCTCGACCTCGCGGGATGGGTGGCAGGCCGTCTCGACGACGTGCTTCCACGCCGAGAAGTCGGGCGCCACGACCCTCGAGGCGATTCCCAGCTTGCGCAGTACGAGCGCGTCGAGTCCCTGCTCGTGGAGCATCATCGGGACCTCGTAGATGGAGTTCTTGACGTCCATCTCCTCGATCACCGCCTCGTGCTCCACGTTGCAGAACATCGAGAGCTTGCTGCGGATCTCACCCGTCATCGGTCGCTCGGTGCGGCAGACGAGGACGTCGGGGATGATGCCGATCTCGCGCAGCTTGCCGACGCTCTGCTGCGTGGGCTTGGTCTTGAGCTCGCGCGCTGCGCGCAGGTACGTCAGCAGCGTGAGATGGATGTAGAGGCAGTTGCCGCGGCCCTCCTCGATCCCGAACTGACGAATGGCCTCGATGAACGGGAGCGACTCGATGTCGCCGATCGTGCCGCCGATCTCGGTGATGAGCACATCGGCATCGCCGCGCGCCTGACGGATGGCGTCCTTGATCTCGTTGGTGATGTGCGGGATGACCTGGATACACGCTCCCAGGTAGTCGCCGCGCCGCTCCTTGGAGATCACGGAGTTGTAGATCTGCCCCGTCGTGTAGTTGCTGTGGCGGTTGATGGCGGCGTGCGTGAAGCGCTCGTAGTGGCCGAGGTCGAGATCCGTCTCCGCGCCGTCGGCGGTCACGTAGACCTCGCCGTGCTGGAACGGGTTCATCGTGCCCGGATCGACGTTGATGTAGGGGTCCATCTTCTGGACGGCGATGGTCAGCCCGTGGTGCTCGAGCAGCTTGCCGAGCGCCGCGCACGTCAGTCCCTTGCCGAGCGAACTGACGACCCCGCCGGTCACGAAAATGTGCTTGGGAATGCGCGCATCGCCGGTCTGCTTGCTCACGATCACTGTTCCTCCACGCGTGACGCTGCCGCATCAGCGCCGCGATCCGCGGCGGCGACGCGGCGCCGGAACGCCTCGTAGTCGTCCTTGGTGTCGATGCCCGGCGGGGCCCGCCGTCCCACGACGACGTGAATGGCCCAACCGTTCTCGAGCGCCCGGAGCTGCTCCAGCTTCTCCGCCTGCTCGAGCGGAGTCGAGGGCAGCGCGGCAAACTCCGCGAGCGCCCAGCGCCGGAAGGCGTAGATGCCGACGTGTCGCAGCGGTGCCGCCCGGGTCGTCGCAGCGGCATCGCCGCCGCCCCGCACCGCGTCGCTGTGATCCGTCTGATCGCGCACGAACGGAATCGGAGCGCGAGAGAAGTAGAGAGCCCTGCCCGCCCGATCCCGAACCACCTTCACGACGGAGGGACGCACGAAGTCGTCCGCCCTCGCCGGTGCGGCGATGGTACCCATGGGCAGGGACGGGTCCGCGAGCATCGCCGCGACGAGCGCGTCCACGTCGGCCGGCACGAACTCGGGCTCGTCGCCCTGCAGATTGACGACCACGTCCTCGCTCCGCCCGGCGGCGGCCTCGGCGACGCGGTCGGTGCCGGTCGCACACGCGGGCGACGTGAGCACCGCGTCGCCCCCGAACGAGCGCACGGCGGCAGCGATCTCGTCCGAGTCGGTCGCGACGAGGACGGCCGTCGCCGACGCGATCTCGCGTGCGCGATCGTGCACGTGCTGGATCAGGAACCTGCCGGTCGCGCGCAGCAGCGGCTTGCCGGGCAGGCGCGTCGCGCCGAGGCGGGCCGGGATCACCACCAGCACGCCGCCCGCGCCCCGCGCGCCGCCCTCCATCAGCGCCTCGGCATGCGAATCGGGGGCGCCGAGAACACGCGGTCGGCATCGACGTTGACCTGCACCTCGAGTCCCTGCACGGCGCCGTGCACGGCCAGGATCAGCCCCTTGCAGTCCCGGTACGTCGCGGGCAGCGCCGTGCCGCCGGCGCCGGGCGTGAGCGTCAGGCCCCAGTCGGTGCCGTTGTCGTGCACGACCACGATGCCGCGGCGACCGGCGACCTGGGGCACGTTGCGCAGCCCGACACCGCGCGTGGCCTGCTCGAAGAACCCGAGGTCACGCAGCTTGTCCAGCAGCGTCCCCATGTCGGCGTCGGAGATGACACGGACCGTCGTGGACGAGGCCCTGCCGCTGCGCAGTTGCCGACCGGCCTCGGAGGACTCGTTCACGAGGGTCTGGATGACGTCGGGGTTGCGCGGGTGCAGGTTCTTCCACGTCACGGCGATCTCGCCGGATACGGCTTCTCCGCGCTCGATCTCGCCCACGTCCGGCCGCGCGAGTTCGCCGGGCGACGACGAGGCGCCGCCGCCGGCGCACGCACCGGCGAGCCAGGGCGTGGCGAGCAGGGTCGCGGCCAGGACGAGACCACGGGCGAAGCGACGCGTACAACTGCGCCGGGCACGGCGGGAACGGCTCTCTCTCGGTCGCATCGGGAACTCCTTTCGCACTGCGGATCGTAGCCCGAACCACCCATGAGGCTCGCGCACTCCGTGACGACGGTCGAAACGAAAGGGCCCGCGAGCGGGAGTTCGCCATGAAGCGGTGGCGGCGTAACGTGAGCGTCA
>JAJRVY010000286.1 GCA_024277065.1 Planctomycetota bacterium
CCGCCATCCGCCACGCCGCCGGCGCCCTCCTCGCCCGCGGACTGCACGCCGCCTGCGGGCGCGGCGCGGTCCACCACGCCCATCGCGAACTCGACGGCGAGCACCACGTCGGCCCCGTGCTCCTCGCCGCGCGCGCGCTGCCGCGCCGCCGTGAGCAGGGCATCGACGCCGGGCGCGGGCGTGCCGCGGAGGAACGCCGCCGCCCGTTCGTGGCGCGCCGCCTCGAGGAGATCGCGTGCCTTGCCCCCGGGTCGCGCGGCCGCGTGCCGCAGCGCGGCGGCGGCTCCGGCGAAGTCCGCCGCGCGCGCTCGCAGGCGGGCGTCGAGGCGCAGCACGGCCGCTGTGTTGCCGCCCCGCCGCAGCGTTTCCGTGACCAGTCGCCGCGCCTCATCCGTGCGGCCGGCCGCGAGGGCGCGGGATGCCAGCGCGACCACCGGCGTGTCCCACGTCGGCGCCAGAGTGCGCGCCCGTCGCCAGGCCTGCTCGGCCGCGTCCGCGTCGCCGCGGAGACGCCGGCACTCGCCGAGCAGTTGCCACGCGGCGGCGTCGCGCGGGCGCCGCTCGAGCGTCGCGCGGACGCGCTCCTCGGCTGCGGCGACGTCGCCGCTCGCGAGCAGCAGGCGCGCGCGGGGAAACGGGTCGGGGGGGCGGCGCAGCCATCGCGCCAGGACGACGGCGCCGGGTACGAGGACGACGGCTGCCAGGAGCAGTGCGGCGACGGCGCGCCGCCACCTGCGGTGTGGGGATCTGTACACGGAACGGTCTCGCTCCCGCTCGTGCGGCGCCGTCCCGGAGCGCGCGACCGTGCGCGCTCGATGTCCCGACGCGATCATGCCATCCCCGCCGCTGGGCCGCAACCCCCCGAGTCGCTTTGGACCCGCGCAGGAGTAACTTCGGGATTCGGTCGGCTGCGACGGCGCGGGGCGGCGTTGCCTCTCCTCCCCGACTCGGCTCCGCAATGAGTCGCGTCGTCGAGGCGCCTTGCCCCGCGCCGTCTCGCTCGCCCTCGGTCCTACGAATTTTCTCCTGGGCGGGGCCTATTGTCGTCGCGTGCGCCCCACCGTCGCGCAGATGCGCGCCCTCCGCCGCCGTGATCCCGCGCTCGCGCGCGCCGTGCGGGGGCTCGCGCCCTTTCCGGGATTTCCGGGCGCCGAGGGGCGCCGCGGCACGCACTGGGAGGCGCTGGCGCGGGCCATCGTCTTCCAGCAGCTCGCCGGCGCGGCGGCGGGCACGATCCACCGGCGCGTCTGCGCTCTGACGGGCGGTGCGCGCTTCCCGCGCCCGGAGCAGATCCTCGCGCTCCCGGACGAACGCCTGCGCGCCGCGGGCCTGTCGGCGGCGAAGCTCGCGTCCCTGCGGGATCTCGCGGCGCGCCTGACCGACGGGCGTCTCACCCTGCGCGCGATCGGACGCCACGGCGACGACGTGATCACCCAGCGCCTCGTCGCCGTGCGCGGGATCGGCGTGTGGAGCGCGCAGATGTTCCTGCTCTTTCGCCTCGGGCGGCTCGACGTGATGCCCACCGGCGACCTCGGCGTGCGGGAAGGCATGCGTCTGCTCGACGGGCTCGACGCGCGTCCCTCGCCGTCCGCGGCCGGCGTCCGCGGCGCGTGCTGGTCACCCCTCTGCAGCGTCGGCGCGTGGTACATGTGGCGCCTCGTCGAAGCCCGTCGCGCGGCCGTCTGAGAAGGATTTCGGAAATCCCCGGCAACCCCGGTTGACACGATTACAGATGTAACGACGATTACATCCGTAGTCGATGGAGGGCGCGCGATGACGAAGCTGCCGCGGATCAGCGATGCCGAGTGGGAGGTGATGAACGTCGTCTGGGACGACGCACCGGTTCTCGCCGCCGACGTCGCGGCGCGGCTCGCCGACGCGAAGGACTGGTCGGAGGCCACCGTCAAGACGCTCCTCGGGCGGCTCGTCCGCAAGGGGGCGCTCGCCTACACGGTGGACGGCCGGCGCTACGTCTACCGGGCCAAGGTCACGCGCCGCCGCTGCGTACGCGCCGAGAGCCGCTCGTTCGTGGAGCGCGTGCTCGGCGGGCAGCGCAGCCGGCTGCTCGTGCACATGGTCGAGGAGACGCCGCTCAGCGCCGGTGAGATCGACGAGCTGCGGCGCCTGCTCGACGAGAAGGAGGCGTCGTGACGGAGACCTTCCACGCGGCGGCGGCCGTGGTCACCGACTGGCTCCTCGCGACCACCGTGCACGTGGCGGTATTGTTCGCGCTCGTGCTCGCGGCGAGTGCCGCGCTCGGATCGCGGCTGCCTGTGCGCTGGCGCCATGCGCTCTGGGCGCTGGTGCTCGTGCGGCTGCTCCTGCCGGCTCTCCCGTCGTCGCCCGTGAGCGTTCACAACGTTGCGCGGCTCGTGACGCCGCGGGCCCCCGTTGCCGATGTGCGGACGCGCGTGCCGCAGCCCGTCGGCCACCCCGTCGGCGACGCGGCGCTCGCGCAGCTCGCGCCCTCTGCCGGGGCGGGGGCGGGGGCGGTTGCCGTGGCCGCAGACGCGCCTCAGGCGCCTGCGCCCGTGCCGGCGCCCGCGTGGCCGTGGCGTTCGACGGTGTTCCTCGTCTGGCTGCTGGGAGCGGCGGCGGCTCTGGCGCGACTGCTCGCCACCGAGCTGCGCTTCGCGTGGACGGTGCGCCGCCTGCCCGTTGTGAGGGACGAGCGCGTGCGCGCGGCGCTCGCGCAGGCCCTGCGCGCCGCGGGTGCGCGGCGCCCTGCCGCTGTCGTCGCGACGGACCTCGGAGGCGGCCCGGCTCTGACCGGGCTGCGCCGCCCGCGCATCCTCTTCCCGCAGAGTCTCCTGGACGAGTTGACGGACGACGAACTGCGCCACGTGCTGGCGCACGAGGTGGCGCATCTCGCGGCAGGCGATGTGCTGCAGAACTGGTTGCTCGCGGTGCTCGCGGCCGTGCACTGGTTCGACCCGCTCGTACGCATCGCGGCGGCGCGGCTGCGGGCCGAGCGCGAGACGCTGCGCGATCTCGCGGCGACGAAGGGGGCGACGCGCGCGTGTCGCGCCGCGTACGGGAAGACGCTGCTGCGTCTGCTGTCGAACACCGCCCGGCCGGCGTCGCCGCGGGTGGCCGTGGGGCTCTTCGAGCGCCGCGGGGACGTCAGAAGGAGGATCGAGATGATCGCCAAGGGAGGCGGCGGACGCCGCGCGTGGCTGCTGGGTGCGGGATTGACGGCGGTGGTGGCCGTCGCGGCGCTGACCGGCGCGTCACCACGGGCGGCGCGGGCGCAGGAGGCCGGCCAGGACGGGCGGGGGCCGCCGGCGGCCCCGGATGAGACGGCTGAGAGCGGCGAGAGCGGCGTGGGCGTCGCGCGCGCCGGGGGCGACGTGCGGGCGGCGCTCCTGCAGGACCGTGCGCGCATCGTCGTCGAGCGGCGCACGCCGCCGCGGCCGTGGGACGCGCGCGTGAAGGCCGCGCTCGCAAAGCCCGTCAAGGTCAACCTCAACGGCACGAGCGTGGAGGACTTCCTCGACTTCATGAGCCGCGTCACCGAACTGAACATCGTCGTGCACCCGGACGTCGCGGCCGAGAGCACGATCACGCTCGTGCTGGACGGCTCGCTCTCGGCGGACCAGGTGCTGCGGCTGGCGCTCGGCCGGGTGGGACTGACGTACGGCGTCGTCGAGGGTGTGCTGCAGGTCGGCGAGCCCGGCGTCGTCGCGGAGGCCCACGATCAGCGCTTCTACAAGATCGCGCCACTCGTGGACGGCGCGCTCGGTCGCCTGCCCGCGGAGGCCGGCGCCGAGCAGCGCGCGGCGTACCGCGACAGCGTGCCCGACATGCTGACGGACCTGATCCACCGGTTCGTGGACGAGCCTGCGTGGGAGCGTGACGGCGTGCACATGAACGTCTGGCGCGGCATGCTCGTGATCGAGCAGGACGAGCGCACGCACGCCGCCGTGGAGGAGTTCCTGAACCTGCTCCTGTCGCGCGGCGCGTCGCTCCCGCCGCCCCCGGCGTGGCGCGCGGCCCTCGAGGCGCGACTCGCCAAGCGCGCAAGCATCGACTTCCAGGGGGCCCCGATCTCGACGGTCGTCGCGTATCTTGCGCAGTCCACAGGCGCCTCCATCGTCGTGTCCGCCGATGCGGGCGACGACGTGGCGCTCTCGCTCCGGCTCGCGGACGTGACCGCGCTGGAGGCCCTCAACTGTGACCGGGAGCCTGGAGGGACGGCCGCAACTAACAGGCTCGAGCGCAACTAACAGGCTCGAGGCACGATTCGCGCTCCAGGGGTGAGCCTCGGGGGACGATCTGGCGCCTCGTCCACACGGGTGAACGCGAGATCGGATGTCGCTCGCCGTCCCGCGCGTGAGCCGGTGGAGGACGCCGGTGGAGGACGCACGTGGCCTCGACGTGCGTTCCGGGATCGCCGCGGCGGTTCTGTATCCCGGCGATTCGCGTAACCTCCGCTCCCGCTTCCGTCACAGGTGGGTGAACGGAGGTGTGACGCGATGTCCGAGAGAGAACCCTGCCCGACCTGTGGTGCCGCGCTGCCGCCCGATGCTCCGGGCGGTGCGTGTCCCAAGTGCCTGCTCGCCGCGGGCTTCGAGAGCGGTGACGGCACGGCCGGCGGTACGAGTGGGGAGAGCGGCGCGGACGGCGACGGACCGGACGTCGCCGCCGTCGCGCGACAGTTCCCCGAGCTCGAGATCATGGGCGTCCTCGGGCGAGGCGGCATGGGCGTCGTCTACAAGGCGCGCCAGAAGCAGCTCGACCGGCTCGTCGCCCTGAAGGTGCTGCCGCGGGCCATCGCCGCCGCGGCGCCCGACGCGGCGCGGTTCGAGGACCGCTTCACCCGCGAGGCGCGCGCCCTTGCGCGGCTCGCGCACCCCAACATCGTGGCCGTCCACGAGTTCGGCGAGCGCGAGGGCATGTACTACTTCCTCATGGAGTATGTGGACGGTGTCAACCTGCGCGGGGCGATGCGCGAGGGACGGCTGTCACCCGCCGCGGCGCTGGCCATCGTGCCGCAGATCTGCGACGCGCTGCAGTTCGCCCACGATCAAGGCGTCGTGCATCGTGACATCAAGCCGGAGAACGTGCTGCTCGACCGTGAGGGGCACGTCAAGATCGCCGACTTCGGGCTGGCCAAGCTCGTGACGCCCGCCGCAGGGGACCGCACGCTCACGCGGCAGGGACTCGTGATGGGCACGCCGCACTACATGGCGCCCGAGCAGATCGAGAAGCCCGCGGAGGTCGATCACCGCGCGGACATCTACAGTCTGGGCGTCGTGCTCTACGAGATGCTGACAGGTGAGCTGCCGATCGGCCGTTTCGCCGCGCCCTCGCAGAAGGTGCATGTGGACGTGCGCCTCGACGACGTCGTGCTGCGCTCGCTCGAGAAGGAGCCCGCCCGGCGCTACCAGGCCGTCTCCGAGCTCAAGACCGGCATCGGTGCCGTGGACGCGACGGTGGGCGACGGCGCGCCCACGCCGCCGCGCGACCACCCGGCGCGGCCCGGCGGCCGCACCAGCAAGCTCGCGTTCTGGGGACTGCTGCTACCCCTGATCGCCGTCGCCGGCGGCACGATCCTCAGCGTCGTCGGCGTGCTGCTCGCCCGCGGCGGGGGGATGAACCCGTCGCTGTCGCTGCGGTGGCTTGCGCCGGTCAGCCTGCTCGCCGCGATGGCCGTGCTCGTGGGGCTGGTGCTGTCGATCGCGGGTATCGTGCAGATCCGGCGCAGCGGCGGGCGGCTGCGTGGGATGGGTCTTGCCGTCACTGGGCTGCTCCTGCCGCTGTTCTGCTGCCTGCCCGGCGTGGGGCTGGCCTGGATGGGGACGTTCCGCTCGGCGACTCCGGCGACGCGCGAGGCCGTGGCGGAACTGCCACCGATTCCCGAGCTGGGCACGTACGACGATCTCGGGATCGTCCGTGTTCGCGTCGAGCTGCCGGCGACGACCGTCCTCCCGGCGCCGTTGCGCGTGCGCATCGACGGGTCCGCGGGCGGGCCGGGCGCGGCGAGCCTGAGCACCGAGGCCGACGCGAGGTGGCCGCCCGAGCCGGACACCGTGCTGCAGATCCTGCGCTTCGAGGTGCGGCGCGCCACCGGCGACGGGACGGCGCGCCTCCTGCGCGGCGACGAGCTGCTCGCCGGCGTGGACTACGACACGCCCGGCCGGGCGCCCGTCACGGCCGAACTCGGCAAGGTGCTCGTTCCCGCGGCGGAGGCGGGCGACCTCGCCATCGAGTTCGCGGGCAGTGGCGCGCAGGACGTGACCGTCATCCTGCGCGTGCTGCGGCCGGTGCGCTGATGCCCGAGCGCGCACGCTTTGCCACGACGCAGTGGAGCGTCGTCGTCGCGGCGGGCGGCGATGCTCCGGGCGCGCGGCGGGCGCTCGAGTCGCTCTGCACGGCGTACTGGTTCCCGCTGTACGCCTTCGCGCGGCGCCGGGGGGCGCGCGCCGAGGAGGCCCAGGATCTCGTCCAGGGCTTCTTCACCGTGCTCCTCGAGAAGGACTACCTGGCGCAGGCGGACCGCGATCGCGGCCGCTTCCGCGCGTTCTTGAAGACGGCCTTCGCACACTTCACGTCGAAGGAGCGCGAGCGCGAGCGGGCGCAGAAACGTGGCGGCGATCTCCTGCACCTTTCGCTCGACTTCGAGCGCGGCGAGGAGTGCTACACGCTCGAGCCGGCCGCCGGCGCGACCCCCGAGGAACTGTACGACCGGCGTTGGGCGCTGACCATGCTCGATCGCGTCGTCGGCGTGCTCGAGAGCGAGTTCGCGGCGACCGGCCGGCGTGAGCTGTTCGCCGCGCTCCTGCCGTACGTGGCGGCCGGTTCCCCGCTGCCCACGCACCGCGAGACGGCGCAGGCCCTGGCGATGACCGAGGGCGCCGTGAAGGCGGCCGTCCATCGCCTGCGCCGCCGCTACCGCACGCTCCTGCGCCGCGCCGTGGCCGACACCGTCCGCGATCCCGGCGACGTGGACGCCGAGCTGCACCACCTGATCGCGTCGCTCTGAGACGGTGTGGACGGCGCGACGAAGCGCCGGTGATCGCGGGCCCCTACTCCAGCGTGATGCGTACTACTCCAATGTGATGCGCAGGCGCTCAGCCGGGCCGAATGAGGGATCGCCGTCGCTGTCGTCGTCGAACGTGAGCTGCACGCCGATCGTCGCGCCGGGGGCGACGCCCAGCTCGCCGGGCAGCAGCGACGTCTCGGTCGTCGCGCTGCTCTCGGGCCTCCCGCCGGCGAACGACATGTCGATGCGGTTCATGCCCATGCCCGTGTCCGCCGCGATGTCGTGCACCTCTCCGGAGGCGTCGCTCACGCGGAGCCTGACGGTGTCATTGGAGATGCCGCCCGCACCCGTGCGGCGCGTCGCGACGTACAGCCGGCCGTTCACGAAGCGCACGAAGAGGTCGCGGCCGAGGTACGTGCCCGTCACCGCGCCCTCGATCTCGCTGTCCTCGATGACGCCGTCCGGGATCGGCCCGAGCAGGCGCGCCGTGAGCCACGCGGCCAGATCGTCCTCGAGGCCCGGCACCTGTCCGAACATGCGCGTGCCGTGGATGCCGGTGCCCGGGACGATCGTCAGCTCGCAGCCCTTCGTCGCGAGCGCGGTGTGGATCGCGTCGGCGCCGTTGCCGCGCTCCTCGGCGCTGCTGAAGATGCGTAGCGGGAGCGTCTCGTACCAGTGCTCGACGTGCTCCATGGTCGGTACGCCCAGGTACTCCTTGCCGGGCGTGAGCACCGCCACGGCGGCGATGTCGAGCGGCTTCTTCGTCGCGGCCTGGATGGCGACGCTACAGCCGACGCTGGCGCCGAGCAGCGCGACGCGCCCGCGTGGCACGCGCTTGACCTTGCGCGCCCATGCGATCGCCGCCTCGGCGTCGAGATGCATGGCGTTGAAGAGCTCTGCGTCGCGCGCCACGACCTTCTCCGAGAGGTCTTCTTCGCCCTGCACTCGGCTGTCGCCGTGCCCGCGCATGTCGATGGCGAGCAGCGCGCCACCGCGCGCGGTGATCGGCCCGGCGACCGGCTCCCACGCGCTGCGATCACTGCGGTACATGTGCAGGGCCACGACGCACGGAGCACCCTGCGGCATGTCCGCTGGCGCCCAGTACGAGCCGCGCAACGTCAGCCCGTCGGAGGTCTCGATGGTCACGGTCTCCGGCCCCCCCCGGGCGGCCGCCTGCTCCTCGTCCGCGCGGCCGGTCGCGACGGATGCGACGACGCCGAGGATGCCCGCGAGGGCGATGGGAATGAGATGTGACGTGCGCATGTCGAGTGCCTCTGGGGGCCGCGTGCCGCCGAACGTCGCCGAGTATAGACGGCCCGGGGCGCGGATCTCGTGCGCCGTCCACGCTCCCGGACGGCGGGGGCAAGGCCTCGAGCTCCACCTCGCCGCCTTCGTGCTCGCCGGCATGTCACGGTGCGTGACGGTGCGTCAACGGGGGGCGTCTTCCCACGGCTTCGTCGCGAACCATGCCTCGAAGTCGGCGACGCGGTGGGGCTCGCGCTCCCGCGCGACTTCGAGGCGGCGCCGCAGCACGAGCTCGCGGAACGCGGTCTGTCGCGCCGCGTAGATGCGCCAACGCGCCAGACGCTCCTCGTCGTTCGCCTCCTGGCCTGCGAAGAGGCCGGATATGCCGCGCCACAGTCCCGCGCCCAGGCGGCGCAGCGAGAGCTCGGATGCGGCGCCGCCGATGCCGCCGGCCGTCTCCGTCACCATCCCGGACGTGCGCCGCCACAGCGAGAGCCCGACGCTCCTGCCGCTCGAAAGGAGGCTGCTCCCGGAGTCCACGACGCGCAGGTACGAGAGGCGGAACACCTCGAACAGGGGGCTGTCCACGTCGAAGCGCGGGTCGTCGAGAGTGCCGCCGAAGCGCAGCGGGAGAGACGTGCTCGTGCCCTCGACGTCCACTTCGACGAGGCCCTGCTCGATCGCGTCGTGCCGCGCGAGGACCGTGGCCGACGCGTGAAGGATGTGCCCGCCAAGGACCCGGATCGCGTTCGGTGTGACGTACTGCGGGATGCCGCGCACGTCGAACGCGGTCACCGCCATGTGTGCCTCGAGGTAGCGACCGCCCCCGTCGGGGCCCTCCCAGAGCGCGGCAGCGAAGATCGCCGGCTCCTCCGGTTGCTCGATCGTGCCCGACATGAGGACATCCAGGAGCTCGTCCGCCCGCGGCGCGCCGCTGACGGGCAGCCGCGCGACGCGCACGTTGACGTCGATCCCAGTCAGGGCGAGCGGTCGCGCGGGATCGCTGATCGCGTCCTCGTAGCGGATGACCGCGCCCGCGGCCTCGAAGCCGAGCACGATTCGCGCGCTCGGAACCGCGCTCGCGTCGTCTGTCGTCGCAGACTCGGGCGCGGGCTCGAAGTCGTCGCCCGCGGCCGCCGCGGCGGCGATGCGCGCGACGTTCAGGCGTCCGTCCGGCTCGCGGCGGATCTCGCCCTCGAGGTCATGGAGGGTGATCGACACGGTGCCGCCCTCGCCGCCGAGCAGCGCCAGGACGTCGAGATCGACGTCGGCCGACGAGGCCCGCGCGAGGGGCTTGCCACTCACGTCGGCGCGGATACCCGAGACGACGACGTGACCCGCGGCGAGGTCGATGGCGATGTCGTCCACGCCGAGGTCGATGGCGAGCTCGTCGCGGAGCGTGCTCACCAGCCAGTCCTCGGTGAGCGTGGGCAGGGTCGCGCGCGCGGCGCCGAGCGCGGCCGCGAACAGGGCCGTGCCGCCGAGCGCCCAACGCCACCAACGCCTCCGCCGTCCAGCCTTCGTCATCACTGGAGTGTCTCCGCGTCGCGAGCGGCTGTCACGCGCCACGAGACGAGATTCCGGCGGCCTCGCCCTCGATCCCGCCGGGCCGCGGCAATAGCCTGGCCAGCGCCTCCTCCGGGAACTCCATGACCCACCAGCCGCAGATCGGATTCAGCAAGACGCTCGGCCCGCTGGGCCTGGGGGTCCTCGCGACGTCCGTCGCGTTGGCGATGGCGGGGCTGGTGGGCGGCGGGGCGGTGCTGCTCAACTCGGGCGAGCGGGCCGTGGACGTGATCGCCATCGGCGGCGTCCTGCTGCTCCCGGTGGTGCTCGGCTACGTCTCGCGCGCGTCGGAGAGGGAGTCGTCCGGCACGGCCTACTCCATCGTGCGCAGCGACGGCGGCAGCGTGCGGCTGTTCGCGATGGGCTGGCTGGCGGTCGGCGGGTATCTCTGTCTCGCTGCGCTGATGATCGACGCCGTCTCGGTGCGGCTCGGCGGTCTCCTCGAACGCTACATCGGGCACGACGTGCCGGACCTCTCGGTCGTGGCGCCGGTTGCTGCCATGGCGGTGCTGTCGCAGCTCATCTCGCCGGTCGAGCATCTCAAGGCCCGTCTCGTCGCGGCCGGCGCGGCGCTGGTGGTGGCGATCGGCCTTCTGGTGACGGTCGCGCTCCGGCCACCTCCTGCGGTGCCCGGCCTGGAGCTTCCGACGTTGCCGGCACGGCACTTCCTCTCCGGTGCCGCGCTGCTCGGCGGGTCGCTGTGGTTCATCGACGTCGCTCTTGACTACCGCCGTGTCTACCGCGGCGACGACCGCTCGCTGGCGCTCGTCGTGGCGATCTGCTGGTGCGCCGCCATCGTGGTCACGTGTGGCGTCGCCGCCGTCACCCTGGCCCACCCGTCCCTGTTCGTGCGGTTGCGCGGGGTCACCTCGGGCTCGTGGGCTCACGACAACGTGCGCCTGGTCGGTCTGGCCCTGACGCTCGTGCTCTGCTGGATCACCGTCTCCAAGGCGTTCGCGCGTCTGCTGCGGCTCGCCGGCGCCATGGCACGTGACGGCTCCGTTCCCGCGCTCTTCGAGGGCATCGACTCCGAGGACCGGACGCCGGTCGCGTTCATCATCCTGTTCGGGACGATCGCCGGCGCCATGGCGCTGCTCGTTCCCGTTCGCGTCGTCTTCGGCGTCGCCGCCGTGACGTTCCTCTGGTGCGGCGTCATCACGTTCGCGTCGCAGTTGCGCCGGGGCAAGCCCGATCCGGCGCCCGGGTTCGAGTTGCCGCTGTACCCGCTCTTCCCGGTCGTGGCCCTCGTCGTGTGTGCGTTCTTCTCCTTCATCGTGCCCGCCGCCGCTCCGCTCGTCGCAGCCGCGTGGCTGCTGGTCGGGCTCGGTGTGCGCCTGATCTACCGCCGCGATGCGACGGAGCTCGGTTCGGCGCCCGACATCGAGGAGGCCGACGACGAGGACGCGCCCGTGCCGAGCGCCGACAGCACGTATCGCGTGCTGGTCTGCCTGGGCCCCGCCAGTGACGCGCCGCGTCTCATCCGCCTGGGCCGCGACATGGCGTGCGCGCGCGGCGGCGACGTCGTGGTCCTGCGCGTCGTCGCGCTCCTCGAACGCCTCCCACGGTCGGAGGTGCGGGTGATCGCCCGCCGCGCGTGGCGGGCGCTGCGGGCGCTCGTGCGCGACACGCTGGGCGAGGCGCCGGACGTCTTTCCGATCGTGCGCATCGCGACGTCGGAGACCGGCGGCTTCGTCACCGCCGCCGCGACCCACGAGGCGGACCTCGTCCTCCTGGACACAGCTCGCGCGGGGGCCGGGTCCGCGGCGGATCACGATGCCGTCGTGGACTGCGTGCTCGCGGCGACGCCGCGCGCCGTGGCGCTCGTGCACGGTGAGGTCCGCGCCGACGTGCGCCGCGTCGTCGCGGCCGTCGGCAGCGGGCCGGACACGCCGTCAGTGCTGTCGGTGGCCGAGACCCTCGCCCTGGCGCGTGAGGGCGACCTCGTCGCTCTGTCCGTCACGAGCCAGATGCAGTCGCAGGCCGACGTCGTCGCGGACGTCGCGCGGATCGTCGCCGACGTCGGCGTCAAGGCGCGCCCGGTCACGACCGAGGACGACAACCCGGCGGAGGGCATCGTACGGGTCGCGGGCGCGGGCGACGTGGTGGTCATGGGGACCACCCGCGATCGCGCGCTGACCCACGCCGGGACGACGGGGCTCTGGCGGGACGTGATCGACGACGTGCCCGGTGCGGCGGTGCTCGTGCGCCGGGCCGAGCGGCGCCGCATCGGCTGGCTGCGCGAGACGTGGGAACTGGCGTTCGCGACTCTCCCGACGCTGACGGTGGGCGAGCGGGCCGACGTCTACTCGCAGATGCGGCACGCGTCGCGCGCCGGCGTGGATTTCTACGTGCTGATCGTGATTTCCTCGGCCATCGCCACGTTCGGCCTGTTCCAGGACAGCGCCGCCGTGATCATCGGCGCCATGCTCGTGGCGCCGCTGATGAGCCCGATCGTGGCGATCTCCCAGGGCATCGTGCAGGGCAACGTGCGCATGATCCGCAAGGGCCTCGCGTCCACCCTCAAGGGAACCATCGTGGCGATCGTCGTCGCCGCGTTCTTCTCGCTGGCGATGCCCGATGCGCCACCGACGGCGCAGATCCTCGTCCGTACGCAACCGACGCTGCTCGATCTCGGCGTGGGACTCGCTGCGGGCGCCGCGGCGGCCTACGGGATCAGCCGCAAGTCCGTCGCAGCGGCGCTGCCCGGCGTCGCGATCGCGGTGGCGCTCGTCCCGCCGCTCTGCGTCGTCGGCTACGGGCTCGGCTCGGATCACCTCGACATCGCCACCGGCGCGTCGCTGCTCTATCTGACGAACCTCGTGGCCATCGTGCTCGTCGCCGCGGTGCTCTTCATGCTACTCGGCTTCTACCCGCGGCAGACCGCGCGGCGCCGCGCCGTGCGCGGGGCCGTGCTGGCGTGCGCCGCCGGTCTGCTGCTGCTCTCGGTCCCGCTGACGCTCTCCAGTTGGGAGACGTCGCGCGTGACCCGGCTCGAGATGATCGTCGCCGAGAGCTTCCGTCGTGAGGCCGTCGAGCGCCGGCTGCAGTTCGCGGACGTGGATGTCGCCTACGAGCGCGGTGAGTACGTCGTTCGCGGGACGGTCTACGCGGATGCGGCGCTCGCCCGCGGCGAGCTCACCGCATTCCTGCGCGACGTCGAGGCGGACACCGGCGAGGACGTGCGCCTCGAGATCCGGCTGCTGCGCGCCGAGTTCGTCGTCACCGACACGGAGCCGGAACCGGACGCCGGCGACAGCGGCGAGACCGGCGGCGGCGGCGACTGACGCGCGGCGGCTACTCGTTCACGACGAGGTCGCGCAGTTCCGCGATCACGCGGTCGCGGACGTCGGGCTTCCACAGGTTGCCGAGGTGCCCGCCGCTCTTGCTCAACCGCAGGCGGCTGCCGAACGTGGTGCGGAGGAAGGCGACGTCGGCCTCGCGCAGCAGGATCTCGTTCGTGTTCGAGAACACCCGGATGCGCGGGTTGCGCCGCAGCTCGTACTCCACCGAGCGCAGGTCACTCAGGCGGTTGAGGTGCATGGCGCCGGCGTCGTCGTCGGTGATGTCCTTGCGCAGGCGTGCCTGTTCCGGGAGCACGAAGGCGTAGAAGTACTCCATGAACGAGTAGCGCGCGAGCTCGCGGTACGAGGCGCCGCGGTCGCGATCCGTGCGTGGCGTCAGGAAGAAGTCTCCCGTGCGGCCGAGCGCGCGCGCCTGATCCAGCACGTCCATCAGCGTCATGCGGAACGCGATGCCGATCAGGAACTGCGCCTGCAGGTCGTTCAGCGGGAGCGGCCGGCCCGGCCGCAGATCCCCGCCGCCGGCGACGTCGATGACATGCCGGAACAGCGCCCGGATCTTGGCGTGCTGCGTCTCGGCGTCGCCCGGGAAGTACTTCAGCGGCAGATTGAAGTAGTCGTCGAAGCCCTGCGCCGTGCGCAGCAGGTTGACGGGTGGGTTGAGGGCATAGTAGCCGTCCATCGGGATGAGCCCGTTGCGCGCTGCGTCTTCCTCGCCGGCGGCCATGAAGAGCGCGTGCAAGGCCCCCATCGACATGCCGATGACGGCCCGCCGCCTGCCGATCAGGCCGCCTCGTGCGGCACGCAGGTCGGCGTCGATGGCCGTCAGTACGGCGTGCACGTCGCGCGTGTCGGCCGGGGCGAAGCCGGGAAAGTCCACGGTGGCGGCGTTCGCGATGAACTCGAAGTTGAGCGTGCTGGAGATGGCGACGACGTGGTAGCCGGCGGTGAACGCCATCTCGGCGACGGCGGCGGTGGACTCGGCGTCGCGATGCCCGCCCGTGCCGGGGAGTACGTACATCACCGGCGCGCGGTGATCCTGGAGCCAGACGTTGTAGTCCAGGTACTTGCCGGTCGCCGGGACGAGCACGCTCTCCGTGTCGAAGTCGTCCGCGAATTCCGCGTCGCGGACGCCGAGGAACACGTACTGCAGTGTGTCCACGGCGCCGCCCTCGCCGGCGAGGAACTCCTGGTCGGTGTCCTCCAGCGTGCGGTCGAGGTAGCGTGCTGCGCGCTCGAGGCGATAGGGGTCGTACGTCGTGTTCGTGAACGTCACGTACGTATCGACCTGGTCGCTCATGTCGTTGAACGTTCGCGCTGTGCCCGCGCCCCACACGTACCACAGGGGGTCGAGGAAGAGGTCGGGCACCCAGCCGACGCTGTCGCGCACGGTGGACGCCGGCATCGAGGTGTAGGCCGAGTCCTTCCAGCCGTGGTGCCGGAAGGCGAGACCCATGTCCTGCTCGCGCGGTGCCGGCGTGTCGCGTTCGGCCGCCGCATCGGACCAGCCGAGTACGCCGACCGTCGTGTTGATCGCAAAGCGCTCGGTCTCGGTCCCGGCGCGGTCCCAGTTGCCCTGGATCACGTTGCTGACGAGTCGAATGGGATACGCGATGTTCTTGCCGACGTTCGTGAGGCCGGTACGAAAGGACTTCGGAGTGATGCCCCGCCACGCCCACGCCAGCGGCGCGATCACGTACTCGGCGGCGACGTGCTTGACGTCATCGATGGCGCGGTTCGTCGGCTCACCGGGGTCCTTGACCGCCCAGAGATCGAGTTCCTCGCGCTGGAAGTACTCCGCGCCGGGGCCGGTGTAGTCCGACCAGTCCCGGTGCTGCGTCTCCTGCGTTGCGCAGGCGGCGAGCAAGAGTGGTGCGAGGGTGATGGCGAAAGAAGTGATCGTGCGGCGTGTCATGGGGCTCCTCCGGTCGGGAGCGAGAGGTTAGGGCCTGCGCCACGTACCGCCGTGGGAAGACGAACCCGGCGGCGCCGCGCACGGCGTGCGGCTACACTCGCTGCGGCGCGGGATGCTGCCCGCTTCGGACTTGCTTAAGAGGTCGCGTTGAGAATCCGTCGGATGCAACCCGCCCCGAGAACCCCGATTGCCGCCGCGGCCGTCGCGCTCGCGCACGTCCTCCTGTTCGGATCGATGGCTCGCGCCGACCAACTCGACGAGCGCGCACAGGACGTGATCGACGCCCTGCGCCGCGGCGATGTGCCGCGCGCCGTCGAGGTGCTCACCGGCCCGGACGTGGCCGACGCTCTCGTGGACCGCCCGGCCCTCGTACACGTCATCTGCGATCGGGCCTATCGCTTCGACGACGCGATGCGCGCCGCTCCAGAGAGCGCGCGCCGCCGTCTCTCCGGCAGCCTTCTCGATGTCGCCGAGCGCGCGCACGCCGCCGCGCCCGAGGACGTTCGTGGCACGTGGGCGCTGGCCCAGGCGCTGGTCGTGCGTGAGCGCAGCGGTCCGGTCGAGGGCGCGGCCGCGTGGCTGCGCGCGGCCGATCTGCTGGAGCAGGCCCACGAGCGCCGCCCCGGCGAGGGCGAGGCGCTCGGGTACGCGGCGACGTTCCTGCTCGAGGGCGCGGCTGCCGTGTCGGACCAGCAGTACGTGCTCCAGAAGCGCGCCGCCACCGTCGCCAAGGCCGCCGCGCGGGCGCACCCGAAGTCCGTGACGCTCGCCACGACGCTGGCGTCGGCCCACCTCTGGGGCGCGCGCACGCTCCTGGGCTCCAATCGGCGGGCGGGCAAGTCCGCCCTGCAGGTCGTGTTCGCGCAGCTCTCACCGCACCTGCGCAGGGAGTTGCCGAACGCGGCCGTCGCGGCTCTGTGGAACGATGCCGTCACGCTCGGCGCGGAGGCCGGCTTCGCGCTGCGCGAGCGCTACGTCACCGTGCCGGCCCTCGCTCTCGGTGGATCCGTCATGTTCGACGTCCCCGTCTCACCGCGCTGGACCGTGACCGAGGTGCCGGCGTCCGGGGACTACGGCGCCTACGTGTACGTCACACAGACCGATGCCGCCGGCAACCGCCTGCGACAGCTCCTGTTCCGCCGCTACACGTGGGGCTACTCGTACTCGTTCGTCGGTCCCGTCCAGGTCAAGGGAGACAACGTGAAGAACCTCGCGCGTGGGCTGCGCGACGTCTCCTGCGAGCGCGTGTTCGCGCCGGGTGCCGAGGCTTCCCGCGTGCGCAAGTCGAAGATGGGCAAGGGCTTCGTCGGGCAGCAGTTCGTCATCACGGGCACGGTTCCGGGCGACGCCCGCGAACCCCTGACGCTGTACGGGTACTGTGTGCGCGGCAGCCACCAGGAGACGTACGGGTTCCTGGTGTACGCCTACGCCGACGGCGGCGCGATCGACGTGGAGATGGAGTTCGTCCTCGCCGGCCTGCGCGAGCCGGAGGACTGAGCCGCGTGCGTGATCGCATCCTCCTCGTCGAGGACGACGAGGCCCTCGGCCGCCAGGTCGTGGGGCATCTCGAGGGCGCGGGCTTCGCCGTGCGCTGGCTGCAGAACGGTGACGACGCACTGCGCGAGGATCCTGACGACTACGCCATGGCGATCCTCGACCTGATGCTCCCCGGCGCGTACGGGCTGGACGTGCTCAAACGGCTGCGTCGTCACAGCGAACTGCCCGTGCTGATCCTCAGTGCGCGCCAGGACACGCACGACAAGGTGCGCGCGCTCGAGCTCGGCGCCGACGACTTCGTCACGAAGCCGTTCTGGCCGGACGAACTGATCGCGCGCGTCAAGACGCGCCTGCGCCGGCCCGCGCTCCAGCGCGACGGCACCATCGCCGTCGGCGAGTTGATCGTCGATGTCGAGGGCCGCGCTGCCCGCGTCGCGGGGCGCCTGCTCGACTTGACCCGTGTCGAGTTCGATCTGCTGCTCGCGCTCGCTCGTCGCCCCGGATCGGCCATCGATCGCGCCTGGCTCGTGGACAACGTGCTCGACCCCGAGCGCGAGGGCACCGAGCGCACGCTCGACGTCCACGTCTCGCGGCTGCGGCGCAAGCTCGGGGAGCACAAGCACCTCGTGCAGACCGTCTGGGGCGTCGGCTATCGCCTGAACGCCGACGTCGCGCCGAGCGCGCGCGGCGACGAACCGCCGGGGCCGGGGGGCTCGCGCTCGTGAGGCTTCGCGCGCGGCTCGCCCTCTCGGTGATCGCCGCCGCTCTGCCGCTCGCCGCGGCGACCGTCTGGGCGCGCCACGACCTGACCCGGCGGCGTGTCGCGCAGGTGCTGCGGGAGTTCGCGGTGACGCGCATGGAGTCCGGCGGGCGGGCGCGCTGCGAAGCCGATCCGGCGGCGTTCCCGCCGCCCCCTCCGCCGCCGGCGCGTGACCCGGATACGCCTCCGCTGCCCCCTCCCCTGCCCGAGCTCGGCGCCGTACCCCCGCAGCCGCGGCGCCCCGTGGCGACCGACGACATCGAGACGGCGTTCTGGGCGTACGACGCGTCGTTCTCCTCCGCCAACCCCGCCGCGCCGCCGGTGCCCGTCGAACTGGTCGCCGCCGTGCAAGACGGCGCGGACGTTGCCGTGCGCCGCATCGAGGCCGCCGGCCGCGAGCGGCCCGGGGGCTTCGAGGCCCTCGTGCGCATGGCGTGGACCACGGGCCCGTGCGCGTTCGTGCTCGTGCGGCGTACCGGTCGCGGCTTCGAGGGCGGCCCTCTCGAGCTGCTGCTGCCCGGCCTCCTCGTTGGCGCCGGCGTGCTGATTGCCGTGCTCCTTGCGAGCGGCCCGGTCGTGCGTCGTATCCGCCGGCTCGAGGCCGACGTGCGGCGCTCGGCCGCTGCCCACTATGACGCGTCGGTGAGCGTCGAGGGTGGCGACGAGGTCGCCGATCTGGCCCGCGCCTTCGACGAGGCGGCGGCGGAAGTTCGCGCTCACGTTGCCGCCGTCGAGCGTCGCGAGGGTGCCCTGCGGGAGTTCGTCGCGGACACGACGCACGACGTGATGACCCCGCTCACCGTTCTCGCGGGCCACCTCGACGCGCTGCGCCCCGTCATCGAGACCGCCGACGACGAAGCGCGGAAGGCGTTGCGCGACGCGCTCGCGGAGGTGGACTACACGACGTCCCTCGTCGCCAACCTGACGACGGCGGCGAAACTCGTCGCCGGCAGCCGCGCCCTCGTGCGGCACCGCCTGGACCTCTGCGCGCTCGTCGAGCGCGTCGTGGCGCGGCACCGTCCGCTCGCGAACGCGCGCGACGTCGAGCTCAATCACGCCACGCCCCGCGGCTCCGTGGACGTCGCGGGCGACGTCACGCTGCTCGAGCAGGCGGTGGGCAACATCGTGCAGAACGCCGTGCGCTACAACCGCCGAGGGGGGCACGTCGCCGTCGTGCTGCGCACGGATGCGGGCCGCTTCGAGATCCGCGTCGAGGACGACGGGCCGGGACTGGCGCTGGACGACATCGAGCACCTGACCGAGCGTGGATTCCGCGGGAGCGCCGCGCGGACGCGCTCCGAATCCGGCCGCGGTCTCGGTCTGGACATCACCGCCGAGGTCTGCGAGCGGCTCGGGTTCGACCTGGACTTCCAGCCCATGGAGCAAGGCGGCTTGGCGGTGGTCATCACCGGCGTCGTCGCGTGATCCGGCGCGAATTCCTGCGGCTTCAGATTCCCGCAAGTTCGGTTCTCTATCATTCTGTCGTCGGAGCAAGGGCCGCGCAGTCGGCCTCCGAAGCAGCGATACAAGGAGAGAGAGAACATGTCCCGATCAGTCAACTTGAACAAGGCGTTGATCACGGCCGTGGCGTTCGCCGCCGGCGCGCTCTTCATGGGCGGATCAGAGGCCGCAGCCGCGCCTCTCTCGCAGTCCGCCTCCCACGTGAACGCGTTCTCGCTCGTCTCGCGGTTCTCCGTCTTCGCGGACGGCCGTGACGTGGACGGCAGCGATCGCGATCGGGCGGGTTGTGACGACACCCGTCGTCCGCCCCCGCCTCCTCCTCCGCCTCCGGGTTGCGACGACCCCGCGCCTCGTGATCCGCCCGGTGGTGGCACTGGTGGCGGTTCCGGCGGTGGTGCCGGTGGTGGTGCCGGTGGTGGCGGGCACGGCGGCGGTGCCGGTGCCGGTGGCGGTGCCGGTGGCGGTGCTGGCGGTGGCTCTGGCGGTGGCTCTGGCGGTGGCTCTGGCGGTGGCGTCGGCGGCGGCGGCGTCGGCGGCGGCTCGGGCGGCGGTTCCGGTGGTGGTTCCGGTGGTGGTTCCGGTGGCGGCTGTGGCGATCCCCCTCCCCCGCCTCCTCCTCCTGAGGGTGGCCGCGGCGGCCGGGGCGTCGGCGGTGGCGGCTCTGGCGGCGGCTCGGGTGGCG
>JAJRVY010000287.1 GCA_024277065.1 Planctomycetota bacterium
GGGGAGGGTGCGAAGCTCCGCGGCTTGCCGCGGGAGCAGCCTCCTCTGGAGGCTGTGTTCGCTGAGCACGCGAGTCGTGGACGTAGTCCGCGGCGAGGGAGGCAACGCCGCCCCGCGTCGTCGCAGCCGACCGAATCCCGAGGTTATTCCTGCGCGGGCCCTTACCGCGCATGGGCTACCAGGGAGAGCTCATCCTCGACTTCGGACGATCACTGGACCGCTCGCGGCACCGCGGTCCGATCACCACGGAGGCGGCTCTGCGTTGGTCACAGGCACCGCAGTCCAAGGATCCGCAGCAGACCGCACGGCGCCGCGCCGCGCGAGATGTCGAGGGCCGAGCGCGTCAGCTCTGCGCAGCGCTGAAGAACGCGCGGAAGTGCGGCGGGATCGGCTGCCCCTCGAAGGTGTCCATGTCCACGCACGCCACGGTGACGCGCGCGTCGGCGCAGAGCACGTCGTCGCGCACGCGGAACATCTCGTAGCGCACGGTCGCGCTCTTGTTGCCGAGATGGGTGCAGGTGATGCGCACGCGCAGCGTGTCGCCGTAGCGCGCGGGCGCCGCGTAGTCCACGTTCAGGTTGACGGCCGGGAAGCCCACCTTCTCGCGCTGCACGATGTCGGCGTAGGGCTTGTCGAAGCCGGCCTCCATCCAGTCCTCGAAGGCGACGTGGCAGTAGTCGAGGAACTGCGGGTAGTAGACGACGCGCGCGTCGTCCACGTCGGCGAAGCGGATCTTGACGTCGGTCGTGAACGGCTCGGTCACGCGGCCGGCTCCGCGCCGCTCACACCGCCGCCCGCGCTGCCGCCCGCGCTGCCGCCATCGTCGTCGCCAGCGCTGTCGCCGTCTCCGGTCGCCGCGTCCTCGCGGAACGTCACGAGCACCTCGCCGATGTCCACGCGGTCCCCGGCGGCGCACGGCACGCACTCGACCACGACGTCGCGCGGCGCCTCGATGGCGAACTCCATCTTCATCGCCTCGACGACGCACAGCACGGCGCCCTTCTCCACGTCGTCGCCGGGCGCGACGTTCATCTTCAGCACGACGCCGGTCATCGGCGACGCCACGAACGCGTCGTCCGCCACCGCTGCCGCGACGGCCCCGCCGGGGCGATCCGAGACGACGTCCAGTACGAAGACGCGGCCGCCGAGCGCCACGTGGACCTTGTCGCCGTCACGCACGACGACGGCGTGTCCGCCCGGCGTGATCCAGAGCTCCGCGCCGCCGTTGATGCGCCGCACCAGCCGCGCGTCGATGACGTGCGCGTGGTCCGCGTCCTCGTGGTCGATGCGCGCCCGCAGCACGCCCTTCTTCTCCTCGAGGACGACCGTGTGATGGTCGCCCCCGGCCTCGTAATGACGGCGCAGGACACCGCTCACGACACACTTCCCTTCTGAGGCCCGTCGTCGGGATCGACGACGCGCCACGAGCCCAGTCCGTACCACGCGGTCGGCACCGGCGCGGCTCCGTCGCCCTCGGGCACGTCCGCGGCGGCGCGCGGGCCGAGGAACTCGCCGGCCGCGGCGGCCATCAGGACCTCGGGCGGCACGCGCGTGTCGGGCGCCCAGCCGGCCATGTGCTCGGCGATGAACGACGTCGAAAGGTCTCCCGCCACGAACGCGTCGTGCTCGAGGATCGCGCGCAGGTACGCGACGTTCGTCTGCGGCCCGAGGATCAGGAGATCGGCGAGCCCGCGCAGGGCGCGCGTACGCGCCTGCTCTCGCGTGGAGCCGTGGGCGATGAGCTTGAGCAGCAGCGAGTCGTAGTGCGTCGGGATCTCGTAGCCGGTGCGGATGCCGGCGTCGATGCGCACCCCCGGCCGCGTCGGCAGCCGCAGGTAGACGATGCGCCCGGACTGCGGTGCGAACTGGAACGCGGGGTCCTCGGCGCACACGCGCAGCTCGATCGCGTGCCCGCGCGGCTCGGGCGCCGTGGTCCGCGGGAGCACCTCCCCCGCCGCCACCGCGAACTGCAACCGGACGAGGTCCACGCCGCTCACCATCTCGGTCACCGGGTGCTCGACCTGCAGGCGCGTGTTCACTTCGAGGAAGTAGAAGTCGCCGCCCGGACCCAGCAGGAACTCGACCGTGCCCGCGCCGACGTAGCCTGCCTCCTTCGCCAGCGCCACGGCGGCCTCGCCCATGCGCGCCCGCAGTTCCGGATCGACGACGGGGCTCGGACTCTCCTCGATGATCTTCTGGTAGCGCCGCTGGATCGAGCACTCGCGTTCACCGAGGTGCAGCACGTTGCCGTGCGCGTCCCCCACGATCTGGATTTCGACGTGGCGGGCCGGCTCGACGTACTTCTCGAGGAACACGCGGCCGGACCCGAACGCGCCCTGCGCCTCGCGAGCGGCCGAGTCCAGCGCGGCGGCCAATTCTCCGGGCGCGGTCACGATGCGCATGCCCCGGCCGCCGCCGCCGGCCGCCGCCTTGACGAGCAGCGGGAAGCCGATCTGCGTCGCGGCGGCGAGGACCGCGGCGGCGTCCGAGACGTCGCCCTCGTACCCCGGACAGACTGGCACACCGGCGGCGCGCGCCAGCGCCTTCGCGCGGACCTTGTCGCCGAGTGCCTCGATGACCTCCGGCGACGGACCGATCCACACGAGTCCCTGTTCCTGCACCCGCCGCGCGAAGGCCGCGCTCTCGGCGAGGAACCCGTACCCCGGGTGAATCGCCTCGGCCCCGGCGTCGCGCGCCGCGGCGAGCACGCGGTCCATGTCGAGGTAGCTCTCCGCCGCGGGCCCGTCGCCGATCACGGCGCACATGTCGGCCGTGAGCGAGTGCAGTGCAAGGCGATCGGGCTCGCTCGCGACGGCGATGGAGCGCAGGCCCGCCTCGCGCGCCGCGCGCAGCACGCGCACGGCGATCTCGCCACGATTGGCGACGAGCACCGACGAGAACGGCCGGTGGGGCCCCACGGGACAGCTCTCGGGGCTCGCAGCGGAGGCCGTCACTGGGCCCACCGCGGGCGGCGCTTCTCGAGGAACGCCTTGAGCCCTTCCTGGCCCTCGGCCGAGACGCGCGCCTCGGCGATGCGCGTCGCGGTGTACGCCTTCACGTTGTCGAAGCCGTCCTCGAGCGCACCGGCCATCGCCAGCCCGCCGACCACGTCCTCGACGAGTTCCTTGCAGTGCGCCACCGCCTGTGGACCGCACTGCAGCACCTCGAAGCAGACACGTTGCACGGCTTCCTCGAGTGCATCGCCGGCGACGACGTGATGGACGAGCCCGATGCGGAACGCCTCGACGGCGTCCATGCGCTCGCCCGTGACGAAGAAGCGCCGCGCATGCCCCGGGCCGATCTTCATGACGACGTAGGGGCTGATCACCGACGGCAGGATGCCGAGCCGCGCCTCGGTGAAGCCGAGCACCGTGCCTTCGGCCGCGACGGCGATGTCGGCCGCCGCCACGAGTCCGGCGCCGCCGCCGAGCGCCGCGCCGTGCACCTTCGCGACGACCGCCTGCGGCGCGCAGTGGAGCGCCTCGTAGAGGTCCGCCAGCCGTAGCGCATCGGCGACGTTGCTCTCGCGATCGGCCGTCACCATGCGCCGCATCCAGTCCAGATCGGCGCCCGCGCTGAACACCTTGCCCTCGCCCTCGAGCACGATCACGCGCACGGAGTGGTCGGACGAGAGCGCGCCGATGACCTCGCCGAGCCGCGCGATGACCTGGTCGTCGAACGCGTTGCGTTTCTCCGGACGGCACAGGACGACGCGGGCCACGCCGCCCGCAGTCGTCACGCGCACGCCACGCTCCGCCTCACTCATCGTGGTCTCTCCTGTTCGCGCGCATGCCGCCGCCCTACATCCGGAAGACGGGCCAGGCGGTGGCCGGCGTCTCCGCGTTCAGCGTCACGGCCAGCGCCAGCCCCAGCGCGTCGCGCGTGCGCGCCGGCTCGATGATGCCGTCGTCCCAGATGCGGCCCGTCGCGTAGTAGGGACTGCCCTCGCGCTCGTACTTCTCGAGGATGGGCCGCCGGAACTCCGCCTGCTCCTCGGGCGTCATCGTCTTGCCCTCGGCCTCGAGTCGGTCCATGCGCACCTGCAGCAGCACGTTGGCGGCCTGTTCGCCGCCCATCACCGAGATGCGCGAGCCCGGCCACGTGAACAGGAACCGCGGCTGGTAACCGCGGCCGCACATGGCGTAGTTCCCGGCGCCGTAGGACGCGCCGATGATGACCGTCAGCCGCGGCACCTTGGCGGTCGCGACGGCCTGCACCATCTTGGCGCCGTCGCGCGCGATGCCGCCTTCCTCGTAGCGCCTGCCGACCATGAAGCCGGTGATGTTCTGGAGGAAGAGCAGCGGTATGCCGCGCTGTCCGCAGAGCTGCACGAAGTGCGCGCCCTTGCGCGCGCTCTCGCTGAACAACACACCGTTGTTGGCGACGATCCCGACGGGCATGCCGTGGATGTGCGCGAAGCCCGTGACGAGGGTCGTGCCGAAGAGCGGCTTGAACTCGTGGAAGCGGCTGCCGTCCACGATCCGCGCGATGATCTCGCGCACGTCGTAGGGCGTGCGATTGTCGCGCGGCAGCACGCCGTAGATCTCGTCGGGATCGTAGGCGGGGTCCTCGGCGGGACGCAGGTCGAGCCGCGTGCCGCGCGGCTCGCGGTTGAGGTTCAGCGCAATCGAGCGCACGATGTCGATGGCGTGAGCGTCGTCGCGCGCCATGTGGTCGGCCACGCCCGACTGCCGGCAGTGCACGTCGGCACCGCCCAGTTCCTCGGCCGTCACGACCTCGCCCGTGGCCGCCTTCACCAGCGGCGGACCGCCCAGGAAGATCGTGCCGTTGCCCTTGACGATCACGGACTCGTCGCTCATCGCGGGAACGTACGCCCCGCCGGCTGTGCACGATCCCATGACCGCCGCGATCTGCGGGATGCCGTCCGCCGACATGCGCGCCTGGTTGGCGAAGATGCGGCCGAAGTGCTTCTCGTCGGGGAACACCTCGTCCTGACGCGGCAGGAACGCGCCGCCCGAGTCCACGAGGTAGATCGTCGGGAGACGGTTCTCGTGGGCGATCTCCTGGGCGCGTGTGTGCTTCTTCACCGTGAGCGGGTAGTACGTGCCACCCTTCACCGTGGCGTCGTTGGCGACGATCATCACCTCGCGACCGTGCACGAGGCCGATGCCGGTGACGACACCCGCCGACGGCACGCGCTCGCCGTAGACGCCCTCCGCCGCGAGCGCCGAGAGCTCGAGGAACGGCGAGTCGGGGTCCACGAGGCGCTCGATGCGTTAACGTGCGAGCAACTTGCCGCGCGCGCGGTGTTTCTCGACCAGCCGCTGTGAACCGTGCGCACACACGTCGGCGTACTTCCCCCGGAACTCGGCGAGGATCGCGAGCTGGTGCTCGCGGTTCGCGCGGTACTCGTCCGAGTCGGTCCGGATACGGCTCTCGAGAACGTTCATGCGGTGCCCCGGTGGTTGTCGCGCCGAACGGTGCGACGGATCGCAGAGTGTAGGCGGTGGCGCGCCGAGAGCGAACGAGCCCTCCACGGCGGCGCGCCTGCGGTCACGATCGAACGGGCTCGAGCAACCGCTATCGGTTGCCCGGGCGCAGTCGGGCGCGTCAGTCCGTGGCCGGGGCGCCGACACCCCTCGCGGGGCCACGCGGATCGGGGCGGAAGTCGCCGCCGGCGGGGTCACGCAGCCGCGGGTCGCGGCCGACGACGCCACCGCTCTCGGCGGACGGCAGATCGGGGCGGCTGCGCTGCGGCGCATCGGCGCAGAACCACCAGTTCCCGGCGAAGACGAAGGACGCGGCGTCCGTGCCGGGACCGACGTTCACGAAGCGGTGCAGGTCGCCGTCGTTCCAGACGACGAGGTTGTTCGCGAAGCGCCCGCCGGCGCACGGCAGGAAGGACGCGTCCCGCGTCTCCTGCAGGATGCGCAGCACCCAGCGGCGTGGGCGGTAGATCGTGTTGCGCTCGAACCTGCACGCCACGGCGCCGACGAACGCGACCGCCGTGTCCGAGCCGACGATCGTGCAGCCCGTCACGGTCAGGTCGCGAGCCTCCACGTTGCCGCTGTCCTCAACGGCCGGCCTGAAGAACTCGCGGCCCGTCGAGCCGCCGAGCTGGATCGCGCGCCCGCCGGCATCCTCGAAGCGGCAGCGCTCGATCCGCACGCGCGACGTACCGCCATTGGCCTGTACGCCATTGTGCCCCTTGCCCCGTTCGTGGCGCAGCGTGCTGCCCACGATCACGCCATCGTGGCAGCCGACCATGTCGATGCCGGACCCGCGATCCCCCCAGCGCTCGATCACGCAGTCCTCGATGCGAAAA